>NZ_JAJKFT010000010.1:633354-950031 GCF_020966755.1 Blastopirellula sediminis
CGAACTGGTAAAGCATCCGATTGCTTTCGATCTCGCGGCGCTGGTCGCCGTGGAACGTTTCGCGTTGGGCGAAGATGCGGTAGGCCAGGGCGGAGGCGAGCGAACGATTCACCCACTCGACGCCGCGGCGGAGAATCTCTTTGATATTGCCGAAGTCGGCCGCTGGGATGTTCGGCAGCTCGGCGCCGAAGCGACGACGGCGATGTTCTTCCGGAAAGCGACGGAGAATTTCGTCGCAGCCGCTGATTTGTTCGGCGTCGCAGAAGATCGCGGTAACGGCGCCGGCGACTTCGCTCGCCTGGCGAACCTGTTGCAGATCATGCTGCATCAAAACGGCCGTCTGTTGGGCGACGGCCAGGTTTTCGGTCGCGTCCCCAGGGACCAGCACGATCACCCCGTTGTGCGTGCAGTACGGAGCGCGGGCATGTCGAATCAGATCAATCACGTAGTCGAGCCGATCGAGCGCTTCGTCGATCTCTTCTTTCGAGATTTCGACGGTCGACTTCACCTCGGCACGCGGCGCCGAGCGAATTCGAGCGGCGGCCGACGGTTCGGCGAAGGCGAGCGCCAAGTTTGATTCCGCTTCGTCCAGCTTCGTTTCGGCTGAAGCGGCGATTGAGTCCAGGTTGCGCTGCTTCGACGGCATCACGGCGACGGTAGGACCATCGACGTTGAGGAAGTCGGCGTAAACCGGATCGCTGCCGGGATCATTGCCGGAAACGACTACTTCCAGCGGGTTCGCTTCTTCGGCGGCGCGGGCCAGTTCCTGCAAACGGGAAGCTTGCAGTCCTAGCAGCGAAGCGCCGCGGAGCGAAACGAAGACGCCGCGTTCATCAGCCCAAACGCGCAACGGAGCGTCGGCGCCGCGCGGAGTCGGCGGCTGCGTCAGCGACAAACCGGCGGCGCTGCAAAAGTTGGCGTCCCCGGCAGCCGTTTGCCCCAAGACCAAAAAGAGCGGTTCGTTCACCAGCGAGACGCTGTTGCGCATCAGTTGTTCGGTCGCTTCGCTCCAGGCTTGATCGAGGTCAGGGTAGGGGGAGACGCTGACGCGCTGGCCAACCAAACGCATCATCCACCAAACCTGCCAGCCCAAGGCGTAGCCCAACAAAAACAGAATCGGCAGCCAGCTCGAGCGAACGAAAGCCGACGGAAAGCGAACCGACTTCTCAAGCTCTAAATAGTCGTTCAGCCACCACAGGCCGACCAGGATGCCGATGATCGCCAACCCGTGGACCAGCCACAGCAGCAAGCGAGCCGTTCCTTGAGCGCGAGCCGTCGCAGCGACCGGAGCGGTGATCAGGTTGCCGAGACTCGCCAGGCCCTGCCACATCGAACCTAAAATCTTCATCAACATCGCGTACGTTCCGATATTACAGGGTTAGCGACCGAACCAGTCGACGACGACGAAGGTGAGAAACGGAGCGGCGACCAGGCCGACGACGCACGCGGCGGCGATCATCGTTTGCATGCGGCGTTCCCCCCGCAGCGGACGAGCTTCGCAGGACGGCGGCAGTTCGGCTTCGAGCGAAACTTGCAGGTCGTCGATATCTCCGACCGCAACGCGAGCCCGCGAGATCCACGAACTGAGCTTCTCCGGTTGCGACCGCATTTCGCCGCGGAATCCGAGGGCGACGCAAAGGTAATAGACTTCGAGCGGATCATGATCGCCGCGACGCAGGGCAAGCTCCGCTTCGTGCCAGAACCGCCAGGCCCGATCGTTGGCGCCAAACAGGTGCATTTCCACCTTTTGTTCGTTCCACGCGGCGGTCGACTGCGGGCAATCGGTAAAGATCTCGTCGAGCCAGCAGGCGAGCGCGTATTGCAGATTGACGGCTTGTTCGTCGCGGCGCGAGTTGGAAACGGCGACGATCGCATCCCGTTGCAACAAATCGAGCAAGACCGCCTGCTCGTATTCGAGATCGACTTTCTGCTGCGTCTCGAGTCGGCGGAGCAGGTCGAGACCGTAGTCGACTACGGCACGTACGTCTTCTGCCAAGGGGGATTGCATGGCGCGCGTCTCGTCTGGGTGGGTAAGGGATTCGTAGGCGGCCGACCCGGCGATGGGAAGACCGTTCTTTAAATCCGTTACAAGCGGCGGAGCCGGTTTCGGCGACGGCATCCGCCGTTTGTAACGAGCTGTCAGCATTTCGGCGATTGCCCCGCCTCCTTCGAAATGAAGTGCGGCGCGACGGATCGTCAAAAACGCTACGGCTGCGGTGGGTCTGTATCGTCGGCAAGGCGCGGCGACAAATCGGCGAGATCGCTACTGCGCTGCTTGGGGGTGAGTTCGTTGCAATATAGGTCGCAGTAACGCGCCAGACTGGGGAGAGAAAAAATTTCGCGGTTTTTGCTCCGCGCGTATTTCTGACCTAGCTTTTCCGGAATTCGATCCACAGCCCTTTTAGGGGTCAGCGATCCGCACTCCCTCACGACGTCGCCCGCCTAATAGCGACTCCTTCCCCTAACACTCCCCAGCGAATATGGCCGAAGTAGACGTAGCCGAACTGATTTCGCCCGTCTCCGACGATCGCCCTGCCGGCGATCCGGACGCCTATTCGCATCGTTTGCACGATCAATTTCGGGAACTGCGCCGCGAAGAAGACGCCGACGATTTTGACGACGTCACGCGTCCCGCCGTTCTCAAGCAGGCCGATTGGGCCGGTATTGTCGATCTTGCTCGTAATTCGCTTTTGCACGACAGCAAAGATCTCCGCGTCGTCTGCCATCTGATCGAGGGACTGGCCCGCACCGAAGGGATCGACGGCATCGCCGCTGGTCTGGATCTGCTAAAGAATCTGATTGAGCAGCGTTGGGATTCGCTCAATCCGCCGCTCGAAAACGGCCCGGAAGCCCGTCTCGCTCCGCTGGCCAATCTGCTGGACGATGAAGATCGCGGCGTCCTCTTTCCGCGAACCGTCCGCCGCGTCCCGCTTCTCTCGAACAGCCAAGGTCAGCTGACCGCCGTCGACTGGACGCAGTGGCAACAATCCAAAAACCAGGAAGACCAGGCTCGCTTGTCGCGGATTCTGACCGCTGCGACGCGCGAAGACGTCGAACATGCTGCGCAGGAAGCGAAGCGTTCGCACGAAGCGGCTCGCGAGATCGCTCGCTTGCTCGACGAACGTCTCGGCTGCGACGCGACCGCCTTGCTCAATCTGCAAAAGGCGCTCGAAGAATGCCAGCGGCTGCTCGCCGCCGAGTTGGCGAAGCGACCTGCCGCTGTCGAAACCGCACAACCGCAGAGCGCGGCGCCGAGTACGGCCGCTGCGCCTAGCGTGAACTACGGCGCTGGCGCGGACGTGGGCGACATCGTCGTTCGCCGCCAGGAACTCTACCGGCAGCTTTCGGCCGCAGCCGACCTGCTGGAGCAAATCGAACCGAACAGCCCCGCGCCTTTCCTTGTGCGTCGCGCCGTTCAACTGGGTCAGCTGCCGTTCCCGCAATTGATGCAAGCCATCGTTCGCGAGCAGGCGGTGTTGGACGAATTGCAAAGACAAATTGGCGGCTCGCAGACGTCTGCGACCGCAAGTTGATTCTCCGTTATCGTTTCGACGGCGACTGGACGCACCGCAGCAAGAGAGGCGGCTGCGATCGCCAGGTCGCCACCAAACCTTTAAGGAACCTGACTGATGAGCGAAAGCCTGCAACACAAGCTTGATCGCGTGCGTCCTCCGCGCGTGCAGATTACGTACGACGTCGAAACCGGCGGCGCCATGGAAGTGAAAGAGCTTCCGCTGGTCGTCGGCGTGATGGCCGATCTCTCGGGTCAGCCGAAAGAAGCTTTGCCGGGCATCAAGCAGCGCAAGTTCGTCCCGATTGATCGCGACAACTTCAACAGCGTCCTGGAAAAGAGCGGCGCCCGCGTCGCGATGCAGGTTCCGAACGTGTTGGAAGACGACAACACCAACCTCAGCGTCGAGCTGAACTTCAAAGACATGACCGACTTCGAGCCGACCGCCGTCGCTCGCCAAGTTCCGGTTCTGGCCAACCTGCTCGAAATGCGCGATCGCCTGAAGCAGCTCCTCAGCAAGATGGAAGGCAACGACGCTTTGTGCGGCTTGCTGGACAACACCCTGAGCGACGATTCGGCTCGCGACGAAGTCAGCAAAGACCTGGGCGTCGAAGCTCCGACCGCTTAGTTCCCGTTCCGCAACAAACGCAACACAAGCAACGCAAGTAACTGGAGATAATCGATAATGGCTGCTGAAAACCAAACCAACGCCGGCGGAGCGGCGACCATGGAGCTGACGCTCCTGGATCAGATCCTGGAAAACACCCGTCCGCTCGACGACGCGGAAATGGAATTGAACAAGTCGTACATCGAAGAATTCGTTCGCCAGGCCGCCGGTGACCAGACCAAGGTCTCGAAGGACGCCGCGACGAAGATCAACTTCTGGATCGCTGAGCTCGACAAGAAGATCTCGGCCCAGCTGAACGAAGTCATGCACGCCGAAAAGTTCCAGCAACTGGAAAGCACCTGGCGCGGCCTGCACTACCTGGTCCACGAATCGGAAACCGGCACCTCGCTGAAGATTCGCGTCATGAACGCGACCAAGCGCGACCTGCTGAAGGACCTGGAAACCGCGGTCGAATTCGACCAGAGCGCGATCTTCAAGAAGATCTACGAAGAAGAATACGGCCAACTCGGCGGTCAGCCTTACGGTCTGCTCATCGGCGATTACGAGTTCTCGCGTCGTCCGGAAGACATCAACCTGTTGAAGCTGATGTCGAACGTCGCCGCTGCGGCTCACGCTCCGCTGATCTCGGCCGCTTCGCCGTCGCTGTTCAACCTCGACAGCTTCTCGGACCTGCCGAACCCGCGCGACCTGGCCAAGATCTTCGAAGGCGCGACCCACACCTCGTGGCGTTCGTTCCGCGACAGCGAAGATTCGCGTTACGTCGCTCTGACCCTGCCGCACGTCCTCGGACGTCTGCCGTACGGCGAAGAGTTCAAGAAGGTTGAAGAATTCAACTTTGAAGAAGCGGTCGACGGCAAGGACTACACCAAGTACTTGTGGATGAACGCCGCGTGGGCCTATGGCGCTCGCATCACCAATGCGTTCTCGAAGTACGGCTGGTTCGCCAAGGTTCGCGGCGTCGAAGGCGGCGGTAAGGTCGAAAACCTGCCGGTTCACACCTTCCCGACCGACGACGGCGACGTCGCCATGAAGTGCCCGACCGAAATCGCGATCAGCGATCGTCGTGAATTCGAGCTGTCCAACCTCGGCTTCCTGCCGCTGTTGCACGCCAAGAACACCGACTACGCCGTCTTCATGGGCGCCCAAAGCTGCCAGAAGCCGAAGGTTTACTTCGACGAAGACGCCAACGCCAACGCCGAACTGTCGGCCCGCATCAACTTCCTGTTGTGCGTGTCGCGTTTCGCCCATTACCTGAAGGTCATGGCTCGCGACAAGATCGGCTCGAACCTGGAAGTCGCCGAAGCCGAACGTTGGCTCAACAGCTGGATCAGCAACTACGTTTGCGATCCCGCCACGGCCGGCGACGAAACCAAGGCCAAGTGCCCGCTGGCCGACGCTCGCGTCGAAGTCCGCGAAGTCAAAGGCAAGCCGGGTTGGTACGAAGCCGTCGCTTGGCTCCGTCCGCACTTCCAGCTCGAAACGCTCGAAGCCTCGATGCGTTTGGTCGCCGAAGTGCCGAAGCAAGGCTAGTTGAAAATCGCGCGGATCGCGCCGCCTGACGCGGCGCGGTCCCCTTTATCCTTCTAAAGAAACTTCACGCATAACTACGGAGCCACAATCATGGCAGTCGATTACTTTTTGAAGATCTCGGATATCGATGGCGAATCGTCCGACTCGGTGCACGCCAAAGAAATCGAAATTTCGGAATTCAACTGGAGCGCCACCCAGACCGGCACCTTCGCTCAAGGTTCGGGCGGCGGCGCCGGCAAGGTCAAAATGAACGATTTCGAGTTCATGACCCGCACCGGTAAGGCCTCGCCGAAACTGATGCTCGCCTGCGCCAAGGGGGATCACATTCCGGAAGTGACCCTCACCTGCCGTAAGGCTGGCGGCGGTCAGCAAGAGTTCTACAAGATCACGATGAAGGACGTCCTGGTCGCTCACTATCAAACCGGCAGCCATCGCAACACTGGTTCGACCGAAGAAAACGCTGGCTACGATGACGGCCTGCCGCGCGACTTCGTGAAACTGAACTTCGCGAAGATCGAATGCGAATATCGTCCGCAGAAGGACGACGGCAGCATGGACAACCCGGTCAAAGCCGGTTACGACCTGAAGGCCAACAAGCCTGTCTAAGCGAACCTGGTTCGTTTGACGCAAACCACGGAAATCAGGCGGATCGCCGCCGCGGCCGCCTGATTTTCCTTTTTTCCCGCTCGCCTCGACCGACGTCCGCTTCTTGACCCGCCGCTGGACGTTCCCCAATCCCTCCGCTCCCCTTCGGAGGCGTGGACATGCCGAGACCGACCCTCACTCCTGATTTGACGCCATCGATTTACGATCGATTGGTCGACGCCTGTTTCGAAATGGAGCCTGACAGCCGCTCGATGAGCGTGCGCGGCTTCGTGCTGGGCATCTGTCGCGACCTCGAAGATCTGCTGAACACCTCCGCGTCTCGCCCGGCCGACGAAGTCGAAGCTCCGGCCGTTCGCGATTCGGTCTATTGCTACGGCGTTCCCGAATTGACGCTGCACGACGGCGCTACGCGAGCTGACATGCTCGCCCTGGCCGCCGATATCGAAAACACGATTCGTCGCTTTGAACCGCGTCTTGATACGGTTCGCGTCAATCTCGACGTCGAGAAGCGCAGCATGTGGAACCGCATTTCGTTTGCCATCGAAGGAACGTCCAAGGCGTTGCCCAACGCGCGCATTCGCGTCGAAGCGGCGCTCAACCCCACCAACCGTCGCATTGAAGTGACGCCGAACGAATCATGAACGACACCCTCTTCCCCTACTACGAACGTGAACTGCTGCTCGCTCGCGAACAGTCGCAGCAATTCGCCCGCAAGCATCCAGCCGCCGCGGGACGTTTGCTGCTGGAAGCGAACCGCAGCCGCGACCCGCACGTCGAACGGCTGATCGAGTCGTTCGCACTGATCGCCGGCCGGATCCAGAAGAAGCTGGACGACGATTTTCCGGAAGTGACCGACGCGCTGCTGGAGGTTTTGTATCCCCACTACCTTGCGCCGATTCCGTCGCTCGCCACGGTTCAGTTTCAACCCGATCCGACCAACCCACAAGTCACCGGCACCAAAATCGCCCGCGGTAGCCAACTCCGTACGCAGCGCGTCGGCGACGGCCCCTGCTTCTTCCGCACTTGCTACGACACCACCGTCTGGCCGGTCGAAGTCGCCCAGGTCGACACGCATACGCCTCCCTGGAACACGACGATCGACGTTCGCCGCGATGCGATGGCGGCGATCCGGATTCGTCTCCGCTGCCAGGCCGACGCCACCTTCAGCAAACTGCCGCTCGATTCGCTCCGCTTTCATTTGCACGGCGGCGACCAGGTTACCGCGGTCCTGTACGAATACCTGCTGAACCATTGCAACCGGGTTTCGATCGTCGCCGCCGGCGACAAGCCGAATCAGAAGTGCGTCAACTTCGATCCGAATGCCGTGATCAAGCCGGTTGGTTTCCAGCCGGAAGAAGCGTTGATGCCGTCGGCCGCCCAAGGCCAGGCCGGCTATCATCTGCTGACTGACTTGTTCGCCTATCCCGAGAAATTCCTCTACTTCGATCTGCATGGCTTCCAACGCGCCGCTTCGGCCGGTTGGCAACAAGAAGTCGACATCTGGTTCTTTTTCGACCGAGTTGAACCGCTGATCCATGGCGCCGTTCATGCCGACACGTTCCGGCTCGGCTGCACTCCGGTTATCAACCTATTCGACAAGATCTGCGAACCGGTCTCGATCGACCATCGCCGTAGCGAATATCGGATCACCCCTGACGTGCAGCGACCGAACGAAGTTGAAGTTCACTCGATTCGCAAAGTGACGGCGCAAGGAATGGACGGCGACATCGAGTTTCGTCCGTTCTACGCGATTGGTCACGCGAGCAGCTGGAATCCGGCCGCGCCGGACGAAGCGTATTGGCATTTGTCGCGGCGTCCTTCGACGCAGCCGGGGGATGAAGGGGACGACGCCTTCCTGCAATTGGTCGACCTCAACTTCGATCCTTGCCGTCCTTCCGACGCCGTCGCAACCGTACACGCGATTTGCTCGAACCGCGACTTGCCGACCAATCTGTATAACCAATGGGGGACGGCCGAGTTTCAATTGCAGATTCCCGCGCCGATCAAAGGAACGCGCTGCTTGCGTCAACCGACGCCGCCGCTGCGTCCTCCGGTCGACAACGGCAATCGTTGGCGTTTGATTACCCATCTGTCGCTCAACCATTTGTCGCTAACCGACAAGCACGGGATCGACAGTCTCCGCGAAATCCTCCGTCTCTACGACTTTTCGACCGACGGCAACGGCCACGAACGGGCGATTCGCAACCGCCAGATGATCGAAGGCTTGCAGACCCTCCGCTGCGATCGGACCGTCGCTCGCATTGGCAGTTCGCTAAAAGGGGGCTTCTGCCGCGGCCTTGAAATTCGTATCGAACTGGACGACCAGAAGTATCACGGAGTCGGCGCCTATTTGTTCGCCTCGGTATTGGAACGTTTCCTGGGACTCTATGTAAACATCAACTCGTTCACGCAATTGGTCGCCGTTACGCAACAGCGCGGCTTGCTGAAGCGCTTTGAACCTCGCGCCGGGGAGGCGATGCTGTTATGATCGCATCGACCCAACCGTCGCAATTGCGGGCTCCGGCCGGCTCGGTCCTGGAGCGGCTTTACAAAGATCCGCAGACGTTCGACTTCTTCCAGGCGGTTCGCCTGTTGGAACGAAGTAACCGTGCGCAGAAGCACGAAGAACGCCGCCCCTGCGTCCGGTTCCGCGCTTACAATTCCTCGTCGTTCCCGGCGAGCGAAATCTACGACCTCGTCCAATCGCCCGACGATCCGCAAGCGACCGAGATGACGGTGACGTTCCTCGGTTTGACCGGCCCGAGCGGGGTCCTGCCGCATCACTACACCGAGATGCTGCAGCGGCTGCATCGCGAACTGCGCGGCGAGCACAAGTTCGCCCTGCGAGACTGGTTCGACCTGTTCAACGATCGCCTGACGCGGCTGTTTTATCGCGTCTGGGAAAAGAACCGCTATTGGGTTCCCTACTCGCGGCGTGAGTTCGAACAAAAGTCGCCGGACGCGTTCACGCAAGGCTTGCTCAGCCTCAGCGGCTTTGGTCTGCCGACGCTTCGCGATCGCCTGCAACGCGAGGACGACAATGCCGGCGTCAGCGACCTCGCCCTGCTGCGCTACAGCGGCCTCTTCGCCCAGCAGCGCCGATCGGCCGAAAACCTTCGCCGCATATTGGTCGACTACTTCCACATTCCGATCGAAGTGAAGCCGCTGCAAGGGCAATGGCTCTCGCTCGATCAGAGCCAACAAACCAAGATCGGCCGCTATCGCCACAACCAGCAGCTAGGCAAAACGGCGGTCGTGGGACGTCGCGTCTGGGAACTTCAACACAAGTTCCGCCTGCGACTTGGTCCGCTGACGCTCGAGCAATTCCAAGAATTCCTGCCGGCGCCGCCGGCGCTCGACGCCGCGTCGCATCGCCACACGAATGCGATTTGCGGGCAAGGGCAGTGGTCGCTGGGTCAGTTGACGCGAGTCTTCGTCGGGCCATCGCTCGACTTCGACATTCAGCTGGTGCTGAAAAAGGAAGAAGTGCCGCAAACGCAGCTCTCGGGCGATCCGCGCAAGGCCTCGCGCCTGGGCTGGAACTCGTGGATCGGCGCCAAGCCGGCGACTGCCGATCGAGACGACGCCTGTTTCGCGATTGAGAATTAGCCAGCAAGAAAACGAAAACGGGCGACAGTCGTGGCAACCGTCGCCCGTCCTCTCACCCCGTTATAACGGAAGGCTTGCTTATTTCTTCAGCGTTTTCGTCGCTTGGACCAGCTTCAGGAACTCGCCCCGATAGCTGTCGTCGCCAACGTTGTTGCTGACCAGCTCGGTGATCTCGTCCAGATTCACTTTGGCGTCCTGTTCGTCCCCTCGCAACAGCATGCCGAACATCGCTACGCCGGTGGCGAATTGGAAGTCGCCGGTCGCTTCGCCAAAGCGATGTCCCGAATCTTTCACGGCGACCGACATCAGCGTGCTTTCGTCTTCGTCCGGCTGCTTGTAGCGAATCTTCAGCGTCAGCAGTTCGTCGCTATCGGCCGCTTCGGTCTTTTCGCGAGTCGACTGATACTTCAAATCGTCGACCTTGGCGGTCGAGACCGGCGACTCGACTGAGGCGGGAACGATTTCGTAGAAGGCGGTGACGCAGTGACCGGCGCCAATTTCGCCGGCGTCCTTCTTGTCGTCATTGAAGTCCTCGTTGGCGAGCACGCGGTTTTCGTACCCGACCAGGCGATAGGCCGAGACCTTGTTCGGGTTGAATTCGATTTGGATCTTCACATCCTTGGCGATCGTCGTCAGCGTGCCGCTCATCTGTTCGACCAGCACCTTTTTCGCTTCCTGCATCGTGTCGATAAACGCGTAGTTGCCGTTCGCTTTGCCCGACAGCTCTTCCATCATCGAGTCATTGTGGTTGCCGATGCCGAAGCCCATCACGCTGAGGAAGACGCCCGACTTCGCTTTTTCGGCCGCCATGGTGACCAGGTCGCTGGTGCTGGTGACGCCGACGTTGAAGTCGCCGTCCGTGCAAAGGATGACGCGATTGACGCCTCCTTTGATGAAGTTCTCCATCGCCGTTTGATAGGCGAGCGCGATCCCCTGACCGCCGTTGGTCGAACCGCCGGCTTGCAGACGATCGAGCGCTTCCATGATGGTCGACTTGTCGTCGCCGTTGGTGCTGTTGAGCACCATCCCAGCGGCGCCGGCGTAGACGACGATCGCAACTTTGTCATTTTCGCCCAGCTGATCGACCAGCAGCTTCATCCCTTGCTTTAGCAGCGGCAGTTTACGGGGATCATCCATCGAGCCCGAAACGTCGAGCAGAAAGACCAGGTTGCTCGCGGGGCGATTGGCGTTGTCGATCTCTTTTCCCTTGATGCCGATCCGCACCAATCGATGATCGGGGTTCCAAGGGCATGCGGCCACTTCCGTATTCGCCGCGAAAGGATGCTGGTCCGTGGGAGCCTGATAGTTGTACGTGAAGTAGTTGATCAACTCTTCCACGCGAACCGCCCCTTGCGGCGGCAGTTGGTTGTAGTCGACCAGGTAAGAGCGAATCTTCGAGTAGCTCGCGGTATCGACGTCGATCGAGAAGGTCGAAAGCGGCTCGTCCGCGACGGCGCGGAACGGATTGACTTCGACATGGGCGAACTTGTCGCCGCTCATCCCTGGACCTTCCCCTTGGCCTGGAACCGGAACAGGATTGTTCACGATCGCCGCTAAGGGCGCTTCTTCCGCGGCTGGTTGCATACCCGGTGCGCCCGCCGACATCTCGCGAGGCATTCGCCAATGCACGACGCCTCCCTCCGGCCCCGAAGCGACAGACGAGGCCGGGGTCGCCGCATAGGCGTTCTTCTTCGCTTCCGATTTCATATCGGAAACGGACATCGGCTCGAATTCCGCCATCTCTAGCTCGGTGATCGCTTCGTCCGTCTTCCCCGCGACCGCGCCGCTCGTGACGGCTACCGCGTCATCCTGCGGTTGCGGCCCGGAATTGTTGTCCGCGGTCGGTTGGCGGCATCCGCAGAGGGCCGCGAGAGCCAGCAGCAATACAAACTTCGAAACTCGCATCGGATTCTCCCTGGAATAGCTGGAGCTGCACCGACGCCAGAATCAGACGCGGGCAGAGGTTGTCTTGGTTCAACCAGCTAGACGAGAGATCCCCCGCTACGGTTTTTCAGATTTTTCCCGAGCCGCTTTTTTCGCCAGCAGCGCCGCGACCAAGTCAGGCTCGCTGGCAGCCAGGTTCTCGGTTGGGTCGGCCGACTTTTGCACGTCGTACAATTCGGTAATCGGCTCCTTTCCTTTCCCTTGCTTCATGATCAAACGATGCGTCGGCGAACGGATCGAAGTCGCTCCGCCCCAATAGCTTAGCGAAACGTCATGCACCTGATCGGCCTGGCCGCTCAGGATCGGCCGCAAGCTGACGCCGTCGAGCGAATGCGCCGTCTGCGTGAAGCTCGGATGGCAAAGGTCAACCAGCGTCGGATAGAGATCGATCGAATCGACCAAGGCGTCGCTAACAACGCCCGGCTTGGTGACGCCGGGAACGCGCAAGATGAGCGTACTGTTGAGCGTTCGCTCATACGGCGCATGCTTCCCCCAAATCGCCGACTCGCCTAAATGCCAACCATGATCGCCCCAGACGATCACAATCGTATCTTCCGCCAGATCCAATCGATCAAGTTCGTCCAGCACTTTGCCGATCTGACGATCGACGTAGCGGACGCACGCGAGATAGGCTCGCTTGGCGGTCAGCGCATCTGCGGTCGCTAGCGGATTCGATTTTTCGTAAGGAGCGTCATACTTGTAGAACTCTCCGCTATTGTGCCAAAACGCCGACTTCGGCTTCTCTGGCGCCGTCGGCGGAGCGACGTCCAACTTGCTGATCGCTTCCCAGTCTTGCTTCGTCGCAACGAACGGCAGATGCGGCTTGATGAATCCAACGCCGAGGAAGAACGGCTCTTTCCGCGCTTTCAACTCGCCCAGCGATTTGATCGCCGCATTGGCCAGCATTCCGTCCGGCAGATCTTCGTCGCGCGTCGCGGTGAACTCCATCAAGTCTTTGCGGCCCGTTCCATCTTCGCGATGGCTTCCCCCTTCATAACCAAAGAAGACGCCCCAGCCGCGCTTCCAAGGTCCATACGGCGTGGCGAGTTCATCCCAAGCCCCAGGCAACTCGTCGCGACCATCTCCCTTGCCGTTGTACTCAAACACTTTTCCATCGGCGGTGTGCGAGATCTTCCCGATGCAAACGGTGTGATAACCGCTGCGGCGGAACAGCTCAGGCATCGTTTGCGCGCCAGGCAATTGTTCTGGCGACAGTTTGTTCTTACCGGCGTAGAAGGCGGTGTTCGCCAAAGCGCTAGTCTTCGCTGGACTTCGTCCCGTCAGCAAAGAGAACCGCGACGCGCCGCAGGTCGGCACTTGCACATAGTGATTGCGGAACAACATCCCTTCCGCCGCCAACTTGTCCAAGTGGGGACTCTCGACGTACGGCAGCCCATAACAGCCAAGCTCGGTCCGCAGATCGTCGACCGCGATCAGCAGGACATTGGGTTGTTTTTCCGCCCCCCAAAGCGACGAGGCGAACAGGAGCGTAACGACGAGCGGCAGGACAGACAGGCGTGAAAACATGCGAGACTCCGCAGCATGGTGGGACCGAAGGGTTCCGCTATCTTAGTCAAATTGTCAACGAAAGTCGCGGAGCAGGGGGGGATGCACCCGGAAACGCTTGTAGGAAGGGGAAAGAGCGCGTAGAGTTGAGCGGCGCCGTTGTTTTTTTCGCCGCAAGAGCTGACGCCATGACGACCAAATTTATCGACTCATTGATCGCCAACCCGATCGGCGCCTATCCGGCGGCGACCGTCGCTTGTTTCGATCCAACCCGCGGCGATTTGCCCCGCCGCCAACTCGATCCGGAGCGTCTAGTCGCCTATCTCGAAAACTTGTCGCATGCCGGCGCCGGCGCGGTGCTGCTCGCCGCTTCAACCGGACAAGGACATCTGCGAACCGTCGACGAATTGGCCGAGTGGTTTGCCGCCGCCGGCAACGCGAAGGTCGGCCCGATGGTGAAGATGGCGCTGCTGCGTCCCGAGGATGGCGAAGAGGCGAACGCGCGGCTGCTCGACATTCTGGTCGAACAAGAGATCCCAGTCGTCTTCATTCGCCCCGGGACGAACTTGCCGTCCGGCGCCTCGGACCACGACGTCGTTGAGAACATGGCGCCGCTGCTGAAACAAGCGGCCGACGCCGGTCGCGCGATCGGCGTTTACTCCATCTCTGACGTCAGCGGCGTTCCGCTCACTGCTGCCGCGACCGAACAACTTCTCTACAAGCCCGGCGGAGATCGGATCGTCGCCGCCAAGGTGACCGAAGCGGACTACGCCGCCAGCACGCAGCAGTATCTCGACAGCCCACAGCTGACGCGGCTGAAGATCGTGCAAGGCTGGGACCCGCATCTCGCGCAAGCGCTGCAAGACGGGCCGAAGTACGACATCGAAGGACGACAACGGGTCGGCGTCACCTCGGGCCCGATGTCGCTCGCCGTCTACCAATACAACTATTTGCTGAAAGCGGCCGCCGCGCAGCGCTGGAACGAAGTCGCCCAGTCGCAAGCCGCCGTCTCGACGATCTTCGCCGCGATGCAGGACGATCCCAACAAGTTCGCCGACCTACAACGCGCCAAAGTGATCATGGGACTCGGACAACCGCTGACCAGCGAAGTGACCGACGAGCAAATCAACCGCGTCTTCGAGGCGCTCGAAAGCCTCCCCCGCGGAGAAGACCGGCGCCGTCTGGCGTGGAGCCTCGACCTGATGGAAGATGGACCGTATCACGAACGGCTGATGGCGCTCGCCGCCGCGACGTAATCAGAATGTGTGATCGCGATGCAATACTAGCCCGAGGCGCAAGCCGAGGGAAAGTGGCCCCAAACTTCAAGAGAAGTCGCTTGGCTTCTGCATCCGGAATCGAAATAGAAGAACTTACGACGCACTACGATGCTTTCCCTCGGCTTGCGCATCGGGCTAGCATGTTAGTTGCTTGCAACCGCATTCCATCCGCTTCGCATCAGGCCAATTCCCACCCCGCCCAGGATCGATTCGATGAAGATAAAACTCGCGATCATCTGCGCCGCCATGTTGTGCGTTTCCGCCGTCAGCGCCGCCGAACCGCTGAATACGGTTACCGTTCAATTTGAGAACGAACTTCAGCCGACAGCCGCGGCAGGCATTGGCCCCGGGATGGATGTGTATCGCGATGGCGAGCATCTCTTCGTGCTTCAGCAAAAAAACCTGGCGATCCTTTCGATCAAGGATCCGGCTCGCCCCGTCGTGGTCGGAGAACTGAAGAACATCGGGAACCTTCGGCAAATTGTCGTCCAGGACGATGTCGCCTATATCACGGCGCGAGAAGACGGTCTGTTTGTCGTTGACGTTTCCAATCATGCCGCCCCGAAAATATTGTCTCACTACGACACGATTGAATTCGCGACCGGCATCGCTATCGAGGGGCATTTCGCGTTTGTCGCCCAACGCTGGTTCGGCGTAGAAATCATCGATATCTCGAATCCGCAGCAACTGCGTCACGTTTCCTCAGTGCGAGTAGGCGAAGCGCAGTCGTGCGTCGTTTCCGATGGCTACCTGTACGCTGGCGCCTGGGCGGAATGTCGCGTGGCGATTTGCGACGTTCGTAACCCGGCCGACCCGAAGCAGGTCGCCGAAGTCAAGCTGAACGGTCGCGGCGACGGTCTGTGCGTCGAAAACGGAGTTCTCTACGCAGCCTACGGACATCATCAGCCGGGAGCGAAACTTTCGCTGGAGGATCCACGCTACGGCGCCGGTAACGGAATGGACTTGTTCGACGTCTCCAATCCTGCCGAGCCGAAACCGTTGTCGCGCGTGCAGTTCGCATGGCGATACTATTACAGTTATCCGGATACCTGGCGGGTTAAACTCTCCTTTCCCTACGCCTATCTGTACCACACGCACAATGGCGTTTTCATCTTCGACGTTTCCAATCCCCGGCAGCCGAAAGAACTGGCCCAGATTCGCATTCCCCTTGCTCCGGGCGAGAAGGGTTTTCAAAAACTGAAGATGGAGGATCCCTCCGGCACGCGTCCCAAGGCTTTACCGTTCGACCCGGAAAAAGTTTGCTACAGTCCGGTTTGCGGATTGGAAGCGGTCGACGGTTACTTGTATTTCACCGGGCTCTTTTCCGATTTGCATCTGCTGAAGAGCGATTTCGCCAAGGCGCCGGTCGACGCGAACGACGACGCAAGTCTAACCGCCAGCGGCGACTTCTACGCCCCCGAACAACTGGCCTCCTTTGACCTCAAGAATCTCGCCGTCTATCGCCCAGGCGGGCAGGTTTACGCGGCCGTCGAGAGCGACGGATACATCTACGCTGCCTGCGGATCCGATGGCATCGCGGTGCTTAACGAACAATTGGAGCTCCAGAAAAAATACCCAACTACCGGCTTCGCCATGGACGTCCAGTTGCTCGGCGACAAATTATTCGCCGCCCAAGGCTCGGAAGGCCTGGTCTGCTACAACGTCAACGGCGCCGTCCTCGAGAAGGCAGGCGCGTATCAAACCAATCAATCGATCCGACAGGTTCGCGTCGCCCCCAATGGCAAGTTCGCCGTCGTCCATGCCGGCGGAGGAGGTTACGAGATTCTTGACGTCTCGAACCCGAGCGACATCCGTCTGGCGAAGAAGGAACTTGGTTGGGGCGGGCTCGTCTATTACCGCCAACTCTGCAACGGCTTCATCGCCGACAACGTCCTCTGCGGGACCTGGTGCGGCGGTCGTACGTTCATGTCCGACTTGAGCGGTGACAAACCGACGAATCTGCCCGATCCAATCGGCCTGTTACCAGACATGCAACGGGGCGGCTACGCTTCCTCCGGAAATTACGCCCTGTTAACCCGCGGCGGTGGATATTCGCTCTACCAGCCGCTCAAAGAAGGTGAGTACGACTTCGACCTTCCCATCTATCGAATTCAAGGGGGCCCCAATTTTTACGGCAAGCCGACCGTTCGCGGCGACGTCCTGGTTGCCTGCAATCGGATCGACGGAGACGTCACACTTGTCGACATTAGAGATCCGCAGAAGCCAAAGCTGATTCGCCAGTTCAAGCTGCGCGGCAATCCGGACCTCGCCTATATCGGCAAGGACTATGTCTTGATTCCGGCCGGTCGCCAAGGATTGATCAAATTCGAGCTTTGACGCGAGCGCGCTTCGCAAATACTTGTAGGCTGGGTCGAGACCCAGCACTTGCGAACGTTGCGTACTGCGCTGGGTCTCGACCCAGCCTACGGAAGATTGAATTGCCGACCGCATTCATGGCCACGTAAGATCGTGGCCATGGCGCCCAAGCAAATCTACTTCTTCGGAATCACGCCTAACGTGTAGTGCGCTTCGGCCGGGAACAGCTTCTTTCCTTCGCCGGCGACCGACGGATCAATGTGCAGTTCATAGACGAACCCAGCTCGTAGTTCCGGCAACCTTAGGCGAACTTCCTTCTTGTCGGCGCTGACTTCAATCGCGTCAATGATCTCCGGTCGCGAGTCGATATCGTCGCCGCCGTAGGCCGGGGTCGATTCTCGGCGATAAGAGTTAAGCGTATAGTTCGACTTGTCGGCGCCTTTTGGGGCGTCGATCGGCTGCGTGAAGCGAACGAGAAAGCCGTCGCTCGTGGCGCAAACTTCATCGACGCCGCTCGGCATTTCCTGCTGCAGCGGCAGCATCGTGACGAGCGAGCCGACGTTGGCGCCGCCCCCCCAACCGCCGTCGCGCATGTTGCCGATCACCAGTTCGCCGCTCGGCGACACCGCGCAGACGACCGGTCCCAGCAGCGCGTTCTTCACCTCGTCGCCGGGGTCGTAGGTGAACGGATAGATCGCGCCTTGGATCACGCCGTCGACATGATCCAGACTCATCCGGACCAACCGCCGCGTGTCATACTCGCAGCCAATCAGATCCCCTTCAAACGGCCCGAAGGCGTTCGGCACGTTCGGCGGCGATTCGAGGAAGCAAATGCCGTTGACGCTGCGCGTCCAGGGATGCGGAATCGCGATCGCCGGCGGGGTCTCTTCCGGCGCAAAGCCCGGCTTTCGATCAATCTTGTTGATGAACCCGTAACGCTTGCCGGGGATGATGTGGTTCAATTCGTTGAACGGGTTGTAGTTCCCCTGGTTGTCCGTAACGAACAGTTCCCCTTCCTTGTTCCGAGCGATGCCGATCGGGAAGCGATGCCCGGCCGTCAATTGCTCGATCGTGAAATAACTCGGGTCATCGGCAGTCGGCTCGCGCGGGATCAATTTCATCACCACGCCACGCCACTTGGCGGCGACTTCCGAGCGACCATCTTGCTGACAAGCGGTGGCGATGTAGTAGTTGCCGTCGGCGTCGCGCGGCAGCCCCATCGTCCAGTCGTGATAGTCGGTGGTATGTCCCCAACCGTCGACCAACGTTTCGACGCGGCTGACTCCGCCAGCGTTGTCATAAAAGATGCGAAGCAGCGCATACTTGTTGGTGACGTCGAGATAGCCGTCATATGCGGCCAGGCCAAACGGCGCCGCCAGTTCGACATCAAGCGGAATCAGCGTCTCCCGTTTTCCATCACCATCCGCATCACGGACCAGCCAGATCCTTCCCTTCAGCGAAGCGACCACCATGTCGCCATTGGGGCTCCACGCAATCGCCGTCGGCATCAGCTCGACCGTCAGCGGCAAACGCTCAGCCGACCAACCCGGCGTGATCGAAAGCTCGGCCGCTTCCGCGATCGCCGGCTCATTTTGCGGGCGAGGCAAATAACGATCGGCCGGTAGGCCCGAGAGATAACGAGCGGAGAAATTCGCTTCGCTCTTCTGCGGAGTGATCTGCACGATACCGGACGAGAGGAGCTTCGCGTCGCCGCCGACCGAAATGATCAGTTGCTTCTTCGCCAGCGTTAGCGAGTCGCCGCTGATCTCGGCGGTTGGCGCCTGTTTCGAATCGACCAGCCGCATCGCCAACTGGTACCCTTCCGGCATGCCCTTTACCTGGAAGCTGCGGACGAAGCCATGTTTCCCTTGCTCATCCCAGATCGGCGTGACCGTCTGCTGCACCACGATCGTCTGCGCATCGTCCTTGCCGAACTTCAGCCGATAGTCGGCCGTGATTCCGCCGTCGCTGTTGCGCCGCCAACGGTCGAAACTGGTGATGAACTGCCCGGTCCGCTGTGGCACCAGCGTTTTGCCATCCGGTCCAACCAGCGCCAGTTCGGGCGAATCGTCGAGTTCCGTCAATAGCTCAGCGCCCCCCAGTTCCCAGAACCAGGTTTTTCCTTCGCTTCGTTCGTACGCCGCATCTCCCAGCGTCCAATTCGCCAGCCGTCCCGTCTCGAGATCGAACAGCACGTTGTGACGATTCGGCAAGCCGACCAGCAGCGGCTTGATGAATTGCTTCTTGTGATCGACGTCGCGGAGGACGTCGGTCAGGATCAGCGCGGTTTGATTGTCGGCCGCGATGCCGCTCCGCCGCGCGATGCGAACCGGGTTCGGCTTGGGCGGCTGGAAGCCCGGCGTATTGAGCACTTGCCAGACGGCGGCCAGCTGATCGTCGATCTCGTCATGCAGCACGCCGCTGACCGGAACAGTGACGCTCGGCATTTCCATCTGCGGCACAATCCGGGCCGGCTTCCGCACCCAGCGATCGAACCAATCGCGGCGGATTCGGTTGCCCAGCATCGACAATGTCGGCCCCTTGGCGTTCAGCGGCGCATCGGACGGAATCCAATCGCCGACTTGATGGCAACTGGTGCAGTTGAAACCTTCGCCCCCGACCAACCGCTGGCCGGCGACAGCCAGCGCCGCCGGATCAACTTCCGACGGCCGACCGACCAGCGGATGCTCCGGAATTCGATCTTGTTCAACCAGATAGTCCTTCACCGCCGTCAGCTCGTCATCGCTCAAGCGGAACCGCGGCATCTGCACTTTCAGCCAAGGACGATGGACCGGGTCTTTGCGGAGAATAATGTCGATCAGGGCCGCGTCATGCAGTTTGTCGCCGACGCTGTTGAGCGACGGCGGCAACAACGTCGGCAGCACGGCGTTCAATGCCGAATCGCCAGTCGCGGCTTGCGTTGCGATCGGCGCCAGCCCCTTGCCGATGCCGCGGGCATGACACGACAAACAGTTCCGTTCACGCACGATCTGGGCGCCGGTAACGTCTTTCGCGGCGACCTGCCGAACCGGCGCCTTCTCACGCAAATAGGCTTTGATCGCCTCTTGCTCTTCGCCTCCGAAGGCGTAGCCTGGATGTTTTTCCGCTTCAGGCGCCGCCAGACAAGCTTCGCGCCACAGACTGCCGCCGGTCAGGGCCGGAAGCGCTTTGCGTTTGCCATCCTTTAAATCGCCCGGCAAGCGGTGACATGCGTCGCAGCGATTCGCGAGGATCAGCTCGCGCCCTTGCTTGATTTTCAGTTCGCTTTGCTTCTGCTGCGGCGTCGAGGCGAGTTTTCCCGAGGACGTTAGGGTCGCCAGGTAAGCGGCCAGATGATTACGTGATTCGCCGTCGATCTGATAGACCGGCATCCGGTGATCGGCGTTCAGTGCGGCCGGGTTTTCGAGCCACTTGGCGAAGAAATGGGGGGGACGCTTTGCCGCGATGTCGCTCAAGTCGCCGCCGCTGAAAGGACCTGCCGCCCCTAGTTCGCCGACGCGATGACAGGCCAAACAACCGAGCGACTCAAACATTCGTTTCCCGGTACCAACGTTTCCCTTCTTGTCGGGCTTGCTCTTTTCGCCCACCCCTTCCGATTCGGCGATCAGATAGGCGGCGATCGCTTCAGCGTCGTCCATACGCAGGTTGTAGTGGGGCATCTTGCGCGTCGACGAATCTCCTTCGCTCGTCGCCGTCGTCAGACGTTCCACGATCCACGGCTGCGACAAATTGCCGGCGACGCGATTGAGCGCCGGCGCTGGAAGTTCGGTCGTGCGATCTCCCCCATGGCAAGCGGCGCAGCGATGCGCGCGGACCAGATCGCGGCCAACGTTAAACGGTTGCTCGAACGTGTCGTCGATTTCGTGGAAGTACCACTCCGGCGTGATCGGCTCGAGACCAAAGTCCGGACCAGTCCAGTAGATCGCGATCTGCGCGTTGGGCGAGGTCTTAGTGAAGTCGACTTGAAACGGATGCCAATCGAACTTCAGGTCGATCGGCTTGGCAGTTAGCCACGAAGGGGTCTTCGCTTCGGCGTCGAGGACCACCTCGTCTTCGATCTGAATACGGACCTTTCCTTGGGCGTAGACGTACAGCGTGTACGGCCCTGGCGTCTTCGACAGCAGCAGCCCATCCCAATGGACGGAGAACTTGTCTCCCGTCAGACGGGGATCGGGGGACGCGGCGCCGTAATGAAACGCAATCTGCGAATCGATCCGACGACACTTCGATCCGTCGGCCGAAACGTAGTCGGCGATCAAACCGGAGGCGAATTCGTCTTCAAACTGCGCCGCGGCGCTCGAAACCAGGCACAAAACGAGCAGACCGGCGGCGGCGAGAATGCGATGGAGTGGCATGAAAGACCGCAATCCAGGATGGAAGGGAAGAAGGATTCAGGGCGATTCCAGTCTACTGCGCCGCCCGGCAATTTCCAGTTGATATCTCGTGATATGTAGAACAAATATCCCGCCCGAAAACGGGTAAATTCGCAAAGAGGTTCGGCTTGAGCTAGACTATCGAGCGATGGTTCGCCCCAACTTCTTGAATCCTCGCCGATAATGAGCATCCCATGAAGCGCATTCCCCCCGCATTTGCCCTGCTAGCCGCACTGCTGTTCTCCGGCGTCGCCGCGGCCGCCGACAAGCCGAACATTCTGTTCATCATGTCGGACGATCACGCCTACAACGCCCTAAGCTGTTACGGCAGCAAGATCAACAAAACGCCCAATCTCGATCGCATCGCCAACGAAGGGATGCGTTTCGACAACTGCATGGTCACCAATTCGATCTGCGGTCCCTGCCGCGCGGTGATCCTGACCGGCAAGTACAGCCATTTGAATGGTTTCATCGACAACCGCAGCCGCTTCAACGGCAAGCAACTGACCTATCCGAAATTGCTGCAGAAGGCGGGCTATCAAACGGCCGTCGTCGGAAAGTGGCACCTGGTCAGCGATCCAACCGGCTTCGACTATTGGGAAGTGCTGCAAGGACAGGGTCCCTACTACAACCCGAAGATGCTGTCGAGCAACGGCGTTCATGATTACACCGGCTACACGACCGACATCATCACCGACCTGGCCCTCACCTGGCTGAAAGAGACCCGCGATCCGAACAAGCCGTTCCTACTGGTCTATCAGCATAAGGCGCCGCATCGCAATTGGCAGCCTGGTCCCAAGTACCTGAACATGTACGACGGCGAGACGATTCCGGAACCAGAAACGTTGTTCGACGACTACGAAAACCGCGCTTCGCCGGCCGGAGAGCAAGAGATGACGATCGCGCGTCACTTGTCGCCTGACGATCTGAAGCTGACCCCGCCGCGCAACCTGACGAAGGAACAACTGGCGACCTGGAACGCCGCTTACGAACCGAAGAACAAAGAGTTTGAAGCGGCCAAGCTGACCGGCGACGACCTGGTTCGCTGGAAGTACCAGCGTTATATCAAGGACTATCTCCGCTGCGTCGCTTCGGTCGACGACAACGTCGGTCGCGTCCTCGATTACCTCGACGAGTCAGGCTTGGCCGAAAACACGATCGTCGTCTACACCTCGGACCAGAGCTTCTACCTCGGCGAACATGGCTGGTACGACAAACGCTGGATGTACGAAGAGTCGTTCCGCACGCCGCTGATGGTTCGCTGGCCGAAGAAGATCAAAGCCGGCACGACCAATGACGCGCTGGTGATGAATCTCGACTTCGCCGAAACCTTCCTCGACGCCGCCGGCTTGCCGATTCCGGCTGAAATGCAGGGACGCAGCTTCCTGCCGATGTTGGAAGGGAAGGAGATTCCCGATTGGCGAAAATCGGTCTACTACCACTACTACGAGTATCCGCAGCCGCATCGCGTCGCGCCGCATTACGGCGTCCGCAACGCGCGCTACAAGCTGATCCATTTCTACAACACGGACGAATGGGAACTGTTCGACCTGGAAAACGATCCGCACGAACTGATGAGCGTCTACGACGATTCGGAGTACGCGGAAATCAAGAACGAGCTGAAAGCCGAACTGAACGAACTTCGGAAGAAGTATGAAGATGACGGCACCGTCGTCCAGTTCGACAAAGAAGGAAACGTGAAGAAGTCGTAGCTTCCGTTTCGATCGCTGAAAACGAGACCAGGGCGCCCTTTGCGGCGCCCTGCGTCGTTTCTTGCCAGGCTTTCCGTTAGAACTCGGCGGCGAATCGACTATCATACGGAAAGTCGGGTTCCCCATCCGGCCGCCGATTCTTCGGCTCAAAATCCCACCTCCTCCAGTTTGGCAGACGCGATGACGACCGACCGTCGAACCCCTTCCTGCTCTCGTCGTAAGTTTCTCTCGCTGGCCGTCGCCTCAGCGGCGGTCGCAGGAGTCCGACCTCTTTTCGCAGCGCAAAACTCGGCCGCGCGCGATCCGCTCCTTCTTTCGCAAAACCCGGTGATCGTACGTGCGCGGGAAAGCGGCCTGGAGGTCCTTAAACCGACGCCGGCCGAGTTGGAAGCTGGCTTGACGCTCCACCGGCAATCGCTCGTGTTCGATGCTTATGGTTTCGCTCCGCGCGCGGCGCTCGATGCGCCCCGCATGACCGCCGCCATCGAAGCCGGCGCCTCCGACGTCGAAATGCAAGACTTACGCGAAGATCTGAGCATGACCCAGGCGACGGTCGATCCCGCCGAACATGCTGAGTTCGTCGAAGCGATGCAATGCAGCGGCGTAACCGCGATCTTTCAAAACGCCGGCGAGGAAGGGCAGGACCCACTGCGGCTGATGAAGCGACTCGCCCGCTTTACCTATCTGACCGATCGCATGCGCGGCGTGCTGATGCGAGCGACCGTTCCGGCCGACATCGAAACGGCCCAGCGCGCCGGCCAGCATTGTCTTTATCTGACCGGCAACGGCGTCCCGCTGCCGGCGACCTGGATCAGCGTTGAAGAGGAGCTAGGCTACGTTCGCCTCTTCTACCAGTTGGGCGTACGGATGATGCACGTTACCTACAACCGGCGAAATCTGTTGGGGGACGGTTGTGCGGAAACGGCCAACGGCGGGCTCAGCGATTTCGGTCGCGCCGCGATCGCCGAGATGAATCGGGTCGGCGTGATCGTCGACGTCGCCCACAGCGGCTGGAAAACGAGTCTCGAAGCGGCTCAAACGTCGCAAAAGCCAATGGTCGCCAGCCACACGGTATGCGCCGGCCTGCGAGACCACATCCGCGCCAAACCGGACGAAGTGATCAAGGCGATCTGCGATACCGGCGGCCTGATCGGGATCTGTTGGATTCCGACGTTTCTGGGCGGCAGCGGCGACATTGCGGCGCTGCTCGATCATATCGACTACGCGGTGAAGCGTTTCGGCGTCGACCATGTCGCTATCGGTACCGACGTCGCCCACTCGTCGCAGCACGCCGGCAAAGCGAATCAAGCGATTCCGAAACAGCCGCACTACCGACGACGCTACGAGGCGCTCTGGCCGGATGGCGCCCTGGGAGGACACTGGCCCCGATCGGCAAGTTTGGGCTGGACCAATTGGCCGCTGGTAACGGTCGGCCTGGTTCAACGAGGCTACAAAGAGGAAGAGATCCGCAAGATTCTTGGCCAAAACATGCTGCGCGTCTGTCGCGCCCAAACCAACGCCGAGCTGACGAACGAATAGCGGCGCGCAAAAAAATCCCTCGTTCGGCATGGCGTGCGAACGAGGGATTTATGAATTCAAAGGCATTGCGGAATCGCCGCGTGGCCGATCCAGCCGTCGACTAGCGTCGGGGCAGCGGATTCAGGATCGGCAACGACGCTTCTTGCGGATGAAGCAACGACGGTTCGTCCAATTCCTTCGCTTCGAGTTCAACTTGCTTCGGCTCGCTGGTAGCGACGCCGTCTTGTTCTTCCATCTCTTCGACCATCGGCTCCCCATCTTCGTCGGTGATGACGATCATCGGGGGTTCGTCGATGCTCGTGATTCCTTCGTCAGCGGCGGCGCCCGGATAATCTTGCGAGCTCGCGACGCGGCCGTCCGGATTCCAGCTCATCCAATGTCCGACCTGAACGCCGTCTTTGAAGGCGCCGTCGGTCTTCTTCAGACCGTTTTCGTGCCACCAGAGCCAGCGACCATCTTCTTTGCCGGAAACGTACGAGCCTTGGATCGCTTTCTGACCGTTCGGGTACCACCAGATGAACCGGCCGACCGGCACGTCGAATTCATATTCCCCTTCGACCTGAATCTGACCGTTGGAGTAATAGGTGATCCACTTGCCGTGACGTTCGTCTTTGCCTTGCGGTTCATAGACGGCCAGTTGGGCGTCCCACCAGCTGTCTTGGGACTTGGCGATCTGCGGAGCGTGAAGGTAAACCCCTTCGCTCTTCTTGCGGCCGCCCTTCTCCTGATCGACTTTCGCGGCCAGTTTTCGGCCTTTGATGTACATCGAACGGCTCGGCTGCTTAGCGCCCCGAGCGTATTCCAGCACTTCGCCGTCGAGCAAACCGTTTACATAGTTCGCTTCCTGCAGCTTCGTGCCGTCGACGTTGTAGAAGTTTGCCGGTCCGTGACGTTCGCCGTCGACGAAGCTCACTTCCATGATGATTCGCTGATTGGCGTCATGGATGCCCCACACGCCGTGCAGTTCCCCTTCCTTGAAGCTCGCAGTCGAGACGAATGGAGGCTTGAACTGGTTGAACGGCGCCGTCCGAAAAATGTTCGACTCGCCGCCGCGATACCATCGCGACCAGACGCCGTCCCGCTTGTTCTGCACATATTGGCCCTCGGCGAGCATCGTTCCGCTTTCGTCCAGATGCTTCCAATAGCCGTGATTTACGAAATTCCCTTCGTCATCCTGCGTCACTTCCCGTTCGATCTTGATCGAGGCGTTGGGGTAACGCTCTTGGATGAGTTCGACGTCGCCCATTCCGGCTTGAGCCGGCGAGCATAGCGCGACGCAACCCAGCAGGGCCCACGCAGTCGCGTTCATCGTTCGTCGCATTTTGCACTCCTTTGCATTTGATCGTTCGTGAGGGGCGTCTATCATCGCTCTCGGTCTGTCGACCTCTCCCTGGTCGACGATGCGGACGAGACGTTTCCCTCGGCGCCCGTCTCTTGACTCCAGTCATCCTGGGATGACCGCCCCATCAAGATTCGTCCTGATTTCTGTTTCGACGCGATCGGTAGGAATTTTCATTTCGTTCCGCTCCAGACGAATTAGCCGCAAAAGCGCAACGCTTCGACTGACCGTTACGAATTACCGCATCCGATCCAAACTGCCAGCCAGAAGGGGGGCGAAAATCAGCGCATGCGTCTGGCGCGTCAAACTGTTACGATAAGGCTGTGGTTCCCGCCTGATTCCTCCGCGAATTCCCCTATGGTTCGACAATCCCTGATCTGCATGTTGCTACTCCTGCTGACAGGCAGTGTTGCTAGCGGTCAAACCCTTTCCGACTACCGTTCGCCGGTCGACATCGCCCTTTCGCCGCAAGGTGATTGGATGCTGGTCGCCAATCAGACCTCCGGCACGCTGTCGCTGGTCGATCTGGCGAGCGCGCGTGTCCTCGATGAGATCCCGGTCGGTCCGCGCCCCAGCTACGTGCTGATTTGTCCTGACGGCAAAACGGCGCTCGTCAGCGCCACCGACGCCGGTCAACTGGTCAAAGTTGCAGTCGCCGACGGAAAGCTGAATAAGATCGCCGCGATCGACGTCGGTTTCGACCCGCACGGGGTCGCCGTCATGAAAGATGGAACCCGGGCCTTCGTCGCCCTGCCCAGCGGACATGCGGTCGCGGTCGTCGACCTGGTGCAAAACCGTTTAATTGAGCATTCGTTTCCCGGCAAGCTTCCCCGCTATCTCGCTCTGACGCCGGATGATTCGCGTCTGGCCGTGGGACTCTCCGGCGACGGCAGCGTCGCCGTGATGGAGACCGTCGGCAACTCCACCCTTTATGCGACGCGGATCAAAGGGATGAATGTCGGCCATATGAAAACGTCCGCCGATGGAACGCAGGTCTACTTCCCGTGGCTCCACTATGGCGAGAACATCCCGTCTCCCGGCAACATCCGTCGCGGCTGGGTCCTCGGCAATCGCTTGGGACGCGTTGATCTGACCGCAGACAAGCTGGACGAAGTTCTCTCGCTCGACACCGAAGGAAACGCGGTCTCCGATGCGTTTGGTCTCGATCTGACTCCAGACGAGTCGCACGTCGTCATTTCGGCGAGCGGCACGCACGAACTGCTCGTGCTCCGTTTGAATGACCTGAAGATGTACACCGTCGGCTCGACCGAACATATCGATCAAGAGTTGCTCGACGATCCTGCTCGCTTTGCCCGGATTCCAGTCGGCGGACGACCGATGGGACTGGAGATCACCCCCGACGGGCAAAGCGTCTACGTGGCGAACTACCTGCTCGATGCGGTACAGGAAATTGATCTCGCCAGCCGCACCGTGAAACGGATGATTCCGCTTGGCCCGCCGGTCGAGATTTCGCTCGCACGTCAGGGCGAAGCCCTCTTCTACGACGGCGACAAAAGCTTCGACCGCTGGTACAGCTGCCATAGCTGTCATTACGACGGCGGCAGCAACGCTGAGATCTTCGACACCCGCAACGATCGGACGGTCGGCACCTACAAGACGGCGCCGGTCCTTTGGAACGTCAGCAAGACGTTTCCCTGGACGTGGCATGGTTGGCAGGAAGATCTCCGCAGCGCCATGCAGACGTCATTTACCGAAACGATGCAGGGGAAGAAACTGCCTGAGGACGAATTCGACGCGCTGATCGCCTATTTCGATCAGTTGAAACCGCCTGCCAATCCGTTTGCTCGCGACCAGGCGAACTCCGCCGCTGTCGCCCGCGGCAAAGCGATCTTCTTCAGCGACAAAGCGGCCTGCGGCAGTTGTCACTCGGGCGAGCATCTGACCGACGGGCAATCCCATGATGTCGGCACCAACCAAAAGCGCGACTACTATGACGGCTACAACACGCCGTCGCTGTTGGGGGTCTATTCCAAGGTTCGCCTGCTGCATCACGGCCGAGCCAGGACGCTGGAAGAACTGCTGACCGAGCATCACGCTCCCCAGGATATCGCCGGCGAAAAGCTGACCGAGCAGGAAACGCGTGATCTGGTGGAATACCTGAAGACGCTCTAAGCCTCTACCGGCAAGCGTCAATCCGCCGCCCATCCTCTTCTACCGCTCGATTTCTAGCGCTGCGGGAACGCACGCGCAGATTTTTCAAAAGAATTTGCGTCCGCTTGTCGCTCTCTTTTCCGTTTTCACCATTAGGTACCAAGGGGCCCCTTTCCGGTTCAAGCGCCTTCGAATCGCAGCAATCGCCAGCACGGCCTGTGAAGCTAGGAAAGAGAGCACAGTTCCGTTTGCAGCCGAAGGACGAAACCAGCCGGATCACACCCCCTTACAGACGTCTCTTACTTTGCGTGCAAGGGAATTTGAACTTCTCCGCCGCTGATTGACTCCCCAAATTTGGAGTCATAGATTGACGTTAGCAGATATTTGCACCCACGAATCTCTTCGGCATGAATCTGCCTTCCAGGGCAAGGAGGATGATGATGCGATCTCATCGATTTATCGCAACCAGTCTCGCGTTGTCGTTGGCGTTCCTCGGAACGTCGTCTTTATTCGCACAATTCCCGTTCGGCGGGTCGTCGCAAAGCGGCGGGTTATTTGGCGGCTCTTCGTCCAATCGCTATCGAGGCGAAGGGAATTATCCACCGAGCAACAACAACTCAAATCTCGAAACCGAGATCGTGAAGGGCATCTTCGGCGCGCTCAACGAAGGAATCAAAGCCGGCAATCAGGGCAACAATAACAACAACTGGCGCCCGGAATACAACCGTCCGCGCCCCCAGTATTACCCACAGCCGCAATACTATCCGACCCCAACTCCGACTCCGGCGCCCGCGACGCCGAAAAACGTAGCGCCGAAGAAGAACCCGGCGCCGGTAAAAAAAGTCGCCGCTAAGAAAAATAACGTAATGAATACGTCGAAGTTCCTGTCGCTGACCAGCCAGGACATCGATCGCGCCAACGAGAAGTTGAAAGACCAACAAGACGAGAAGTTGGACGACATCGAAGATCAGTTGGCCGGACAACTTCCCCCCAGCGACACCGATCTCGTTACGCAATTGGGGAACGCCGGCATTGCCGATCCAACGGTCCAGCAGCAGATCTTGGACGCGAAAAATCGCGGCGATGCGGCGACGGTCCAGATCCTTTATAACGCTAACGCGATGCCGCCGAATCCTGGGGCGGCGGCCGACCTGGCGAACAAGATCAATCTGCAAAACGATCTGAACGATCTGCGTCAGCAAAACCAGGATGGCAAGTTGCGTCCCCGCGATATCGACCGCTTCGTTGATAAGACGAAGAACATTTTCCCGCCGGGAGCGCAGCGCGACGACTACCTCGCCAACCTGGATGACATGAAAAAGACGGCCGAAGTGCAAGATTTGCTCGCCGGCGCGACTCCCAACCCCGGCATGGGCGGACTCGGCGGCGGCACCGTCACCGTGATCCACAACCCGAATCTTCCCCAGGGGACGGTCATTAACCTCGGCAACGGTTCGGTCATGGTCGGTACCGGCGGCCAAGGAGATCTGAACGTCGGCACCTCGTCACTGGCCGAAGCGATGGGTTTGCCGGTCGCTTACTCGGAGCCGGTTCCTGAATCGGACGCGACGATTCCGACCAGCGGCGTCGTCCTGCGAAATGGCGCCGACAACGAAGCCGAAATCTCGTACGTGATCAACGACAAGTACGAGTACACCATGAAAGCAGGCCACATCCAATCGCTGGGCGAAGGGAAGTGGGTCGTCCGCTTCGATCGTGGCGACACGTACGGCGAAGCGAAGTACACGCTGACCGATGGAACCTACGAGTTCACCCCCAGCGACAGCGGTTGGGCTCTCTTCACCAAGAAGTACGACGTCACGATCGACAACTCGGAGAACCCGAACGAGTTCAACTACGTCGTCAACAACGTCCCGGCCGTCATCGAGCCTTACGGCACGAAGACCCACAACAGCAAGTACCCGCTCGAAGTCCGCTTTGATCGCGGGGATGGGAAAGGGGAAGAACGCAAAGTTCTGGACGGCGGCACGTTCATGGTCGCGGTCAGCCCCCAAGACAACCTGTGGGATTTGTACTCGACCGACGGTTCCTCGGTGCTGCCAGGTGGCGGCGGCGGCGGAATCAACCTGTTCGGCAATTAAAGCCGAAGCGAGATCTGTTACGAAATCTGACCATGGGCGTCGCCATGCGACGCCCATTTCTTTGCGCGCAAGGGAAAATTTCTGTAACGTTCGCCCCATTAAATGGCAATATAGTGCGTCTCCCATGCCGTTTCTGGTTATCCGTTTCGGTTTAGGCTAGACTTAGGGTTAAACCTACAGCGGCGATCCCTCCCGACTTGCCGCACCTGATGGCGCTATGCACCCCCGCGCCCTTCGCTTCCCCCATCTAATCCAGTTAACTTCACGAGAAAGACCCCATGAAGAAATCGCCTGGTCTTCTTCTGTTCGTTGCGATTTTCGCGACGACCTCGATGATTTCGGTCGCTGCGGCCGAAGAAGGTTTCAAGCCGATCTTTGACGGCAAGACGCTCAATGGCTGGCGCGGCAAAGAGCAATTCTGGAGCGTCAAAGATGGCACGATCACCGGCCAGACCACCTCGGAAAATCCGACCAAAGGAAACACCTTCCTGATCTGGGATCAGGGAACGGTCGACGACTTCGAGTTGAAGCTGAAATACAAAATTGTCGGCGGCAACTCCGGCATTCAATATCGCTCGACCGACCTCGGCGATTTCGTCGTCAAAGGCTATCAAGCTGACATCGACAGCGGCGACACCTACAGCGGCATCAACTACGAAGAACGTGGCCGCGGCATCATCGCCAATCGCGGCATCAAATCGACCATCTTCGACAAGAACGAAGGGAACAAGAACGAACGCTTCGCCGAATCGGCCGACATCCAAGCGAAGATCAAAAAGGAAGATTGGAACGAATACCACATCGTCGCCAAGGGGAATCACCTCACGCACTACATCAACGGCGTGAAGACCTCGGAAGTGATCGACGAAGGCAAGAAGGACAATCGCACGAGCGGCATCCTGGCGCTGCAGCTGCACGCCGGACCGCCGATGGTCGTCCAGTTCAAAGACATCGAACTGAAACGGACCAAGCTCGAAGACGGCAAGAAGAAGGTCGTCTTCGTTCCCGGCAAGCCGAGCCACGGTTGGGGCCAGCACGAACACTCTCCTGGCTGCCGATTGCTGATGATCGCGCTGATGGAAAACGTCCCGAACATCGAAGCCTCGATCTATCCCGGCGGCTGGCCGGAAGATCCGACCGCCTTTGATAACGCTGATGCGGTCGTCGTTTATTGCGACGGCGGCGGCGGACACCTGCTGAACGCTCACCTGGCCCAGTTCGACGAACTGATGAAAAAGGGAGTCGGCCTGGCCGCCATTCACTACGGCGTCGAAGTGCCGAAAGGAGAGCCGGGGGACAAGTTCGTCGACTGGATCGGCGGCTACTTTGAAACCGACTGGAGCGTCAACCCGCACTGGACCGCCGACTTCAAGGCGATCCCCAGTCATCCGGTCGCCAACGGCGTAAAGCCCTTCTCGATCAATGACGAGTGGTACTACAACATGCGGTTTCGCAACGACATGGAAGGGGTCACCCCGATCCTGACCGCGGTTCCGCCGAAGTCGACCCTCGATCGTCCCGATGGCCCACACAGCGGCAATCCTCACGTCCGCGCCATGCTCGGCCAACCGCAGCACGTCGCGTGGGCTGCCGAACGTCCCGATGGCGGACGCGGCTTTGGTTTCACCGGCGGTCACTTCCACACCAACTGGGGTGACGACAACTTCCGCAAGGTCGTCCTGAACGCGATCGTTTGGGTCGCCGGCGACGAAGTTCCGGCTGGCGGCATCGAATCGAAGTCGCTCACCAAGGATGACTTGGAAGGACTCCTCGGTCCCAATCCGAACGAAAAAAAAAAGTAACTGAGGTTCAGACCGCAGCGGCTAAAGAGCCCGCCAAGAAAAACGACAAGGCGGGCCAGCCGAAGTTCAAAAGCCAAGTCGTGACCACGCGTACGCCTGGTCACGCGGTCGACATCGACGTCGACATTACCGGCGCGAAACAGCTCTACCTGGTCGTGACCGACGGCGGCGACGGATTCTCGTGCGACTGGGCCGACTGGATCGATCCGAAGTTGACCGGCCCGGCCGGTGAAAAGAAGCTGACGGACCTGAACTGGAAGTCGGCCGTCACCCAGTGGAAATCGGTCAAGAAGGACCGCAACGTCGAAGGGCAACCGATGCACGTCGACGGCAAGTTGGTCGTCAACGGCATCGGCACTCACGCCAACTCGATCATCGCCTACGATCTGCCGGAAGGTTATACCCGCTTAACGGCGAAGGGTGGCCTCGACAACGGCGGCAGCGGACAACAAGGGGGCCAGGTCACCAGCGTCGCTTTCTCGGTCTATACCGAAAACCCGCCGGCTTTCTCGAACATCTCGTCCGGCGACACGGCGCCCAGTCATGAGGCCGAAAACGCCCTCTCCGGTCTCGACGTCTACGAAGGACTCGAAGCGACTCTCGCCGCTTCGGAGCCGACGCTGAAAAGCCTGACCAACCTGGACGTCGACCATCGCGGCCGCGTCTGGGTTTGCGACGTGATGAACTATCGCGGCAACAGCGGCTCGCGTCCCGAAGGGGATCGCATCCTGATCCTGGAAGACGAAGACGGCGACGGCGTTTGCGAAAAGACGAAGGTCTACTATCAAGGTCGCGACGTCGATACCGCGATGGGGATCTGCGTCCTCGGCAACAAGGTGATCGTCTCGGCCACGCCGAACATCATCGTCTTCACCGACACCGACGGCGACGACAAGCCCGATCAAAAGGAGATGCTCTTCACCAAGACCGGGCAGCCGCAGCATGACCACTCGGACCACTCCTTCCTGTTCGGTCCCGATGGCAAGCTCTACTGGAACTTCGGCAACACCGGCCGCCAGGTCTTTGATAAAGATGGCAAGCCGGTCGTCGACATCCATGGCCGCGAAGTGGTCGACAACGGCAAACCGTTCTTTGGCGGCATGCCGTTCCGCTGCAATCTGGACGGCAGCGAGTTCGAAGTGTTGGCCCACAACTTCCGTAACAACTACGAAGTGACGGTCGACTCGTTCGGTACGCTGTGGCAAAGCGACAACGACGACGACGGTAACCGCGGCGTCCGCATCAACTACGTGATGGAACAAGGCAACTTCGGTTACCTGGATCAGATGACCGGCGCCGGCTGGCGCGAACCCCGCACCGGCATGAACGAAGAGATCCCGCTCCGTCACTGGCACCTCAACGACCCCGGCGTCGTTCCCAACTTCGTGCAAACCGGCGCCGGTTCGCCGACCGGGATCTGCGTTTACGAAGGTCGTTTGCTGCCGAAGATCTTCTGGGACCAGGTGATCCACTGCGACGCCGGACCGAACGTCGTTCGCGCCTATCCGGCCGAAAAGGATGGCTCCGGCTACAAAGGCGAAATGGTCAACATCCTGCATGGCGCTCGCGACAACTGGTTCCGCCCGGCTGACGTCTGCGTCGCTCCGGATGGCTCGCTCTTCGTCTCCGACTGGTACGATCCCGGCGTCGGCGGTCACGGCCAACGCGATCTCGATCGCGGCCGCTTGTTCCGCGTCGCGCCGAAGGGGGTCGGCTACAACGTGCCGAAGTTGAACTTCGACACGATCGACGGCGCCCTGGCCGCGCTCGAAAACCCCAACCTTTCGGCTCGCTACATGGCGTGGACCGCGCTCCACAACCAAGGCGCGAAGGCGGAACCGGGGCTGAAGAAGATGTTTGAAACCAACGCCAACCCGCGCGTTCGCGCTCGGGCCTTGTGGCTGCTTGGCAAGATCGAAGGCCGCGGCCCGGAATATGTCGAAGCGGCCCTCAACGACAAGGACGCCGACATCCGGATCACCGGCATCCGTCTGGCCAAAGAGCTGAAGCTGCCGGTCGAACGAGTCGTCGCCAAGGTCGTGAACGATCCGTCGCCGCAAGTTCGTCGCGAAGCGGCGATCTCGCTCCGCTGGGCCGATAGCCCCGCGGCGGCCAAGCTGTGGGCGCAACTCGCCGCTCAGCATGACGGCAAAGATCGCTGGTACCTGGAAGCGCTCGGCATTGGCGCCGACCTGAACTGGGACGCTTGTCTCGCCGCCTACCTCAGCGAAGTGGGCGACAAGTGGAACACGCCGGCCGGTCGCGACATCGTTTGGCGCAGCCGCGCCGAGCGGACGCCCGGCATGTTGGCCGCGATCATTCAAGATCCGGCGACGCCGTACGAAGCTCTGCCGCGTTACTTCCGCGCCTTCGACTTCCAGGCGAAGGGAGACGCGAAGAGCCAAGTGCTGGCCGACCTCGCTTTCTCCGGCGCCGGCGCCGATCCGCAGGCCCAGTCGTTAATCCTCAGCGAATCGATTAGCCGACTTGGCGGGTTCGACATCGCGAAGAATCCGCAGCACGCTGCGGCGCTGAAGTCGGCGCTCGAAAAGCTGGCCGGCACGCCGATCTTCGTCGACCTGGTCGACAAGTTCAACGTGACCGATCGCTACGAAGACCTGCTGGCGATCGCCCAAGCTCTACCGAGCGAAGCGACCGGCGCCGCCGCGATGAAGGTGCTGCTGGAGAAGAACCAACGCGACCTGGTGTTGAAGGCGATCGACGGGAAGGACCTGGCCAAAGCGATCGCTACCACCGAAGCGGTTGGCAACTCGGCCGCTGGTCCGTCGATCGGCATCATGCAGAAGTTGGTCGACGACGGCTCGAAGGACCTCGCTCTCCGTCGCATCGCCGTGAAGACGCTCGCCGCCAACCGCGGCAGCGCCAACAAGCTGGTCGCGCTCGCCAAAGCCGGCAAGCTCGATCCGGCGCTGATGCAAGCGGCAGCCGCTCCGTTGACCGCCTCGACCTGGCAAGAGGTGCGTGACCAGGCCAACGCGATCTTCCCGGCCCCGCCGAGCAAGGACAACAAGCCCCTTCCGCCGCTGTCGGAATTGGCGAAGATGCACGGCGACGTCGCCAATGGCAAGAAGGTCTTCGCCGGCGAAGCGACTTGCTCGAAGTGCCACGTTGTGAACAACGAAGGAAAAGAGGTTGGTCCGAACCTGAGCGAAATCGGCTCGAAGCTGAGCCGCGAAGCGATGTTCGAATCGATCCTCTATCCGAGCGCCGGCATCAGCCACAACTACGAGAACTTCGCGATTCTGCTCGACAACGGCACGGCGATCACCGGGCTGTTGGTGAGCGAAACCGACGAAAAGGTGACCATCAAGAACCAAGAAGGTCTCGTTCGCAGCTTCTCGCAAGACGAAATCGAAGAGATGAAAAAGCTCCCGACTTCGCTCATGCCGGCTGACCTGCAAAAGCTGATGACCGTCCAGGAACTGGTCGACGTGGCCGCCTACCTGGAAACGCTGAAAAAGAAGAACTAACGTCCAGCGACGTTACGCTCAAACACTAGCCCGCAGCGCAAGCGAGGGAATGCGGTCGCCACATCCAGGCGACCGCAACCCTCGACTCGCACTGCGGGCTAGTTTGTTTTCTTGTCGATGGTATTCGGAACTCTGTTCTATTCCTCGACCGCATTCCCTCGCTAGCGCTGCGGGCTAGTGGTTTGTTCCTTCGGCAAATGCCGCATCAGCGTTTCCATCTCCGCCGCGACTTCTTTCGCCGTCGTCTCATCCAGCAGCGCCGAGACATACTGATGCCGAGGATCATTCGGCGTCTCTTCCCATTGGTGCGTCCCATTGGCAAAGATTTTGTTCCGCCCCTGGGTGACGAGCTTCCAAGGCGCTCCGCTCCCCCGGGCAGCCACCATTACCGCGATCTGATCGGCGCTATGTCGATTGCGGGCGGCGCCGCCAAAGTAAAGCTCATAGACGCGGCGAACCGGATTGTCCTTCGGCAACTCGGAAAGGGTCTTCCCGGTCGCGACCGAATCGGCGAAGGCGCCTCCGCCGGTAAAGGTAATCGTCGTCGGCCAATTGGCGATCGCCTTCTCGGTCGACTCCGGATCCATTTTGAAATTGCCCCAAGGGTTGGGATCGAGATCAGCTGGATAGCGGCTCCCCATGCAAACCCACTCCTTCACCTTCGCCGCGACCAGCTCGCGACCGCCAAGGGGCGAAACGTCATCAGCCGTCGACTCCAGCAAGTAACGTAAGTTCGTCAGATCGCCGACGGTCACTATCACCACGCTCTTGTCCGGCTGGGCCGCCAAAACCTGGCGATAAACGGTCACCGCGTCAGGCGCATCATTCCCTTCCGGAAAGTCATGCGAGAACTCCTCGGAGATCCGCTTCGCAAACTTCGAGCCTTGCCGGCTGGCGCTCTTCGCTTTCGAAACGCCGATCGGCAAGTCAGGGCGGCCAAAGTAAGTGTTGATCGCGTCAACGCAGGCGCCCGACCAAGGGTGACTGGAAGAGACAAGCGCTCCCAGAAGCTCCACTTCCCCGGCGTCCGCCAACGCATGCAAGATCGCCAGCGCCCCGGCGTCGTCGCAATCACTGTCCATGTCGGTATCGAACAAGATGCGTACCGATGGCGCCTCCGCCGCCGTTGCGACCGATTGCCAGACGCAAACCAACAGAAGCGCAAACAGAAAAGAAATGGGGCATTTCATGGCAGGTTTCCCGGAGAGCCGATTTCCTGGACTCCACCCATCGTAGCTTGAGCCGCAAGCCGTGGGAAACGCGGCCTCCCCCTCCATCCGCCCCAATCTTCACGAAACTCTTACCAAGATTTCGATCCGAGCGGCAAAGTCGCCGTGCGCGTCGGGATATACTTGAAAGCGTCCCATTCCGCGCCCGATCCATTTTCCGCCGCCGACCGCCAGGTGAAACCGCTCGTCTCCGTCGTGATGCCGGTATTGAATCCGCATCCGCGTCACTTTCGTGAAGCGGTCGAGAGCGTTCTCGCGCAGACCCTCGCCGACTTTGAGTTGATCATCGTCGAAGATCCTTCTCCCCGCGACGGCCGCGAGCTAATTGCCGACCTGCAAGATCCGCGCATCGTTCACGTTCGGAACGAAAGTCGGAGTTGCCTGCGCGATCAACTGAATCAAGGTCTGCGGCTCGCCCAGGCCGATCTGATCGCCCGGGCGGACGCCGACGATATCTGTTGCCCGCAACGTCTTGAGTCGCAAGTCGCCCGGTTCGCCGCCGAACCAGAGCTGGACGTCCTCGGCAGTCGATTAGAGATCATCGACGACAAAGGGCGACAGCTAGGCTATCGCAACTACCCGCTGACGCATGAAGAGATCGTCCGCGCGATGCGCCGCTTCAATCCGGTCGCCCATCCGTCGGTAACCTTCCGCCGCTCTACAGTTCTCTCGGCCGACAGCTACGTCGCCGAGGTCTATGTCGAAGATTACGATCTCTGGTGCCGACTCGCCGCCTCCGGCGCTCGCTTCGCCAACGATCCGCAGCCGCGCGTCCGTTATCGCATTCACCCCGAAGGAATGAAGAGCGAAAAGCTGAAGCAGATGATCGCTGCGACGGTCGACCTGAAGCGGCGTTATTTTCACGGCGAGATGACGCTCGCCGAACGAACGCGACTGCTGGCCGAGCGCGGCCTAATTTGGATGCCGCGACAATTGGTGCTGTGGCTGTTCGCTCGCACGGCGTTTTCGCGAACGTTGGCCGAAAACTAGGTTGCTTTACCCGCGAACCCATGCATCAAAACGTTGTCGCCCAACGTTTCAATCGTGACGTCGGTCAGCTGCAGCGCTTCGCTCATGTCGGCCCAGCCGGCGCCGCCGATCGGGCTGGGAGCGCCGCTGCCGCCGATCAGCTTCGGGGCGACGAACGCAAAGACTTCGTCGATCTGCCCGAGCTTCAAGAATTCGCCCAGCAGCCCGGCGCCACCTTCGACCAGAATATTGGTCAAACGCCGTTTGCCGAGCTCAAGAAGCAGCGAATCAAGCCGCGCCGCATGATCCGAGCCGGCACACGGGAACACTTCACACCCGGCGTCGCGTAGCGCTTCGCAGCGCTGGGCGTCGGCGTCCATCTTCACCGCCACGAGCACCGGCGTCTCGTGCGCCGTTTGCACCAGCTTGCTCGTCAGCGACAGCGACGCTTCGCCGTCGACGACGATCCGTAGCGGCGTCCTGGCGCCCGGCGGCCTGACCGTTAACAGCGGATCATCGAGCAATGCCGTATGACTGCCGACGACGATCGCATCCATTCGACCACGAAGACGATGAACGCGCTCGCGGGCCAGTTCATTCGAGATCCAGCGGCTATGCCCGGCGTAGGTCGCCAGTTTGCCGTCGAGCGTCATCGCCCATTTGGCGATCACCCACGGCCGCTGCAACGCAAGCAACTTATGATACGGCGCGTTGAGCCGCTTCGCTTCCGCTTCGAGCAAGCCGACTTCGACGGCGATGCCGGCCTTTTTCAGCAGGTCGATTCCGCCCCCATCGACCAGACCGAACGGATCTTGCTGGGCGATCACCACCCGGGCGACCTGCGCTGCGATCAAAGCGTCGGTGCAGGGGGGAGTCTTGCCGTGATGGCAGCAAGGTTCCAGCGTGACGTACGCGGTCGCGCCGCGTACGTCTTTCCCTTTGCAGTCGGCCAGCGCCGCACGTTCGGCGTGCGGGCCGCCATACTTGGCGTGGTAGCCGCGGCCGATCACTTGACCCTGCTGAACCAGCACGCAGCCGACCATCGGATTCGGTTCGGCGGCGCCTTGTCCGAGCGAGGCCAACTGCAGGGCCTCACGCATATATCGCTCGTCATCGGCGGAAAATTGCATCGCTTCTCACCGCGCTGGCGGTTAGTCCATGCCGGGCATCCACAGTTTCGACTTCTGCGCTTCGCCGGCCGGAGCCGCCGCGCCCGTCGGATTGTCCGGAGTCCAAAGTCCTCCGCCAGCGGCAGGCTGAGCCGCAGCCGGAGCGGGAGCTCCGCCCGGAGGCATGTTGGTCGGACGACCATCCGGACCGATGATGCCGAACTGATATAGCAGCTGCATCAGCGGACGAGCCACTTCCGCTTCCTGCATGTGATTGCGGGTTAGGTCGTTCAGCAACGCTTGCGACTCTTGCGGTTCGCGGCGTTCCAGTCGGAGTCCCAGTTCGGCCAGCTTCCACATGCCGGGGGATTGGCCGTCAGCGACCGCAGCGGCTTGCGCCTTTTTCAGGTACTCGATCGCTTTGTCCGAGTCGCCGCTGTTGCGGGCCAGCTGACCATACAGCTCACCCTTGTCGATCTGAGCCGCGAGCGACTCACGGCCCAGCAGCGCTTCGGCGAAAATCCGAATCGCGGCTCGTTCGGCGGAGATGACCGAGCGGCCGTACGCTTTGACCAATCCGGTATCGTCCAGCGTCGCCGGATCGATGCGATAGAGCCGGACGCTCGGCAGCGAGTCGACATCGACCTGCGTTGCGTCGAGCTTCTCGAGGGTCGGCAGTTGTAGCTTTTGACGAAGCTCGTTGAAGTCGAACTTCCACTGCTGCGCCTGACCGGCGTTTTCCAGCACCAATACGGCGGCGGCCAGCTTCACGCGAAGCGCGGCGTCGCCGATCGCATCCAGCGCCGTTTTGCCGTCGAGCGCCGGCTGCGGCTGTGCGGTCCACGAATCCAATAGCGCCTGACGACGACGTTCATGGGTGAGGGCCTGCTTCTGCGCGGCGGTCACCGAGTCCGGCAAGCGCCAGCTCCAGGTCAGCGACGATTCCGCCTTCGGGATTTCGCCCAACTTCTTCTCTTCGCCGGCGGCGCCGATCGTATCGCCGCAGACTTCGCGCAGCGTCGCGACGGTTTCGTCGAACTTGTCGTTCTTCATTGTCGACAGTTCCAGTCGCGCGTCGCGGTCGGTCTCTTTGCCGAAGACGAGCATTTCGCCCAGCACGTTCGGCGCGGCGTCGACCGTCAATCCTTCGGCGGACGTCGGCACGGCGCGATCGAGCAGCCAATAGGCGACTTTCGGCGGCGGGTTATCGCCGTCGGCCAACTGCGACACGTCGATCGGCAGCACGCTGGCGCGATCATCGACGCGGAGTTTTTCGAGCACCCCTTCCAGATCTTGCACGGCGAACGGCACGTTGACCATATCGAACTGCGGACCAGGTTCGTCCGACAGCAACTGGGCGAGCGACTCCGCTTCGACCGCCGATTCAAAATCGCTTCGCTCGGCCGCGGCGGCGTAGGAGTGGAGATAACCGATCGCCGCTTCGTTGTAACCGAGCGTCGCCGACAGGACCGCCAGGTTTTCGAGCAGCGCCACGTTGCGCGGCGCTGCTGACTTCAGCTGTTCAAACAGGCTGATCGCTTTCCGCCAGCGACCGCCGCCCGCTTCGACCAGCGCCGCTTCAAACTCATCCTTCTTCGGGAAGTCGCTCGGGCATTCGGCCAGCGTCGGGTCGGTTTTTAGCAGCGACGGCAGTTCGCGCGACGAGTTGATCCGCATCAACAACTGCATCGCCATATCGTCGTCTTCCGGCGCGATGCTGCTTTGCAACATCAGGTGAGCCCGCGCAGCTGGGATCTTGCTGTCCATCAGCAAGGCCTGGCCGACGGCGCCGAGCGCCTCGTAGACGGTAAAGTGCAACTGCTGCGGCGACAGCTCCAGCGCGGTCTGCAACTCTTCGACCGCTTCGTTCGGCTGACCGCCGGCGGCGAGGAACGACGCGTTGAGCGCGTGCGCGGCGGGGTTTTGCGGATGCTTGGCCAGAAACTCGCCGATCGCGGCCGCAATCTTCTCTTCGGTTCCGACCTGCATTTGCAGCACGGCCCGATAGAACAGGGGAACCGAGTGATCCGGGTAACGGTCCAGCAACTTCTGCACGACGTCGAGCGCAGCGACGCGCTGGTCACCGGCGACCATTCGCTCGATCTTCTCCAGATCGGGAATCATCTCCGGGCAGTAAAACTTGATTTTCTTATCCGTTCCGCAAGGGGAGTTCGAATAGGGATCAATCGACATGACGACTCCGCGTGTGGATCTGACCTCGTTCCGCCGACGCCAAAAGCGACGTGCTAAACCCGAAATGCTAACACACCTTACGCTCGCTGACGAGCAGCGAACCGCCTTCCGGGTTAGCCGCCCCCCTCTTTCAGCTTCGCGGCGAATTTCCGCCGAAACTTGTCGACCTTGGGGGCGATGACCGCCGCGCAGTACGACTGATTTGGATGGGCGGAGAAATAGTTTCGGTGGTAGTCTTCGGCTGGAAAATAATTGATCAGAGGGGAAATCTCGGTAATGATCGGATCGGCGAACGCCCCCGACGAATCCAATTGCTTCACAAACGACTCGGCCGCCTCTTGTTGCGCGGCGTCGTGATAGAAAATCACCGAGCGGTATTGCGTGCCGACATCGGCCCCTTGCCGGTTCAGCGTCGTCGGATCATGCGTCTGAAAAAATATTTCTAATAACGACGCAAAATCTACTACCTCGGGGTTGTACTCAATGCGGATCACTTCGGCGTGCCCCGTCGTACCGCGGCAAACGGCTTCGTAAGTCGGATTGTCGGTCGTTCCGCCGGAATAGCCCGGCTCGACATGCGTCACCCCGTTCAACCTAGCGAAGATCGCCTCGGTGCACCAAAAACAGCCGCCGCCAAACGTCGCTTCCGCCATATAGATCTGCTCGCACGAGATGAGGATAGATGGACCCTAGTCGCTCCCTATTTATATCGCGTCTGGCTCAGAAAGAAGTCGGCCGTCAGGGGATGCCTGACAGGAGCATTGTCCAAATCGCGCAAATTGCCGCAAAACACACCGCCTTTATGCAATATGAAATCCATTGCATTTTTATTTTATTTATTGACACCAATAACTACCAAGGCTTAGAATCGAGGGACTTTTCTGGCTAACGCGCAATTATCTGTCGTAATACGTTATCTCATAACGCTTTCTCTTCCTTTGACGAGGCCCATGAAAACATCTAGACATTCTGGTTTTACGCTCGTAGAGCTGCTGGTGGTGATCGCCATCATCGGTGTGCTCATCGCGCTGTTGCTCCCCGCCGTTCAGCAAGCTCGCGAAGCGGCACGTCGCATGACCTGCTCCAACCACATCAAACAACTTGGGTTGGCGCTCCATAATTACCACGACACCAATCGGGTTTTCCCCCCCGGCACTTTCGCCGCGCAACTGAACTCCTCGCTGGGGAGCAACCCTGGCTCGATGTCGTGGATGCCGACGATCCTGCCGTTCATCGAACAGGGACCGTTGTCGGATCAACTCACTCCGTACATGAAGACGCGTAACTCGGCCTCGTTCCCGACCGCGCTCATGAACACGGTGATCGAAACTCTCGAGTGCCCTTCCGATCCGAACCGGGGTCAAACCGGCGAAGTGCATAACCCGAGCAACACCGATCCGCCGCCGGACTATGACGACGGCTTCCACGGCAACTACTTGCTGTGTCATGGCGCTGAAGAAGTCACCGTTGCGAACAGCAAAAACACCAGCGGGATGTTCTATTACCTGTCGAAGACGACCTTCGCCAGCGCGACTGACGGCACTTCGAATACGGTCTTCGCCGCCGAGATCCTGTTGGTTCCCTCCAACGTCGCCGGTAAACGTGATTGGCGCGGACGCTATTATCGTTCGGATCACTTGAGCAGCATCGTCAGCACGCTGCTGCCGCCGAACACGACCGCCTCCGACAAATGCCGCACGTGCGAAGGCTCTCCGGCTAGTCCGCTCTGGGCGCCCTGCACGGCCAGCACCGATCCTCAGGTCATTTACGCTCGCAGCCAGCATCCGGGCGGCGCAATGACGATGTTCGGCGACGCCAGCGTGCAATTCATTCCAGAGACGATCGACACCGTCACCTGGAATCGACTCGGCACCCGCGCGGGCGGCGAAGTCACCGGCGATTACTAATGCTCGTAGAACCGAACTCGAAGAAATTCCAAGCGACTTTTATTTAGCGAGCGTTTCGTCATGAAAGCAACCTATTCGCCAGGCTGGGGCGTCGTCGTCGGCCTGTTTGCGATCTGCCTGCTCGGCTGCGGCGAAGCGCCGCCGAATATGGCCTCCGGCGTCGTCACGATGAATGGGACGCCGATCGAAAAGGGTGAAATCATGTTCCACCCGACCGATAGCAAAGGTACGGTCGCCGCCGGACCGATCGTCAATGGGGAGTTCTCGATCGAGTGCGCCCCCGGAGAAAAGAAGGTCACGATCACGGCGACCAAAGAGCAGGGGCTCGCTCCCGACGGCTTGCCCAACCACGTGTCGTACATCCCGAAGAAGTACAACACCGAAACGACCCTCACCGCCAAGGTGGAAGAGGGGGGCGAAAACAAGTTCACGTTCGACTTGAAATAAGCGGGCGCGACCAGCAGATATCTCTCTCCAGGGCGGAGCTCGGTTTGCCGAGCTCCGCTTTTTTCTGCGCCGTTAGTCGCGAACCAGCTCGCAGACGCCCCAAGTGCTGGGATCTTCGTCAAACGGGAACTGCGTACCGACGCTGAAGTTCTGCCAGCCCAGCTCGCGATCCATCACCGCGTAGTAGAACCCGATCCGATCGTATTCGCTGGGGTCGTATCCGGTCAGCGCCGTCGCCGGAACGCAGCACTCAAGGAAGTAGCCGTCCGCTTTCATTAGGCTGCGGATCCGCAGTTCGCCGGGACGGATCGGCTTGGCGTTTTCGCGGGCTCGATTGATCAACAACTGATCGGCGGCCGGTTCGCGCAGCGAATGCCCGCCGCCGGTCGGCAAGAAGACGTACCGATGACAGAACTTGGTCGCCCGGTGGACGTTGTTGGTCGCCCGGGTGTCGATCCAGATCTGCAGACCGTCGCTTTCGACGGCGCGACTTTCGCGACACCAGGCGGCTTGCCGCTTGCCGGTGACGTCGACCGAAAATGCGATTCCCCGCTCGTTCCACGCCGCTCGAATGTCGGCGTACTGGCGTCGTCCCTCGAGATGCCCAAACGACTGCAGCCGATATTCTTCGCCGAACGCCAACGACTTATCGCTCCAGATTTTCTCGCGATAGCGAAGCGGCACCGAAAAGCGAAACAGGAAAGGGGGAGATAAAACGGTCGACATGCGTTTTGGTCGTGGAACAGGAAATTCGGAAACCTTCGTTCTACCGGCCGATGGCCTGCGCGAGAACACCCCCAAAGGCGGAGTTATCCGTCTTCTTGCTGAGCATGGGGGCGACGAAACTCGCCTGCACGCTTGTCCGACGACTGTGATCGTTTTGACAGATTCCCTCGTTTCGCCCTGGGATACTGAAGGTTATGGGGGTTTGGCGCTTCGCGTCCCCCAAGGCCCAGCGAATCTCGCGGGGGGCGGCGGAAAACTTGTAACCGCATTTCCCCCGGGTAGAATCAGAAGGATTGCGAGCCGATATGGCTCGTACCTGCCTATCCCAAGTCACCCCTTTTCGCCAGCGTCGACAGTTGCGGCGTGCGGCCATTCCTTTGGAGGATATTGCGATGATGCGAGTCTTGTTCAGCGGCGGAGTCTTTGCCGCGGTCTTCGCCCTGGCTTCGATTGCCTCGGCGTCCGACACGTTGCTCGAAGGCGAAGTCCAATCGCTCAGCGGCGACAAAGTCGATCTCTCGAAATACAAAGGCAAAGTCGTGTTGGTCGTCAACGTCGCCAGCAAGTGCGGTAAGACCCCGCAGTACAAACCGCTGCAAGCGCTGTACGAAAAGTATCACGACCAAGGTTTGGAAGTGGTCGGCTTTCCTTGCAATCAGTTCGGCGGACAAGAGCCGGGCAGCCCGCTGCAGATTCGTGAGTTCTGCACCGAAAAGTACAACGTCACCTTCGACATGATGGACAAGATCGACGTCAACGGTCCGGAGACCGCCGAGATCTACAAAAAGCTGAAGAGCTTCCCCCGCGATCCGGGCGACGTGAAATGGAACTTTGAAAAGTTCCTGATCAACCGCGACGGCGAAGTGGTCGCTCGCTTCCGCACCAAGGTCGAACCCGATTCGGCCGACGTCGTGAAGTCGATCGAAACGGAACTGAAGAAAGACTAACCGTTGCGCGAAATGCGTAAGAGTCATCTTGTTCGCCGTGCGCCCGTCGCACGGCGACTTTTTTTATGGGCGCCAACAACAAGAAAAAAGAAACCGCGTCGTCAGCAGGTTCGACGCGGTTTCGCTCGAATGAGGGGCAGCACATCCGAGTTGTTAGTGATTTAGAGTATGAAACGACGATCCGCAACTGTCGGCGCAGCAATTGCCCCGTTTTGACCCGAAAAAACCGGGTTATTTTTTTCCGTTGTCCACCTGCGAGCGTTTAAACGCTTGTTACGGTTTCCGACGTGCGCGTTTTACGCGACTGCCTACGCAATTACTTTAGGCGCCGTACTGGTGAATCAGTTCAGGATGAGACAATCCTTCGTTGACGGCGAAGATCAACAATTCGTTGAGCGACCGCAGCGCCAACTTCTCCTTCAAGTCGCCGACCTCCTTGTTCACGGTCCGTTCGCTCAAGTCGAGCGTTAGCGCGATTTCCAATTGCGTCTTACCAGCGGCTAACTCGCGGAGGACCGAGATCTCACGATGCGTCAGCGTGGCGATCCGCGACATCGGCTGCCCCGCTTGAAGCTCGATCAAGCGTTGAGCCAGCTCGGGCGAGAAGTAAGTATTGCCGGCGGCGACATGGCGAATCGCCAGGGCGACGTTGCGAATCGATTCGGAGTGCTTGGAAACGACGCCGGCCGCTCCGCTGGCGATGCAACGATCCAAGTACTGGTCGCGCGGAAACGCCGTGTAAAAGAGAACCTGGCAAGTCCCATTCAGCGTCTGTTGGATTTCGCGGCAAGCGAGGAACGGATCGGCCCCCGGCATGTGGATGTCCATCAAGACGACGTCGGGCCGCTGTTCGCGCACCAAGAGGACGCCGGCCTGGGCATGATTGGTCTGACCGACAATTTCGATATCTTCGTCCAATTCCAACACGCGCCCTACACAGCGCATAATCGCTTCATCGTCATCTACGATTACGACCCGGGGCCCGCGCAGTTGCGTACGCTGTTTCGCCAGATCCGCATTCATATCCCGCCCCTAGACTCTTTCCGAAGACAACTGCCCCAACTCGCTCGTCGCGAAAACGACCAAGCGACGCTTCTAAGCAACAGTAGGACGGATTCGCAACGGCGAATTCGCTTTGCGGCGAAACGCATTCGCCCCGTAGCGGCTGTTACGGTTTGATCGTAATGAAGAAAACGATTACGCCGCTCTGATGCGGGAAAGTCCATGCATTTGGCGGACAATACAGTTTTCCCCGTAGCTGCAAATTGACTGTACGTCGCCGTGAACTAAGTAAATAGAGTCAACTTCGCGTCCACGTGAGACGCGCTGGACGCACTCTCCAGAACTGCACTCGGAAGATCGCATGAGCGTCTTTACCATCGACATCCTATTGAGCATCGGCTGCACGGCCATTGGATTGGCGTGCGGATGGTTCCTATTTGGCAATCATCCGTTGTCGCCGATTCGACAGTTGGCCAGTTCGGTAGATTCGCTCCTCAACCACTTGCGTGAGCAGCGTGAAGCGAAGTCGGCGCAGCAGCCAGTCGCTCCGATCGCCATCCCCGCGCTCGAAAGCGTATCGGTCGAAGCGAAGCCCGAGACCGGCGACGACGCGATCGCGAATATCACGCAGAAGGAACTGCGCAAACTGCTCGAACAAGTTCACGAACTGACCGAATCGGTTCGCAGCGACGTCGGCGAACATACCGATCGCATGGCCCGCATCAACGAAGGACTCGCTGCTCGTTCGACCGACGCCAACTCGGTGACCGACGCCATCTCGCAGCTGATCGACGCCAACAAGTCGCTGGGCGATCGTTTGAACCAGGCCGAGATGCGCCTGCTCGAACAATCCCAAATCATTCAATCGCAAACGGTCGAAGCGCGAACCGACGCGCTGACCGGGCTCCCCAACCGCCGCGTCTTCGATCACGAGATGTCGCGCCGGATGCAGGAATTCCAACGATCGCGCCGTCCTACGTCGCTGATCATGCTCGACATCGATCATTTCAAGAAATTCAACGACACCTACGGCCACATAGCTGGGGACGAAGTGCTGAAGCATGCGGCTCGCACCTTGGAACGGGTCGCTTCGACGATCGGCGGCGCCGCGATCCGATTCGGCGGCGAAGAATTCGCAATGATCCTGCCGGGCTCCAACATTTTTGACTCGCAGATCGCCGCCGCTCGCGTCGTTCGCGCCATCGCTTCCATGGAAATCGTCTTCGAAGGCAAACTGCTGCAGGTGACGACCAGCGTCGGCGTGGCCGAGTTCGGCCGTAGCGACGACGAAGCGAACTTGCTTAAACGAGCCGACTCGGCGCTGTACGCCGCCAAGAATGCCGGCCGCAATCGCGCTTATTGGAACGACGGCGAGAAGTCGCGGCCGGTCCTGAGCGAGACGCAACGCGCCGACGAAGCCCCGGTCGAAACTCCGCCGGCCGAAGAGAAGCGAGCGTTCGTGTCGCAAGCCGAAGAGTTCCGCGGCGACATTCACCGCCGCTTGCACCAATTCAAACGAGACTCGCTGCCGATCTCGCTGATCCTGTTGGGCGTCGACCGTTACGACGACTTCGTCGCCAACAACGGCAAAGGCGTCGTTAAAGCGTTCAACGATACGCTGGAACGAATGCTGATCGCCGCGATGCGAGACATGGACCACGTCGGTCGCATCGCCGAAGGTCGCTACGGCATCCTTCTGCCGTCGGCCAGCATCAACCGCGCGGCCGCCGTCTCGGATCGGTTACGGAAAGCGGTCGAACGATTCAAGATTCGCAAGGACGACGACGTTCGCCAATTCACCATCTCGTGCGGCGTGACCGAAGCGCTCTCGGGAGACGGCTTGGATCACCTCTTCCTGCGTGCCGAAGCGGCGCTAGGCAAAGCCATCGAAGCGCAAGGCAATCGCGTCGCGCTTTGCGGCAGCGAAATGGAGATCGACTCTCCGATCTTGATTCGCACTTCGCCAGCCGCCGAACGCAGCGAACCGAACACGGCGCCGGCGTCCCGCTAGTCCCGAGAGAACGCAAGAGCGAACACGCTAGCGAAAGTCGCATGCAGCACGCGTGCGACTTCTTTTTTTCTTGAGCGAAAATCGCCCTTGACCCGATTTCTGAGATGGAATATCTTGCCGCCTCACGACGCGAGAGGCAGTCGAATAATGTTCCGCGAACAGCCTTCGACGGCAGCTCGCCGCGCTTGAAAAGATAGAGTCCTGCACCGGAATACTACCTGGTAGTTTTCTGCGGATCGCAAGTCGAACTATCTGCACGGATGCGGATGGCGAGATTTGAAATCGGCTCAACGCGTGTAGCTTGTGAATAAAGACCCGCAACTTGGCCGCGTCAAGGATGACGCCGGCCCAGTAGCATCCAATCGCTCCCGGAAGAGCAACGGATCCTAAGCCCCCCTGGGATACCGAGACTTTCCGGGGGCCTTTTTTTTTGCGCTCGCCGTAAGTTTCTTTGCGCCACGGTCGGGCAGCAGATTCTCTTGAGCCCCGCTCCCTGCGCGAACATAATGGGGCGTGCCCTATCGGCGACGTCCCTTCTCCACCATCACGATTCGCCGTCCCTATGTTTGACCTCTCCAGCTATCGACAGCGACGCTGGTTGCTAGCGGTCCTTCTCCTAATTTTTTTCTCCGCCGCTGCGCTGCCGGCGCGAGAATGGAAATCGGGCGAAGGACAACTTCTGGCCGACGGAAAATTGCTTGCGGCCGACTCTCAGCAGATCACGCTCAAGTTGAAGGATCAGAGCGTGACTGCAATTCCGCTCGCGTCGCTTTCGCGAGCCGATCGTGAGTTCGTCGATGCGACGCTCGCCAAGTCCGATGCGATGCGGGCCGCTTTCTACAACCAGACCCACCCGCTCGTGCAAAACGTCGAGCGTCCCGTGACGCCTCCTAACGGCAAGTGGCGTTCGGCCGTCGACCCGCCGCAGGTGCAATTCGCCATCCCGGCTGGCGTCAAGATTCCGTTCACGGTTGATCCCAACGACGGTCATCCCGATTCGGACGAAACCTTCATCTTTCCGACGGGGCCAAGTCCGTTCCTCTTTCACGCGCCGACCCGGACCGTCTGCGACTTGCGCAGCGGCTCGACTCAAATGCTCAGAAAGGCGCCGGCTCAATTCTCCGCTTCCGCGATTTCGCCCGACGGCAAACTGCTCGCCCTGTTGTTCACCCGCGCCGTCGGCGCGCAAGAGATCTGCGTCGTCTTGTGGGACATCGCCGCCGATTCGCTGGTCCGCACCATCACGCTGCCGACTCTCGACGATGATGATCCCCGCATCGATCTGTTCGCCTTCGCTGGCGCCGATCGCATCGTGGTGAAAGAATTCTCAGCGCAATTCATCCTGAACATCACGGTTAGCGACGGCGCCCTAAAGCGCCTCCCGTGCGATCGCGACTCCGCGACCCGCGGCGGTTTCGCCCTCAGCCCCGGCGGGCAGTTTCTCTTCTTCTATCCTGACGTCGGCCAGTCCGATCGCGTCTTGGTTTACGATCTGATCACTGGCAAGCCGCACGGACACCTTCTGATTCCGGCACATCCCCTCGGCCCGGAAGAACGGACGATCTCCCACATCAACATGGAGTCCGGGGTGAATGAATATCGCCGCGTTCGGCTCTGGATCGAACAGGCCGACGGAATGTCAGTTTCTTCCAGTGGTCGCTACTTATTCTTTTTCTACTCTCGCCATTATCAAGGGGAGATCGTTTGTTACGACCTGGATCGAGGCGGGATCGTCGCCCATCACGTACTGAAAGATGAGTTGGAACCCCGTACGACCTCTTGGTGCGGCGACGACTTTGGCTGCCTGGTCGACGGCGAAACGCTTGTCGCTCGCAAGACGTGTGAGGTCTGCTTTGAACGCCGGCAACTTGACGGCGAAGCGAATCGTACCGCCCGCTTCGTCGATACCGACAAACTGTTCTACGCCGATCGGCAGGCGATCCACATCGTTCGGATGAGCCAGTGGGATATCGACAAAGGAATCTACAACCACATCGCCGGCGCTACCGATCGCGACGAGGGACTACCGCTTTTAACCGCCGTCCCAAACCCGGCGCCCCCGACCGCTTGGCGCGTCCCAGGGAACCAGCCGCTGACGGTTGCGCCGTCCACAACCTCGGCGCCGCCGCAATCGGCCGCCTTCGCGCCCAACTCCTCCAAGCTTCGTATCAGCGAATCGTATGCGAACGACGCGGGACGAATCGTCGGCAGCGACGAAGGGTATGGGGCGGCCAGCTTCGACATGGCGACCGGCCGCATGGCCCGCTACGTTCCGCCGGAGTCGACGCGCTCGATTGCTCGGGACGTTTCGGTCAGCGGCCGCTATGCGCTCCTGACGCTGGACTACGACTCGAAACTGCGTCTCGACGTTTTCGCGGCCGAGACGATGGAACCCTACGCGTCGCTCCGCATGAGTCGCTCTCGCACCGATCAGGCCAAAGAGGTCATCTGGGGCGGACTGGTCGACGATCAACATCTTGCGGCGGTCACCCAAGATGGCGTCCTCACCTGCTGGACGCTGCCGACTTGCCATCAGGTTTACAGCGTGCAACTGCCGCTCGTTCCGACCGGCGCCTTTTTCAGTCCGCAGCGAGATCGGATCTTGCTCGCCGGCGGCGCCAACGATGGGATCGCGATCGTCGACTCGGCCAGCGGCGAAGCGATCGGGCGTCTGCACGACATTTCGTTGTCGAGCATCTTCGGCGAACTGAAAACCGGCGCGTTCTCCTCCGACGGCAAGACGTTGTCGGTCGCCTACGACATCGGCCCCGGCAATCGTTTGATCTCCATTTGGAGCCTGGAAACCGGCCTGCCGATCAAGCATGTCAAAAGCGACTTGCTCGTCGAACGGCTCGTCTATGCTGATGGCGACCAGTTGATGGCGATCGTCGGCAAGTCGCCGCAGTCGGCGGTGCGGTTTCTCAACGGTTCGCTCGGCGCTCCGGAAACGATTCAACCTTCCATCTCTGGTCGCACTCAACCAGAACTGATCGTCGTCGGCAGCAAGATCTGGTTTCTCGATGGAGATCGTCTCTTCTCCTTGCGAATTCCAGCCAACGCCGCCGGCGCGGCGCCAGGAGGATCGCAATGACGCGGTATTTTCTGCTGATCGCGACGGTCTGCGGTCTGATCTTAGGCGGCGAATCGCAGGCTCGCGCCGAGTCGCATCACTGGGACTCGGTCGACGGCAAGTTTTCGATCGACGGCGAACTACTACGCGTCGAGAAGATCGAGTGTGTGATTCGCACCGACGACGGGCGCGAAATCCGTGTTGGTTTCGGTCAGCTCAGCTTGACCGATCTGGCGTACGCGGCCGATTGGCAAAACGGTACCCTCCCCAAGCCGAAGACGCCAACTCAACCGACGACGCCGGCTCCTTCCGCAACGCCTCCCATCGAGTTTACGCCGCCCCGCGTTCCCACTCGTTCGATGAAACCAACGATACCGTCGCCAGAATCTCCTGCCGCAGTTCCGCCTCCGACGCCACAACCGGAACCGGACGCGACGTCTAGCGCGCCAACAGATAGATCAGCATCCCGCCGCCGACCGCAAAGCACCACCACGCAAAATAGTGCAGGCGTTTCTTCTCCAGCACGCGGATAAGCAGCGCGATCGAAACGTAGCCGATCACCGCCGCGATCAACGCCCCGCCCAGCAACTCGCCGAGCGAAAGCTGCGGACCTGCTTCCACATCGCGGACGCGCTGAATCACTTCCCACGTCACCGCCCCCAGAATCGCCGGCAGCGCGAGCAGGAACGAAAAGGTCGCCGCTTGTTGCGGCTTCAAGTCGGTTGTCAGGCCTGCGGCGATCGTCGTGCCGCTACGTGAAATGCCTGGCAAGATCGCCACCGCTTGCGCGACGCCGATCCCCAACGCCTGCAGCCAGGGGAGTTTACGGTAATCCGCGTCGCCGCCGGTTTGGCGACTAGTCCATAAGAGCATCCCCCCAGTTGCTAGCAAGCAAACGGCTGCGACGAGCGGACTCTCGAGCATCTGATCCAAGTCAGTCGCTTTCAGAATCAGCGCCGCGGCGACGGCCGGCAACGTCCCCAAAACCAACAACCCCACCACGCGACGGTCTTCGGTTAGGAGCCGCAGGATCTCGCGCCAGTAGTACGCGATGATCGACGCGAATGTCCCTAAGTGAAGAAATATGTTCAGTTCGACCACGTCGAATTGCTCCGGCGTGACCCCCAACAGCGTCGCCAGAATGACTACATGCCCGGATGAACTGATAGGGAGGAACTCGGCGATCCCTTGCACGATCGCTAAGGCGACGATTTGCCAAAAGGACGTATGCATTCGGGCTTATCAAGACTGAGGGTTAGGAAGAATAGGAAAACATAGCATCCACCGAAATGCGGGGAAGGTACCTCTGCCGCTAGCGATTGGCATTTACCAACCCCCTTGGAAACATTAGTCTGGAACGTCTGATTGTGGTGGGAAGTCGCACGCTTTTAGAGTCAAATGTGCTGATAGTGCGCTGATCGTTACGATCGGTGCAATTCGTAGCCGCCCCGCACCGCCACATTGATTCCTTTGGCGCTGATGTCCATGCAAGATCGCCGTCCTACGTTTTTCCAACGTTACTCTCTGCTCATTTTGATGGCAGTCTTCTTCCTGATTCCGTTCGCCCTGCGGGGTGCGCGGCTCTCTCTGGAACGGATGAAGAATGACGTCAAAGATTGGCTGCCGGACGACTTTAGCGAAACGAAAGACCTCTCCTGGTTCCGCGATCACTTCCTCGGCGAACAGTTCGTGCTGATCAGCTGGGAAGGGTGCTCCGCCGACGATCAACGTTTACAACTGCTGGCCGAAAAACTGGTCCCCACCGCGCCGACCGACGGCGATAAAAAGTTCGGCGCCCAAGTCGCCGGGCATGACCAGAACTTCGCCGGCGATCGCTACGGACTCTACCTCACCGGCAACCTCTACGAAAACTGGGGCGGCGAGGAAGAAAAGTGGTTTAAGGGAACCGGCGAAAAATGGTACTACCTCCTTCCCGATGGCGAACTGCGCAGTTGGAACGGCGGCAGCACCATGCTCGGCGCGATGTATCGCAGCGGCGAACGTCTGCTGACCGGCGGCAATAAACTCTCCGGCGAATACGCCGCCACCGTCGACAAGAAGTATTACAAGCGTCCCGCGACGCTCCAGGCGCATCTCTTCAAGTCGGTCGTCACCGGTCCGCAGGTTCTGGCGCAACTCGCCGAGCCCGGCGGCTCGCTTCTTCGCGATGAAGAGAACGCCAATGGTGAAGATCTGGCCGAAGCGAATCGGATCGCCCACGAACGACTGCAAGGCGTGCTGTTTGGCCCGGACGGCGAACAAACTTGTTTGATCGCCACCTTGAGCGACGCCGGCAAGGTCGACTTGCGACGGACGCTCGGTCGCGGCTTCATGGGACGTCCGCTTGGTCGTCTGCGCGAGCTCGCCATCGAAGCGGGCATTTCGCAGGACGAACTCCATCTCGGCGGTCCGCCGGTCGACAACGTCGCGATCGACGAAGAAGGGGAAATCACGCTGGCTCGTTTGGTTCTCTTCGCGGTCGCGGTCGGCGTCTTCCTGTCATACCTCTGCTTGCGCAGCATCAAGCTGACGATCATGGTCTTCTTCGTCGGCGGGGTGAGTGCGATCACCAGCATGTCGCTCGTCTACTGGCTCGGCAGCGCACCGGATGCGGTGCTCATGTCGATGCCGGCGGTGGTTTACGTCCTCGGTCTGGCGGGTGCGATCCACATCATCAACTACTACAAAGACGCGGTCGAAGAAGAGGGCCTGGATGGGGCGCCTGAAATGGCGGTCGCCCACGGCTGGCGTCCCTGCTTGATCGCCGCACTGACGACCGCGCTTGGTCTTGGATCGCTGGCGACCAGCAACATCGCCCCGATCAAGAAGTTCGGCATCTTCTCCGCCCTCGGCGTGATGGCGACGTTGGCGCTGTTGTTCACCTATCTGCCCGCCGCGCTGCAGCAATGGCCGCCCAAGCTGAAAAAGTCAAAAGAGGGCGCCCTGCAAGCCAAGTCGCCGCTGACCGTCTGGATGGAAAACTTCAGCCTTCGCGTCGCCGATTTTATCGTCGCACGCAGCACGCTGGTCGCCGGGCTCTGCTTCCTGTCGTTCATCATCTTCGGCTATGGGCTGACCCAGATCAAAACGTCGGTCCAGCTCTTGAAGATGTTCGACGGCGGCTCCGAAATCATCCAGGACTACGCCTGGCTGGAACAGCACATCGGCAAACTGGTGCCGATGGAACTGGTCGTTCGCGTCGAACCGCAGCTACAGGGAACCAGCGGCAACGAACCGCCGGCCGATGCGGAACAAGTCGCGGAAGAAAAATTCAAATACACGTTCCTCGAACGGATGGAGATGGCCCAGCGCGTGCAGAACGCGGTGGAAGATGTGCTGGGGCCGCAAGGGCGCGACCTGGTCGGCAACGGCATGAGCGTCGCCACCTTCGCTCCCGAACTGCCGGAATCGGGCGGCACGACGCGCGACTTCGCCATCCGGGGCGCTTACAACCGCCGCTTGGAAGAGCATCGCGAAGAGTTCCTCAAGACCGACTATCTCCGCCAGGAAGCGGACGGCGCCGAGCTGTGGCGCGTCAGTCTCCGCTTGGGGGCGCTGCAAGATATCGAATACGGCCGCTTCGTTACGGATCTGCGCGAGATCGCCGAGCCGGTGATGGCCGCCTATCGCAAGCGGGACGAAATCTTGCGGACGATCGACAAGGCGAACGACGGCAAAGGTTTCGTCACCGAACGCGTGACCATCCTGGGCCCCAACTTCATGGCCTATGACGAACAAAAAGCAAAGCGCGATGCGGGCGAACCTGTCGCGTACACGCTCGATCCGCAACAGATCTACGCGATGACCCTGCGCGATTTGCTGATTAACGCCCGCTTGAGCGTCAACTACTTCGACCCGATCGGCAACGCCGAGCATCCGGATGGAAACTCGCAGGCGCGACTCGACTTGCTAATGAAGCGGGACCAGTACTTCGTCGTCGTCGCCGATTCGCCGAAGTATGACCTGGACGCGATCAAAGCGGCCGGCAAGACGCTGATCTACGCGACCGAATATCAATACGATCCCACCGCGCCGCAATACGCGGTGACCGATCCGGATCTCCCTCAGCTCACGATCGTCTACACCGGCGTCGTACCGGTCGTTTACAAGGCGGCCCGTACGCTGTTGTCGAGCTTGGTCGAAAGCACGCTTTGGGCCTTCGGCCTGATCGCGCTGGTGATGGCCTGGGTGCTGAAGAGCGTCCGCGCTGGCATCGTTTCGATGTTGCCGAACGTCTTCCCGGTGGTGCTGATCTTCGGCTTCATGGGGATGGCCGGCATCGAAGTCGACATCGGTACGATGATGACCGCCAGCGTCGCGATGGGGATCGCGGTCGACGATACGATCCACTTCCTCACCTGGTTCCGCTGGGGCCTCGATAAAGGCTTAAACCGCGGCGACGCGATTCGCGAAGCGTACCGCCGCTGCGCCGTCGCGATGATGCAAACCACGATCATCGGCGGTTTGGGGCTCGCGGTCTTCGCCGTCAGTTCGTTTACGCCGACGCAGCGTTTCGGCTACTTGATGGTTTCGCTCCTTGCAGCGGCGCTCTTGGGCGACTTGGTATTCCTACCGGCGCTCTTGGCAGGCCCGCTCGGCTCGATGTTCCGTCCGGATAGGAAAGCCCACCTCAGCGGCGGTCCCAGCGATGGCGAAACGCCCAGCGAACCGGAATCGGACGACGATCTCGACGCGCCGGCCGTGATTCCGGTCGCAATCCATCGCGGCGAAAATGGCCACAACGAAAACGGCCACAGCGATCCGAGCAAACGAACCGACTCGCACTACCGCAGCGGCAAAAGCGGCTAACAGAGCTCACACTAACCCGAGGCGCAAGCCGAGGGAAAGCGTGACGGAGCGTCGAACAAGAGACGATTCCAGTTCTGGCCACAATCGAACGGTCGGCTTTCAGTGATCATGGAACCGCATTCCCTCGGCTTGCGCCTCGGGTTAGTGTGATTACCCTCACGCCGCGCAACTAACGCACGCGGCGGTTGCCTTTGATCGAGATAAACCGTTCTTCCGGCAGCAGGACGTTGGTCACGCGCATGCCGAACTTGTCGCCGATCTTCACCGCTTCTCCTTGGGCGATGCGGTGTTCTCCCACTTCCAGATCGATCGACTCTTCGCACGATTTGTCGAACTGAATGATCGAGCCGATCCCCAGTTCGGTGATCTCGCTGATTCGCATCTTCTTCGTCGCCAGCGTGACGTTCACTTCGACGGCGATCTTCAGCAAGCTCTTCGCATAGTTAGGAAGCTGGTGATAGTCGGCCGCTCCCGTTCGCTGCGGCGGCGGAGGAGTCGCCGCAGCCGGTTTCGGCTTTTCTTCGACGTTCAACTTCGGATCGTTCTTCGGGGTGTCGGTCGGTTGCTGCGGAGCGGCGCTCGATTTAAAGATCGCATCTCCCTGCGGCGCCGGCCATACGAGGAGCGCCTCGCCCGATCCGTTTTCGCCCGAGAGCGGCAAACTGACGCAGGCCGAAGCGTCGCCGCAGCCTGCCTTCTTCAAACCGGCCCGGATGTTCTCGATCTTCCCCGCTTTGAAGTCGAGCGGCATGAACTCTTCCGGCAGCAGCAGCATCCCCAGCTCTTGGGCCAGAGTCGCCAGCTTGCTTTCGCCGGTCGGATCGGGCGCCGCGTACCAATCAGGCAACAGCCCGCTCGACTCCGGAATCAGGATGACCGCCGCTTCCAGATCGACCTTCAACAAGATCGCCAAACCGGCTTCTTCCTGGGCGACGGCGGCCGAATAGGCCCCGGCTTCGCCAACTTCCAGCGTCATCGAACTTCCCAGCGCACGGCTCAGCGCTTCGCTCGCTTCATCTTTGCCAACCTGGCAAGCGGCGACGACTTGTTCCTTGATCTTCGCGGTGAAATCAGCCATGCGTTACCAAGAATTCGATTAGGGGGCGGCGACGGGGTACAATAACGGCTCGTCTTCTTTTGATCGACCCGCGGACCGCCAAACTTTACCCAATCCGCAAAGTCGGCAAATTCCGCTAGCAGTCGAGGAGTTCCGTGAACCAACCGCCGGAAGAGGAATTCGACTCCGCTAGCAGCCCGTCAGACGTGACCCCCTCTCGTTATCAGTTTACGTTGCGTCACTTGATGTTGCTGATGATGCTGGTCAGCGTGATCGCCGCCTTCTTTCGACTCCTCCCTTACAGCGAGGAGTTCTTCTGGTTCTACGCGATCTACTTTGGCGGCGTCGCCCTCTACGCCGTCGCGCATATTCCGCTGATCAACAGCGAGCTGATGCGAATGCGCCGCGCCGCTGCGCGTCAAAGAGAAGAGGCGATCGCCTACGCGGAAGAAGCCCGCCGACGCAAGAGAGCAGGGGAGGGAAAGTGAACTCTACGCGTCATGCTCTCACGATCTCTTCGTCGCAAGAGCATGACGTAGATGATTCCTACTTCTTCAACAACTCATCCAACGCTTCGATCACTTTCTGATCGTGTCCGTCGACTTGGACCCGTTTCCAGACCTTCGCAACTTTGCCGCTGCCGTCGATCAGGAAGGTGCTGCGCTGAATGCCCATCGTCACCTTGCCGTACATGTTCTTTTCGCGCCACGCGCCGTACTTCTCGGCCACCTTGTGATCGACGTCGGCCAGTAGCGGAAAGTTGAGCTGGTACTTGTCGCGAAACTTGACGTGGCTCTCAACGCCGTCGGGGCTGACTCCGTAGACCTTCGCGCCGCGCTTGGTCAGCTCTTTCTTTTGATCGCGGAAGGCGCACGCTTCTTTGGTGCAGCCAGGGGTGTCGTCCTTCGGATAGAAGTAGAGAACGACCGGTGAGCCGGCCAGGTCAGCCAGTTTCACTTTCGTGCCGTCATCCGCAGCGAGCGTAAACGCAGGGGCTTTTTTCCCTTCTTCAACCCAATCGGCCATTGTTGGACTCTCCATGTTGAATCGCTTTGGTTTGGGAACACGGGTGGCACTGCTGGCTTGTCCAGCAGTGCCACCCATTATCGATGCGTTTTTTCGTCGGTCTGCCTTATCGTAGCGACGAGGCGCGATACGAACACCCTGGGAGGACCCGAAAATTCTAGAAGAAGCGGATGCAGAGGGGATACCGATACCATTCCCCTTGGTTCGCTTTGACCGCTGCAATGATCGGCATCACGATGGCGAAGGCGCCGATCGCCGGGAGCAACAGGAACCCCACGTACGCGCAAATCAGAACCACGCCGATCGTCACGTAAATCAGAATCGACAGCTGAAAATTGATCGACTCGCGGCCATGGTGATCGATGAACTCCGACTCCTCCTTTTTCATCGACCACAAGATCAGCGGCGCGATGACCGCCACCAGCGGAATCGGGATGACATAGCCGGAAAACGACAGCAAATGGCAGAGCATCGCCATCGTACGGTTTTCGGGAGTGGGAATTTCCGCTTCCATGGGGTCTCTTCAAGGGGAGATTTCGACAATCGGAAGGAGATTCGTCGCGGCGGTCAAAATCTTGGAGGAAAAAACTTTGGCGACTTCCGCTATACTTTAACCCTAAACCGACCCGCAAACAAAACGCTTCTCCGCTTCGCATGGACGCTCTCGCCACCCCTCTTCCGACGTTGCCCAACACGGCCTGGCTCCGCAAGTTTCAGCGGCAAACGCTCGCTTGGTACGCTGGGGCCGCCCGCGATCTTCCCTGGCGGGAAAATCGCGATCCCTACCGGATCTGGATCAGCGAGATCATGCTCCAGCAGACCCAGGTCGCTACCGTCCGGGCCTACTTCCAGCGGTTCGTCGCCGCGTTCCCCACGGTCGCCGACCTGGCCGCCGCCGACGAAGCGGAAGTGCTGCGGCTCTGGGAAGGGCTCGGCTATTATCGCCGCGCTCGCCAACTGCACGCCGCCGCCCAACAGATCGTCGAGCTGCACGCTGGCCAATTCCCCCGCGACTTCGACGCGGTCCTCGCGCTCCCTGGCATCGGACGGTACACCGCCGGGGCGATCTGCTCGATTGCGTACGACGCGCAAGCGCCGATCCTCGAAGCGAACACCATCCGTCTCCACGCGCGGCTCTTGGCCTATCGCGAAGATCCGACCAAAACGGCCGGCCAGCGACTCCTCTGGCAATTCGCCGAGCATATCCTCCCCAACGAAAACGTCAGCAGCTTCAACCAGGCGCTGATGGAACTCGGCAGCGAGATCTGCACTCCGCGCAATCCGCAGTGCGAAGTCTGTCCCGTCGCCACCCTCTGCCGCGCGCGGCAAGAGAAAGGGGTCGCCGAGATCCCGGCCGCCAAAAAGAAGATGCAGTACGAAGACCGCTTGGAAGTGGCGATCGTCGTGCGGCGAAAGAAAGAAGTCCTGCTTCGCCAGTGCGGTCCCGACGAACGCTGGGCCGGGCTTTGGGATTTCCCCCGCTTTCACGTCGCCAGCGAAGCGGAGCTCCTCAGCGGCGAACTCGCATCGCAACTGCAAGCGCGAACTGGGCTGACCGCCGCGATCGGCTCACGCCTGACGACGATCAAGCATGGGGTGACGCGCTACCGGATCACGCTCCACTGCCACGAAGCGGAAGGAGCGTCGGGCCGCCTGCGCAAAGATGACGCCGCTCCGCTCGTCTGGGCGGCGGTCGCCCAGCTGCATGACTTCGCCCTCAGCACGACCGGGCGAAAGATCGCGCGGCTCTTGGCGAAGTAAAAAAGGTTGGGTGCAGCGAAACGTTCTCCAGCGATTCGCTTGCGACGCCTGCTGATCGACGCAAACGAACGACGCTTTAAGACAAAGCCTGAGCTGTTCCCCGCCTGCCGCACCCAACCTACGAGTTCACTTGAGATCGAAGTTGAGTTCTTTGTTATCTTCCGGCAGAATCTCGCAGGTCAGCGTCGACTGATCGTTGTATTTGGAGGGTATGTACCAGTCGAGCGACTCGTGCATCACCCCCATATCGTCCTTGACCATTGGACCAGGCCGGCTCGCTTCGACGTAGACCCGCATTACGCCGTCCGTCGTTTTCCCGGCGTACTTGCCGTCGACAATCTTGACTCCCACCTGAGCGCCCCCGCCCGGCTCGGTCGGGAAAAAGACAATCATGCCGTCGGGAATCGGATCTCCTTGGTAGGTGACCATTCCCGATACGGGATACTTCGGCGGGCCAGAATCATAGCTGCAGCCGAACGAAACCGTCGTGGCGACCGTCAGCAGCCACAAGCAAAATCGGTATGTTTTCGTCATCCGTCGGTACTTTCGAATTACATTTTGCGGCGCCGTCGATGGTCGGTCACCGCAAAACAGCAGGGAGAAAAGGAAAACGCCTATCGCCTTAGTTGCCTTGCGGAATTTCGCCACCCGCACGCGTTCCCAGCGCAGCCCAGATCGGATTATCAACCGTTTCCGCGATGAATCGAACCGAACCGTCGGCCATCGTGACGTTCACGCCGCCAGTGTGGTAACTGCGCGATGTGCAACGATAGAAGCCGCCGCTCGTCGGGCCGGCGCAAGGCGCCCGTTCGGTACTGATGAAGTTGCCGGACGCCTGACGATCCGAAGAGGTCGGCGCCTTGGAGTTCGGATTGAAGTAAGTTGTGAGGATCAGATTGCCGCCGCCGGTCGTGCCGACATAATAGCTGCCGCGGCGATCATGGCTGGTTCCTTGATCCGGAACTACCAAGATCTCGCCGACCAGCGCCGTGTTGGTCGTTCCGTCCAGAATGTCGGCGAATCGGGTCTTCGAGGCGCAATAGAAGATCCCATCTTCATCCCGACCGAGGTTATACAGACCATCGAGCCCAGAGAAAGCGAGATAATTGCCGGCGAATCCGTAGCTTCCGTTGGTAATCTTCCCACCGTTGGGATCCGAAGGACAGAGAAAACCTTCGATCACGTTCGCGCGGATCGAAGTCTCCCACGCATAGACCGGCGAAGCGCCATGCACTTCTTCCATGAACTTGTCATAGATCGCGGTCTGTTCCATCATCGGCAGGATCACTTGCATCCAGCCGTAACGCATCTTGTTGGAATGTCCGATGCCCGGCAACCAGTTATTGATGTCGACGAACGATCCCGGCGGAAAGTTGAGATGGGTGTCGTGATAGTTGTGCATCGCCAGCCCGATCTGCTTCTGGTTGTTCGTGCACGACATCCGCCGAGCCGCTTCCCGCGCTTGCTGCACGGCCGGCAACAATAGAGCGATCAACACGCCGATGATCGCGATCACGACCAACAGCTCAACGAGCGTAAAACCGCCTCGGTTTTTCGAGGGTGTCATAGAAAAGTCCCTGCAATTGAAGAGAAACTAGAATAAGGCCCAAAAGATGGATCAATACTTAATCCACCGCTCCTCTCGGAATTCCCCCTCGCTTTTTCTTCTTTTTTCCGTTTGACTGCTAATTAATTGGGCGGACGGCAAGTTTTTGTCCAGAAGCGCAAGGGTGCGCGGGGAATTCGACGCTGGCGCGGAGAATAATAGGGAAGGCCCGCCGCTGGCCGATTTTTCCCCGATCAGACAAATTGCCAGTTCATGCCTGACCCTTCCGCCGAACATCCCGATCCGACGCCGTTCGTCGAGTTGATCGTGAAGCACGAGCGGGCGCTGTCGGGCTACATCCGCAGCATGCTTCCTCGCATCGACGATGTCGAAGAAGTCTGGCAAGCGACGGCGATCGAGTTGTGGGAAAAGTTCGACCAGTACGATCCGCAGCGGGAGTTCCTCCCCTGGGCGCAGAAGTTCGCCTACTTCGAGGTCCTCAAGTTCCGCCGCAAAGCGGCGCGCGACCGGATGGTCTTTTCGGAAGAGGTGCTGCAAGCGGTCGCCGACACCCACGCCGCATCGACCAGCAAACTGGAAGCCCGCAGCCGCGCCTTGCAAGGCTGTATGAAAAAACTATCGGCCGACGAGTTGAACCTGCTCCGCACGCGTTACGAAACGACCACCACCATCGGCATGATCGCCGACCAACTGCAAACGACTACCAAGACTCTCTATCGCCGACTCGATCGCATCCGCGATCGTTTGGCGCAGTGCGTTCGCCACCATGCGGCGCTCGCCGAAGAATAACCCCCGGGCTTTCATGCAACCGAATTCTCGCCAACTCGATAACGAAGCGCTCGCCGCCGCCGCACGTCTCGCCTCCGGCGACTTGTCGGCCGCCGAGTTCGCCGCGCTCGAGCAGCGTCTGCTGACCGACGATGCGTTTCGCCAGGCTTACGTCGAGCAGGTCGATCTCGACGGCGAAATCGAACGTCACCTCAGTTCGATCCCGGTCGATTGGCCCAGCCCGCCGCAAACGCCTCGTTACGTTTGGCTCGGAGCGCTCGCCCTCGCCGCTTCGTTGCTGCTCATCACCACGATGTTGGCGCTGGTCCTGCTCCGCGAAGATCGCGTGGCGAGCACAGCGCCGCAGCTCGAATATGTCGAAGCGCAGCTCCGCGGACTACGTGCCGTCGCCGTCGCGACGCAGCTCGAAGGCGAGCTGACAACGGCCGACGAATCGATCCAAGTTGGCGCCCGGGTGAAACCTGGTTCGCTGCGGATCGGCGCCGGCGCACTGCAAATCGAGTTTCTCTCCGGCGTCATCGTTCGCCTCAGCGGTCCCGCCGAAATGCATCTGCTGACCCCGGACAGCGCCACGCTGATTTACGGCAGCGCGGCGGCGGTCGTTCCTCCCGACGCCGGCGACTTTACGCTCAACGGTCCTGTTTCGGCGATCGCCGCCAGCGGCAGCGAATTCGCCTACTCCGCTCCTGATGCGCACGCGGCGACGATCGACGTCTACGAAGGGGAGGTGATGACCTCGCTCTTGGGAGAAAGCGGCGATACGCTGCTCAATGAACTGGTCAAAGCCGATCAGACCGCCCGCTTCGCCGACAAGTCGATCGAGGTAACCGCCGCTTCTTTCGCCCAATCGGATCGCGTGCGAGTTTTGCCGATCGACGAAATGTCGCTGAGCGTCACTGACGAATACGCCGCCGCGATTCTCGCCGATCGTCCGCTCGTCTATTGGCGTTTCGAGCCGCAGCAGCAACAAGGGGACCTGGTCCGGAACGTCGTATCGGATCGTTACGCCGGTTTGGTGCGCAGCGACGACGACTCGGTGAAGGTTGAGCGCGGCTCGCTCCACTTTGAGCCGAGCCCTCGCAGCCGCTATTTCAAATTGACCGAACCGCTGGCAGATTTGAACGCCGGCGATTTCACCCTCGAAATGTGGGTCCGTCCCAATCGAATGCACTGGGGGACGATCCTCGGCCTCTTGCCAGATGGACAAATGGCGGTAAACCGAGAACGCCACCTGGCGGTGCTCGAATACGCTAACCATACGAACCTGGTCCATCGCCCGGCGACGATGCGGTTTTTGTACCGCTATCCGTCGAACTCGTACGACGGCGGCATGAACGTCTTTAGCGCCGAGAGCTGCACGCCGGGGCTATGGCACCACCTGGTTGCGGTGAAGTCGGCAGAGGGGATCGCCCTCTATCTGAATGGAAAGTTGCGTCAGGTTTTCGATACCCTTACGATCAAAGATGAAGAACCCTACACCGCCGTGCTCGGTCAGCTCGATACCCTTCGTCCCAGTCGTCAATTCGACGGCCAACTCGACGAAGTGGCGATTTATCCTGCGGCGCTTTCGACGGCAGACGTCGAGCGTCACTACCAGATCATGACCGGCGCCTCTTCCCGCCAATAAGCTCCTTCCCGATCCATGCCCATGAACTCTCTTGCTCGAATCGCTTGCGTCACTTTTGCGGTGCTGATCGCATCGCCGGCGCTGGCCCAGAAAAAGCTCGACTACAACCGGGACGTGCGGCCGATTCTCTCCGAGAATTGCTTCTACTGCCACGGTCCCGATTCGAAGCATCGCCAGGCCGATCTCCGCCTGGATGACGAAGCCTCCGCCAAAGAGTACGCGATCGTCCCCGGCGATCTCGACGGCAGCGACTTCTACCAGCGGATCATCAGCACCGACGCCGACATGCAGATGCCCCCGCACGAGTCAGGCAAAAAGCTGAAGGCCGAAGAAGTCGCCCTGCTCAAACGCTGGATCGAAGAAGGCGCCGAGTTCGCGCCTTATTGGGCCTATGTCCAACCGCAGCGGCACGAAGCCCCGAACGTCGATAACGTCGCCTGGTCGCATACCGAGATCGATCGCTTGCTCCTCAACAAGATGCAAAGCGTCGGGCTCACTCCCGCCCCGGCGGCCGACAAAGTGACCCTCCTTCGCCGCGTCACCTTCGACCTGACCGGCTTGCCCCCGACTCCGCAGGAAGTGGCCGACTTCGTCGCCGACCAGTCCCCCGAAGCGTTTGAGAAAGTGGTCGATCGGCTTCTCGCTTCACAGCACTACGGCGAGCGGATGGCGATCTATTGGCTCGACCTCGTTCGCTACGCTGACACGGTCGGCTATCACGGCGACCAGGACCACAACATCTCGCCTTACCGCGACTACGTCCTCGACGCGTTCAACGACAACCTCCCGTTCGATCAGTTCACCCGCGATCAACTGGCCGGCGACTTGCTGCCGGAAAGTTCGATCGATCAGAAGATCGCCACCGGCTACAACCGCTTGCTGCAAACGACGCACGAAGGGGGGCTCCAGCAAAAGGAATACTTGGCGATCTACGCCGCCGACCGCGTCCGGAACGTTTCGCTCGTCTGGATGGGCGCCACCGTCGGCTGCGCGCAGTGCCACGATCACAAGTACGATCCCTACACGATCAAAGACTTCTACGCCCTCGGCGCCTTCTTCGCTGACGTCGATGAAGCGAAGCACTTTACGCAAGGGAGCAACGCCCTGCCGACCAAGCGTCCGCCGGAGATCAAGGTCAACACGCGCCGCGAACGGGCCGAACTCGCTCGCCTGGAAGCGGAACTCTCAGCGCTGCGTCAAACGCAAGCAGCCGAGCACAAAGAGACCGAGACGACCGAAGTTGCCGTGAAAGCGGACGAGAAACAACAAAAGGAAGCGGCGAAAGAACCACCGATGTCGCCGGCAGAAAAGAAGCTGGTCGACGCGATCAAACAGCTGAACGACGCCGCTCGGCTGACGATGGTGACCGAGTCGATCAAGCCACGGGAGATGCGCGTTTTGCCGCGCGGCAACTGGCTCGACGATAGCGGCGAGATCGTGACTCCGGCCATTCCGGAGTTCATGGGCCAAGTCGCCGCGGGCGGCGAACGGGCGACGCGCTTGGATCTGGCCAACTGGTTCGTCGACGTCGAAAACGGCGCCGGCGGACTGACCGCTCGCGTGATGGTCAATCGCCTCTGGTACTTGTTCTACGGCGTCGGTTTGTCGAAAAGCCTTGACGATTTCGGCGGCCAGGGAGAACCGCCGGTCCATCCCGAACTGCTCGACAACCTGGCGATCGACTTTGCGACCGACTGGGACGTCAAGCGGATCGTCAAAGAAATGGTGATGACCGCCGCCTATCAGCAGTCGTCGCAAACGACCGCCGAGGTTCGCAGCGCCGATCCGTACAACCGCTACTACAGCCATCAATCGCGACATCGTCTGCCGGCTGAAATGGTTCGCGACAACGCCCTGGCGATCAGCGGACTGTTGAATCTGCAATACGGCGGTCCGAGCATTCGCCCCTATCAGCCGGAAGGCTACTACCGTCACTTGAATTTCCCGCAGCGGAAGTACCACGCGAACGACAACGAACGGCAATGGCGCCGCGGCGTTTACATCCATTGGCAGCGTCAGTTTTTGCACCCGATGCTGAAGGCGTTCGACGCGCCGAGTCGCGAAGAATGCACCGCACAGCGTCCGCAATCGAACACGCCGACCGCGGCGTTGGTCCTGCTGAACGATCCAACCTTCGTCGAAGCGGCTCGCGCCTTCGCCGATCGCATTCTGACCGCAGGTCCGCAAGAAGACGCTCAGCGCATCAACTTCGCCTATCAGCTGGCGTTGTCGCGCGACGCGCAGCCGCTGGAGTTGGAAGTGCTGACCAAGGTGCTGGCCGACAATCGCGAAATCTACCAGGCCGATCCGAAAGCGGCGGCCAGTTTGTTGAACGTTGGAATCCAACCGCCTGACAAGAAGGCGAACGCCGCTGAACTTGCCGCGTGGACGCAGGTTGCCCGCGTGATTTTGAACCTGGACGAAACGATTACCCGGAACTAAGTCGCATGAACCTTTACAACCACGCCCAAGCCGCCGCCGTTTCGCGCCGCACGTTTCTTTCCAATGTCGGCTTCGGTCTCGGTACGACTGCACTCGCTTCGCTGATGGCCGGCGACTCGCTCGCCGCCGGCAGCGCGCCTGCCGCCGGCATCCCTGGTCAGCCGGGACTTCCCCACTTCCAGCCGCGGATCAAGCGGGTCATCTTCCTCTGCATGTCCGGCGGTCCGTCGCAGTTCGAGACGTTCGACAACAAGCCGGAACTGACTCGCCTGGATGGTCAAGCGATGCCGGAGTCGTACACCGCCGGCCAACCGATCGCGCAGCTGCAAGGGCAAGAGCTGAAATGCCTCGGCGCGATGACCAAGTTCAACAAGTATGGCGAAGGGGGCGTGGAGATCAGCGACTTTCTGCCGTACCACGCCAAGATGGCGGACGACATCTGCGTCGTTCGCTCGATGGTGACCGAGCAGATCAATCACGACCCGGCCCACACTTTCATGAATACCGGCACCGCGATCAGCGGTCGGCCGTCGATGGGCGCCTGGATCAACTACGGGCTCGGCAGCGAAACGAACGAACTCCCTGGCTTCGTCGTGCTCAGCAGCGTCGGCGGCCGCAACCCGCAGCCGATCGCGTCGCGACAATGGGGAACCGGCTTCTTGCCGAGCCGTTACCAAGGGGTCGAGTTCAGCTCCACCGGCGATCCGGTCAGCTACGTTCGCAACCCGCCCGGCGTCAACGTCGGCCAGCAGCGACAGATCGTCGACGCCGTCGGCCAGCTCAATCGCAACCGGCTCGATCAGTTGCAAGATCCTGAAATCGCCACCCGCATCTCCGCCTACGAAATGGCGTACCGAATGCAGATGTCGGTCCCCGAACTGACCGACATGTCGGACGAACCGCAAAGCGTCCTCGACATGTACGGCGCCAAGCCGGGCGACGGTTCGTTCGCGTCAAACTGTTTGCTCGCTCGCCGACTGGCCGAGCGCGGCGTCCGCTTCATTCACCTCTATCACCGCGGCTGGGATCACCACGGCGACCTGAAGAAGTTCATGGGGGTCTGCTGCGGACTGACCGATCAGCCGACCTACGCGCTGGTGCAAGACCTGAAGCAGCGCGGCATGCTTGAAGATACGCTGATCGTCTGGGGTGGCGAATTTGGCCGGACGCCGATGTTCCAAGGCAAAGGGGGCGTCGGCCGCGATCACCACATCAAAGGCTTCAGCATGTGGATGGCCGGCGGACCGATCAAAGGGGGAACCACCCACGGCGCCACCGATGACCTCGGCTACAACGCCGTCGAAAACGTCGTCCACGTCCGCGACCTCCACGCCACGATGCTTCACTTGCTCGGCATCGACCACCACCGCTTTAGCGTGAAGTTCCAGGGCCTCGACATGAAGCTAACCGGCGTCGAACCGGCCCGCGTGGTGAAAGAAGTGATCGCGTAGCGACCCAATAGTAGCCCGAAGCGCAAGCGAGGGAAATGCGGTCGCAAGCAAATGACTAATGACTAATCACTAATGTCTAATGAAAGATCGCGTCTTCCGAATTAGACATTAGTGATTAGTCATTAGTCATTTCCGAATCCATTTCCCTCGCTTGCGCTTCGGGCTACGATTCGGCTAAAAGCTTCCCACCGGGCTCAGCAAAAACTCCGGCGTCTCCGGCGTGGTCGCTTGCTCTTCGTCATCGCCCCGGTCGCGGTAGATGTGCAAGATCCGGGCGCGTCCCAGGTACTGGTAGCTCGGCTCGGGATACTTCGTCTTGCGAGGCGACTGGTCGATGGCGAATTCGTGGATCAGGACTCGGACTTTCGGCAGCCCGGAGAAGTGAACCTCTTCCAGCGGACGCTTGCCGCCGTCGATGTCGTATCGCTCGAACATCACTCGCAACACGCGCCGCACTGCGTAAAAGTCGACCCCGTCCTCGACGAAGATCAAGTCGACTCCCAGCCCTTGGCAGATCTCAAAGAAATGATGCCGCGCAGCGCGGGGCATCACGTCACGATAGAGCGGCGGAATCACGTCGAGCGAGTTGGCGTCGTCAGTCGACACCACATCGCGAGTAAGTCCCGGGAAGAACCAGAAGTGCGGAGCGAGCCAATAGCCGCTCCCGTCCCGTCCCTTGCGAGCCGCCGCGCGGCGGAAGATCAACTCGATCCCTTTCACCAGCACGCGGCGTTTTTGCACCTGATCGCGCCGCCGGATACGGGCCAACGTCTCTTCCGCTTTCAGATCGTCCAAGTGCAAGCAAATCACGTTGGAGTCGCTCGCCCCGGTCGTCGACTCGGCCACTTGCAGTCGAACGTCCAGCCGCTCCGGCGCCGTCGGCGAAAAGCGAACGCGCCAACCGTTCTTGCGCGCCACCTGACGCAGTTCGCGTCGCTGACGCGGCCGATCAACGCCGGCGAAGTGCAGCTGCAGCGGCGCCTTCCGCGAAGGATCGCTCACCCGGGCGAGGAAGTAGTGCGATTCCATCAGCAGCGTCGACGACAAAAACGCAAACGTCCCGTACCAGATCGCCAGCCGTCCCAGTCCGGTGCTGATCGGCGCCGACTCAAAATGGGACGGCAGCCCGATCACTTCGCCCCCCAAGGCGATCGCCACTGGAATCGCCGGAACGAGCGCGATCAACAAATCGGTGACCGTCAAAAAGACGTACATCGGCATCGCGCGGACGTCGCTGCCGTTCTTGCGCCACAAGCAATCAGGCCGCCAGGCCGGGGTAAACCAATTGGCGCCTAAGCTCAACATAAGCGTCACGCCCCAGATCACGGTCGCGATCCATGTCGGCGCGAGCAGCGTCAGCGCCAACACGCCTCCGGCGACCAGCGACGCAAACGCGATCGACAACCGAAACGACTCCCGCTCGGGCCGTTTGCCATAAACCAGCAGCGCGTCAAACAGCACAAAGCCCGGCGAGAACGCGGCGCCAAACACCATCACCAACAGCGCTCCCCAGACCACCGCCGTCGGCGCCAGGTAGGCGAGATAGCTGATCAGCGGAACGGTCTCGCGGAGCGTTACTCCGGTCAGAAAGCTGAAGAGGGTCGCAACCACCAGCGCCGCAGCCGCCAACAACGGCGCGAGCAAAAAGAGCCGCGGCAATCCGCGCGCGATCGGGGGCGAACGACGCAGGTCGAGTCCCCAGTCGTAGCGCACCGCCGCCGTCGTCCGGTTCCAGAGTCGTCGCATTTGTCGCGACAACGAGGAAGCCCACCGCACGCGGCGGCAGAAGTAGCGGGAAAAGACCAAGCGAAACGTCGTCGCCAATAAGATGGCGCAGGCGAGGTCTTTCAGTTCGGTTGATTCGGTCCGGCCGACCCATTCAATCAGCGCCAGGATCAAGACGACGGCTAGCAAGGTCGCCGTCTCGCGCACGTTCCACGCCGACGTCCGGTGGACGCCTGGGCGTTTTCGGAAGATCGCCGCCAGCAAGCCTTTGACCATCGTCATCCATTGGTTTGGAACAAGGCGGCGCGGCGGCGGCCTCGGTTACCGCGCAGCGGAACCAGGCTTGTCGCCCGTGCAGCAGCCTTCTCTCGGGCTCGGTCGGGTCGCCTTGTGAACGCGACACTCCAGCGACGGACTGAGCCTGCGCCGGTATCCGCCGCCTATCGATAATACCGTCCAATAAAGGACCGTGGCCAGACACATTAAGAAATAGCAACCTAAAACCACCAGGCTTATCGTCATCCAGAACATGATCAGGGCGTCTCCATGGGAAAGAATCTTGGGGGGCGGTATTACAAGTATTCGGCGTTTCGGCGAATGAGTACAGGCGCACAAAACGCGATTTGTTACCATGACAGATGAGGTTTTTACATCTGTCATGGTCCGTCTCGCGGGGAACTGTCATGCCTGACGACGTAGCGTCGCCAACTGCCGACCAGTTACGCCTTTACGACCAGGTCGCCGGTCACATCGCCCGGCTGGTCGAGCAAGGAACCTTGCGTCCCGGCGATCGCATTCCCTCGGTTCGCCGCATGAGCGGGCAAATGTCGGTCTCGCTATCGACCGTCACGCATGCGTATCGCTTGCTGGAAAGTCGGGGTTTGATAGAAGCACGACCCAAATCGGGCTACTTTGTTCGCGATACGGCGATCCGCGTTCCTCCTCCCCCCAAAGCGTCCCGCTCCAACATCCGCCCTTTGCGGGTGAACGTCTCTCAGCTCTCCCGCCGCTTACATGACGTGCTGGCTTCCCCCGAAGTGATCAAGCTGGGCGCCGTCGTTCCGGACGTCGAACTACTGCCGATGCAGCGGATCAACCGCTTGCTGATGCAAACCCTGCAGCGTTTTCCTGAAATGGGACATCGCTACGACATCCCGATGGGACACGCGCCGCTGCGTCACGAAATCGCTCGCCGGATGATCGACGCCGGCGCAGAGGTCGCCCCTGACGAAATCGTGACCACCACCGGGGCCAGCGAAGCGGTTTACCTGGCGCTGCACGCGGCGCTGCGGCCTGGCGATACAGTCGCCGTCGAGTCCCCCAGTTATTTCGGGATTCTAGAAAAGCTCGAAACGACCGGCATTCGCGCCATTGAAGTTGCCTGCGATCCGGAAGTCGGGGTCGACGTTGATGCGATCGAGCGGCTCGCCCAGGAAGGCCGCATCCAAGGCGCCGTCGTCGTCGCCAACTTCAACAACCCGCTCGGCTGCCGCATGCCTGACGACGCCAAACGGCGGCTGGTCGAAGTGATGTGCCAACATCAACTGCCGCTGATCGAAGACGACATCTTCGGCGAACTCCACTTCGATTCCGGCATGCGTCCCAAGGCGCTCAAAGCGTTCGACCGCGACGGGTTCGTCCTTTATTGCAGCTCATTCAGCAAAACGATTTCGCCCGGTTTGCGGGTCGGGTGGTGCGCCCCCGGCGTCTACCAGGACCGTTTCGTCCAGGCGAAAATCGCGATCAATCCGGCCGGGTCGATCGCGATGCAGGCCGCCGCGGCCAAATACCTGGAAACGGCCGGGTACGACCTCCATTTGCGGCGTCTGCGCCGGACCCTGCACGAGCGGACCCGCAAAGTCGCTAGCAGCGTCTACGAATATTTTCCGGAAGAAACTCGCGCCACCGCACCGCAGGGCGGTCAGGTATTATGGGTAGAACTTCCCCGCGGCTTTGATAGCGTCCAGCTATTCGAAGAAGCGGCGCAGCGCAACATCAGCGTCGCGCCCGGCGTGTTGTTCTCCCCCGGCGATCGCTTCCGCAACTTCGTCCGCCTGAACTGCGCCATCCAGTCAAGCGAACGGGTCGAACAAGCGATCATCGAACTGGGACGTTTGGCGAAACGACAACTGACGACTTAACCCTTACCGGAACGATCTCCGATGAACGCAACCACCATCCCCTACGCCATCAAAGAATGGGACGTCGTCTGCGAGGCGCTGCGCGCCGGTCGGCAGCATCTCTTGTTGCGCAAAGGTGGGATTCAGGAAGAGGGAGATCAGTTCCGCGCCGAACATGACGCGTTCTGGTTTTGGCCGACCCGTTTCCATCAATCGCCGGATCAGCTGAACGACGCAGGCCAACAGTTCCTCCAGCAGCTCGGCGAAAAACACTCCGGCGGCAATCGCTTCGCCGTCGATTTGCTCGCCCAGGTCGACCAGGTTCGCTACGTCACGCAGGAATCGAAGCTCGCCGAACTCGACGATTTTCATATCCTCTCCGCCGACACCGTTCGGATGCGCTATCACTATCGCGAGCCAAGCGTCTATCTCTTTCTGGTCCGCATTTACACTGCGCCGCACATCAAGGTTTACGTCGAAACGCCAGAGATCGCCGGCTGCAAAAGCTGGATCGACTTGCCCGAACCGCCGTCGGCCGAAGGAGTAAAGCCGGTCCTCACCGACGAACAATTCGCCGCGGTCAAAGAAAAGTTCGAAGCCCTCTTCACGTAGGGTCTGCTCTTCACTAGCCCGCAGCGCGAGCAAGGGAATGGATTCGGAAATGTCTAATGACTAATCACTAATGTCTAATTCGGAAGACACGATCTTTCATTAGACATTAGGGTTTAGACATTAGTCATTTGCTCGCGGCCGCATTCCCTCGCTTGCGCTGCGGGCTAGTGTTCGGCGCTCACCGATTCGGCCGGCTTTCTCAGCGCCCGATAGGTCGTCACCAGCAGCGTGATCACCGTCAGCGGAACCGCAAATCCCAGCATCATCACGCCCAGCGGATGCGACCAGCTTGAATTGACCGCGACCAGAACCAGATAGGTCGTGTAGGCGACGTAATAGAAGACGAACAAAATCCCTTCCCATCGCGCGATCGTGTAGCCGGTAAAGAAGATCGGTAGACACGCGACCGCCACCGCGATCATCACCGGGATATCAAACTTCAGCGCATCGGGCGAAACCGGAATGCCGCTTGGCGGCGCGAGGGCCGAGAGTCCCAGCACGCAGCAGATATTGAAGATGTTGCTGCCGACGATATTGCCGACGGCGATATCGCGCTCGCCTCGGATGCTGGCCATCACCGACGCCGCCGCTTCGGGCAATGATGTCCCCGCTGCGACGATCGTCAAACCGATCAACAGTTCGCTCATTCCAAACTGCTTCGCGATCGTGCTCGCCCCATCGACCAGCCACTGCGAACTGAAGGTCAGCGCAACCAACCCCGCCGCAATCAGCGCCAGTTGAATCGCTAGTCCGGCGAGCGTCAGCTTTTCCTGCGTACCGAACTCTTCGGCGAACTCATCCTGCACCGCTTTCTGTTCGCGGCGGCTTTGATAGATCAGCCAACCGAGATAGACGACCAGAATGCCGAACAAGATCCCGCCGTCGAGCTGGCTGATTTCGCCATCCAGCCCCATCAGTAGCACCAAGAAGGAAAGGGCCACCATCAACGGCACGTCAATCCGCACCAATTGGCTGGAGACGACCAGCGGCGCGACCACCGCCGACATGCCGAGAATCGCCAGCACGTTAAAGATGTTACTGCCGACGACGTTCCCGATGCCGATGTCCGTGTTTCCCTTCAAACTCGCGCTCAGCGAAACGGCAAGCTCCGGGGCGCTCGTCCCAAACGCCACCACCGTCAGCCCGACCACCAGCGGAGAAATCCCGGCGAGCGCCGCGAGCTTCGCGGCTCCCCGAACCAGCAATTCCCCTCCAACCACGAGTCCGACCAGCCCCACAATCATCCAGACGATTGGCCATAACATGGCGCAGCAGCTTTCAGCAAAAGGAAACGGCAACCGTCCGTCAGTCTGGCGACGCCGCCAAAAATCAGCAAGCCGCCTGGGAAGAGGATTCGCCGCCTGGGACCGTTTCTTGGGAGCATGTCGGCGCCGCGCCAGAAACGCAAAACACTAGCCCTCAGTGCCAGCGACACCGCAGGGACGTTCCAAGTTTGAACTCGCTGCGCGTATGCCAATGACGCCAACCGGAAGGTCCTGCTCATGGTGCTTCAGCGACTTTGGCGGCGATTTTTCGTCAGGCCAAGGCCTGACCTACCCCCCGACTGGCCTGCCAGCTTGGTCCAGATACGCCATTTCCAGCTGAATTATCGAGAAACTTGACCCTTGGCAATTTAGGCAAGTATACTTGAAGGCTTGGGTTGCGCTATTTTTGCGCCCCAGCTCGTCCGCTACTAATCGATATCGCTTCCGTCTCGCCTGGAATTACCAGCATGTTGCGTCGTACCAAGACCGTTGCGCTGCTTTTGTTCGCTCTCTGCGCCGCACCGCTAGCAATGGCTCAGCAGCCTGGTTCTCGCACGATGGAGGTCAATACGGCGTCGCAACCGGCGCCCGCCGCAGCGGATAATCCGCACAATCCGCCTCGCCGGGTCTTTGCGGAAGGGGTGCTGACGACGATCCCGACCGACCTGCGGGCCGAAGAGACCTTCACCGGTCCGGAACCGATCCTCGAAATCATCCAAGGCGCCCAGGGACTCGATTGGGCCCCCAAAACGCTTCCCAGCACCCGCACGCTCAAGGCGATGGCCGAAAACGTCATCTATCGCCGAACGATCTGGGGTCTGGAGTTCGCCTTCAAGCCGATCCGCATGATCGAGGTCGACGTCCCGCAGCCGACCGGCAAAATGCAACGTAAGACCTTGTGGTACATGGTTTACCGCATTCGCAACATGGGGAACCCGCTCGAGTCGAAGGCGACCACCTTTGAAACCGGCGACACCGTCTACGAAGCGACCCAATTGAGCAGCTCGACCCAGCCGATCCGCTTCATCCCGCGGTTCATCCTCGAATCGAGCGACCAGAAGAAAGAGTATCTGGACCGCCTGGTTCCGGTGGCGATGGCCCCAATCGCAGCTCGCGAAATGGGTGGAACTACTTTGTACGACTCGGTTTCGGTAAACCGCTTTGACGTTCCCGTCTCGTCCGAAGAGGTCGACAACGCAATCTGGGGCGTGGCGATCTGGGAAGATATCGACCCCGATACCGACTATTTCTCGATCTACGTCCAGGGGCTGACCAACGCCTATAAATGGACTGACGACGCCGAAAAGGTCGTTCCGGACAACATCGGCGGCCAGCGAGCCTTCACGCTGAAGACGCTGAAGCTCAATTTTTGGCGTCCCGGCGACCGCTACAACGAACACGAAGACGAGATCCGCTTCGGTGCTCCTGGGCAGGTTGACTACGAGTGGGTTTACCGCTAAAAAGAGAGTTTCGACGCGCCCCTTGTGCGTCGTCAGGTAGATCGCACATTCTCGCCTTCCGGCGGAAATCCCATATACCAGGAGTTAGGTGACATGGCCCATAAGAAAGGTCAAGGTTCGAGCCGCAACGGTCGTGACTCGAATCCGCAGTATCGCGGCGTCAAGAAGTTTGGCGGCGAAGTCGTTCGTGCCGGCAACATTCTGGTTCGCCAGGTTGGCACCAAGTTCCGCCCGGGCAAGAACGTCGGTTGCGGCAAGGACTACACCCTGTTCGCCCTGTGCGACGGCTCGGTCCTGTTCGATCAAGAAGGTCGTCGCGTCAATATCGTGCCGGCCGCTGTCGAAGCCAATTAAGCTTCGAGCGCATCGATTCGCGCTCGAGTATCCGTAAAATGCCAGGGATGATCCAATTCGGGTCATCCCTGTTTTCGTTCGTAGGCTGACGATGTTTGTTGATCGCGTACAAATCGAAATTGAAGGGGGCGCCGGCGGCGACGGCTGCATGAGCTTCCGCCGCGAAAAGTACGTCCCCAACGGCGGTCCCGACGGCGGCGACGGCGGCAGCGGTTCGAATATCATCCTGCTCGCCGAAGAAGGGGTCGACAGCCTCACGGCCCTCGCCCACGTCAAGCATTGGCGCGGCGATCGCGGCTCCAACGGCGGCCCGGCCAACCGGACCGGCAAGTCGGCGCAAGACATCATCATCAAAGTGCCGATCGGCACCGTGGTGATCGAAGCGGACGCCGGCTTTGTGATGAAGGACCTGAACGTCGCCGGCGAACAGATGATCGCCGCCCGCGGCGGCGCCGGCGGCCGCGGCAACCTCAGCTTCAAGAACTCGACCAACCGCGCGCCGCGTCAATCGACTCCCGGCGGCAAAGGGGAAAAGCGGCGGCTGATCCTCGAGTTGAAGTCGATTGCCGACGTCGGTTTGATCGGCAAACCGAACGCCGGCAAGAGCACCCTCTTGTCGCGACTCTCCCGCGCTCGCCCGGAGATTGCCGACTATCCGTTCACGACGAAGTTCCCGAACCTCGGCATGGTGCAGATCGACTACGACAAGACCTTCATCCTGGCCGACATCCCCGGTTTGATCGAAGGCGCCTCGGAAGGCGTTGGACTCGGGCACGAGTTCCTCCGTCACGTCGAACGAGCCGGCATCTTGATTCACCTGGTCGAACCGGCGCCGGTCGACGGCACCGACCCGATCGAAAACTACAAAGCGATTCGCCACGAACTGACGCAATACGACGCCGACCTCGCGGCTCGTCCCGAGATCTTGTGCGTCACCAAGGCCGAACTTCCCGAAGGGAAAGAGGTGCGCGATCAGCTGGCCGAACTGACCGGCGGCGAAGTGCTGCTAATCTCGGCCGTCACCGGCGAAAACCTGAACGTGCTGCTGCGTCGTGCCGGCGAAGAACTCGACCGCGCTCGCAGGCAGGCCCAATCATGAGCGGCGTTTGGGGAACGGTCGATGTCGGCAACACGTCGATCCACATCGGCCTGTTCGCAGCCGCCGACTCGCGCCCCTTGCCGGCTCCGACCGTCACGTTCAGCGCCGCCTCGCACGAGCCGGACTTCACTTCGCTCGAAGCGCTGCTCCCCAGCGACTCAGTCGCATGGCATGTCGTCAGCGTCAATCGCCCCGGCCAAGCCGCGTTCGAAGCGTGGCTGAAAGCCAACCGCCCCGGCGACTCGTGCCGCATCCTGGCGCACACCGATTTGCCGCTGCAAATCTCGGTCGCTGCGCCACAGAAAGTCGGCATGGACCGCTTGGCCGCCGCGGTCGGCGCCAATGCGATTCGCGACCCGCGTCGCCCGGCGATCATCATTGACGCCGGCAGCGCGATCACGGTCGACATGGTCGCCGCGAGCGGCAGCTTCCTCGGCGGCGCGATTGTCCCAGGGATGAGGATGGCGGCGCGAGCGCTTGCCGGACAAACCGATTTGCTGCCGGAAATCACGGTCGACGTCGGCGAAGTTCCAACCGCGATCGGAACCGACACCCTCGCCGCGATGCGGAGCGGACTCTACTACAGTGCAGTCGGCGGTGTCCGCGAGTTGATCGCTCGCTTCACCGCAGAGCTGATTGGCCCGTCGCCGCAGGTGATCTTCGCCGGCGGGGACGCGGCGAAACTTGCGCCGCAAATGCGAATCGAATGCGTAACGATCGATCACCTGGTCCTCGGCGGCGTGGCGATCGCCGCGCGTGCTGCGAAAGGTTCGCGATGAGCGAAACGATCGCCGCGCTCATCACGCCCGGCGGACGAAGCGCGATCGCCACGATCGTCGTCGCAGGCCCCAAAGCCGGCAGCGCCGTCGATCGACACTTCTTCCCACTCGGCAAGAAACAAGCCAGCACATGTCAAATTGGCGACATCCTGGTCGGACACTGGCGCGATAGCGCCGAGGATGCCGGCGAAGAGCTGGTCGTCAGCCGCACCGCCGCAGATCGAATCGAAGTTCACTGCCACGGCGGCATCGCCGCGTTCCGCCGGATCCTGAATCACCTGGTCGCCGCCGGCTGTCGTGAGATCGCCTGGAGCGACTACGCCCACCAGAGCGAATCGTCACCAATCGCCGCCGCCGCACGAATCGCCCTGGCCGATGCGCGAACGTCACGCACCGCCGGCTACTTGCTCGATCAGTACAACGGAGCGCTCGAAGCCGAACTGACGGCGATTCTTGGCCTACTAGATGCGCAGCAAACGAGCGACGCACAGTTGCGATTGCAGTCGCTGCTGGCCACCGCCAACTTCGGCATGCACCTGACGAAGCCGTGGAAGGTGGTGATCGCCGGTCGTCCGAACGTCGGCAAAAGCAGTCTGATCAACGCGCTGGTCGGCTATGAACGGGCGATCGTCTTCGATCAGCCGGGCACGACTCGCGACGCCGTAACCGCTGCGGCGGCGTTCGACGGTTGGCCGGTCGAACTGGCCGATACCGCAGGCCTCCGCGAAAGCGACGACGCAATCGAGCGAGAAGGAGTCGCCCGGGCTCGCAAGCTGCAAAGCGCCGCCGATCTGATCCTGCTGGCCCTCGACCAATCGGCGCCCTGGACCGACGAAGACCAGCAGCTCCTCGCCGCCTATCCCAATGCGATCGTGATCCACAACAAATCGGACCTGCCGGCCGACGAGAGCAGCCAACGTCCGGCCGGTCTAAAAGTCTCGGCCCAGCGCGGCGACGGCATCGAGCAGCTGAACACGATGATCGGGCACACCCTCGTTCCCACGCCGCCGCTGCACGGCACGCCGCTGCTGTTCACTGGGGAACAAGTCGCCGCCGTTCAGCAAGCGGCCGCGCAGCGGCCCGACGCCGCCATCCAGACGCTGCGAACGCTGCTCGCTTAGCGGTCCTTCAAGTACTGATCGATCGGCAACGCGTACTTCGACAATAAGAGATCCGAAATCGGCTTGCTGAAAGTGACCCGCTCACGTTCGTCGCCGCCAGTGAAGATCAGGTAGAACGTCGCCCGGCCGGCCAACATGTCGATCCGACTCACTTCGCAGGTGACGCTGACCTTCACTCGCTCGTCGAAGCGGGTGAGAAACCCGTTGTACTGCTTTTCGAAGCCATACTGCGAGGGAAACTCCTCGATGTTGACGACCAGCAATTCCGCAAAGGCGCTGAGGGCCGGCTCGGAGATCTTTCGCTCCGCCTGGGGAACTCCCAAGCCGCGGCCTTGGGTCACATTGTCCGTACTGAAAATCGAAAAAACCCGGTCGTTGGCCACGTCAATCAGGACGCAGGATTCGGCCGTCATGACGCCGACGAATTGACCAAGGCCGCGAAGCTGATAGCCAGCCAGGACGCAATCGGGACGATCGGGACAAGGAACCACGACCAACTCGGCGATCGCCTCCGGCTGAATCGTCTTCAACTTGGAAAGGGGTGCGTATCTATGCGTTTCAGCGAATATCTCGATTTTGGCGCCGTCCGCCGACACAACTTGCGAGTGCCGCGAATACTCGGGCGGAACCGGTGATCCGAGCCGCGCGATGATTTCGTAGTACTGACGCGGCGTTGAAATCGAATCGCGTACATCGGCGGCGAAGGCGACGCTACATAGGGTCAAAGCGATTGCGTGCATGTCAGGCTACTCGCTTATGGATATCGGCTGAGCCGTTTCGGCAACCGGCGGCTTGGCGAAATAATCAGCCGCCGATTGAGCGATCGTCGTCGAAAGCAGCTTTTGCATTTCGATCGATCCGCTGTAACTCACTTTGCGATCGTCGGCGGAAAGCTCAAAGGCGGCCGCCATACCGATCACGCGGTCCCAATCGGACGCTTTGGGCGGATACGCAGGCGGATTGCCCGCGGCCCCCAGGAAAGCGACTTTGACCGCCACTTCTAAAGGCGGCAGCTGAATGAATTGGCGTCGAAACGCTTTGTATTCGCCCAAGAAGGGAGCGACGCTCGACTGTTCTCCCATATGCTGAAGATAGTCGCTCCAGATCGCTCCGCACTGCAGTTGAACCACATCGACTTGCTCTTTGTTGAGGAACAGTCGCTGACTCGGATCATCCAGCGGCACGACGATATTGCGATCGGTATCGATCAAAACGCAAAAGCAGTGGCGCAGAAATCGCGTTTCCGTACCCGATGATCGATCAAAATAGGGATCATCCGACGTCGATTCATATCCTGCCAACAAAAAATTCGGCGTGCCGGGAACCGTGACGATTTTCAGTTGGTACTCGCCAAAAACGTAACCGCTGACATTTCCTTGCGATTGCACTTTTACCGGCGTCGGATTTTCCTTGGCGGGACGAGCGTTCTCGTCCCCTTCTCGGTTGCACGCATTTAGCGTAACGCCGTCCTCCGAGAATTCGATTTGCTCGAACTTGTCGATGGCGTAAGAGTTATTGATTACCTCGAACAACGCACGCGGAGTCGGAATCGTCTCCCGCGCACCCGCCCCCAGAGCGACCGTGCAGAGCACCAAAGCGATAGCGTTCATTCGACTTCCTTTCCTGCATTCTGCGGGGCGGTGAAATACTTAACGGCAGGTACCGCGACCGACGTATCGAGCAACTTGCTTACGTCAAACGAAGCGCTGTGGTTCGCTTCGCAGCCATCGGCGGAAAAGGTGATCGTCACGTAAACGCCGTTAAAGCGCTCCTCTGGTTTGTCCCGGCTGCGGGTAAACCGCGTCTGGGCGGTCGCTGTGATCGGGGGAGGCGAGACGAATTGCTTTTGAAAGTCCAGATACTTGTCGACGAAAGGCGCCGACTTCGGTTGCGACGCGATGCGCTGCAAATAGTTGTCCCAAATGACGTTCATGCCGGCGGAGAGCGCCTCATGGCGAGCTTCGTCCAGATACAACCGAGCTGCCGGCTCATCGAGCTTGATGACGACGTTCTGGTCGACGTCGAGTAAGACGCAGAAGGCCGTTTTAAGACTCTTCTCGGTGATGCCGGTCAACTCATATGGCTTTAGCGTCTCGCTATCAAATCGGACGTACCCTGCCAGGAACATGCTGGGACGACTGGGACAAGAAACGACCCACAATTGATACTTGTCGATCAACAGGGAATTGCGATAGAGGGCCATCGGCATTCCCTGGGGAATCGTCCCCCGCAGACCTGGTGACCCCAGATCGAGATTTCCACTCGTTTGCAACCAAGATCCATCGCCAACCAGATCGACGTGGTTGATCTGATCGATGTCGTAAGTGCGATCGATAAGCGCCGAAAGAGCCTTCACGTTGGGAATCGTATCCCGCGCATCGGCGCCCAGAGCGACCGTACATAGCACCAAAGCGATCGCGTTCACTCAACACCTTCCTTTCGTACCGCGGCGTTTTTCGACGCGAAGTATTCCGCGGCCGGCACGGCCAGCTCGCTCATCAGCAGGTCACTAAATTTGAAATTGACGGCCTTCTTCAAGCGACGATCTCCGCCGGTAACTTGCAAATGACTGTAGAACGTCATGTCATTCATATTGAAGTTGTCGAGGAGACACTCAATCGTGATGGGAGGCGGATTGATGAACGTTCGCTTTAGATCTGCCCGCATGAACGACTTGTCGTGCTTCTCCGGATTGGCGGCGATCCGATCGCAATACTGTTGTCCCAGCCGCTCCAGTGCGCGGGCGACGTCCTCGGCCTCTTGCGCAGGAATCATCGTGTTGAGGCGGTGATTGGTAATGATCGGTGAGATCAAGTTGCGATCGACGTCGATCAAGGCGGCGAAGCTCGTCAGACCTTCGTAGTGATTGATCTTCTGGTCGCCGGACGGTGGAACGACATGCCCGGCCAGGATCAGATTCGGATGCCCAGGGCAGGGGACGATCACCAGATGCGACGTGATCTTTTGCGTTTGATTCTGGTCGAAGTGAAGCGTCGACTCCATGACCGCGCCCGCTTCGAGGAACTTCCAGGTCACTTCGCTGGTTTGCTTCGCCTCGCGCGTCAGCAAATCGGACAGCGCCTGGGGCGTCGAAATCGACTCACGCACATCGGCGCCGGCAATCGTAACGCACATCAAAAGAACGGCAGCATGCATAACATCGCCTTATCAAATGAAGAGTCCAACGGTTCGCGCACCGCCCAATGTAAGCCCCACGCCAGAGCACGTCCAGCAAACAAAAGGGGAGGGAATTCGCCGAGAAAATCGTGACAGGCGGGCGTGTGCCGCTAGCGGCGATTCGCTTGCGCCCAGGCGAGAATCGCGCGTGTGAAAACCGAGAAAACGCCTTTCCTAGCAACTTCGAAGCGAGGTCGTTGGGAAAAAGTCGCCTTGCCAAAGTGGTTCGATTTTTAGTATAAATATGTTCAGGCGTGCCGATTGTCGCAGCAACCGGCGCTCCCAATCTTGCCGGCGCGCGGAGACGCGTCGTGATCTCAATCCGACTGACGTTTTGCTGTCAGGAATCAGCCGAAAGTCAGCGCGTCTTACGTTTCGACAACCGCTTCCATGCTGCGCGAAACTGAGGCGATCTTCCGCTGCGACGGCGAACCTTGATCACTCGCCGTGGCGGCAAAAATGAAACCAGGTTTGGTCCAGTCCCTTTCCACCAGCGAAGGGCCCGGCCAGACAAACGCCCAAAATACGCATCACGTTCTTGTGGTTGCAGTCACCAAAGAACCAGCGCGGCGACGTGCGAGGAATAGCCTCGATTACGTCACCACGCGAGGCCGATCGGTCGTTCTTGATTCGATGCGCGCAAACGGGCCTGGCGATCCTCGCGCGACGCAAAAAAAGTTGAGTGGTCCAGTCCACTCCGCTCCAACACTAACCCGTGGCGCAAGCCGAGGGAATGCGGCCAATCACCCAGCAAAGGTCCGAAGAAAAAAAACGAGCGCTGCGGTCCAGTCCACTCCGCTCCGACACTAACCCGAGGCGCTAGCCGAGGGAATGCGGCCAACCACCCAGCGAAGGTCCGAAGAAAAAACGAACGCCGCAGTCCACTCCACTCCGCTCCAACACTAACCCGTGGCGCAAGCCGAGGGAATGCGGCCAATCACCCAGCAAAGGTCCGAAGAAAAAAACGAGCGCATGCGGTCCAGTCCACTCCGCTCCAACACTAACCCGAGGCGCAAGCCGAGGGAATGCGGCCAACCACCCACCAAAGGTCCGAAGAAAAAACGAACGCCGCAGTCCACTCCACTCCGCTCCAACACTAACCCGAGGCGCAAGCCGAGGGAATGCGGCCAACCACCCAGCAATGGTCCGAAGAAAAAAACAAGCGCTGCGGTCCAGTCTTTCGAGACCGAATGGCGATTCCTTACCTTGGCGGCGGCTTGCGGACGCATTCCCTCGGCTTGCGCCTCGGGTTAGTGCGTTGGCTGGTTGGAGATTCCTGGTCCGCACAGCGGACCCTACGTAGACTTCGCTTTCGAAAAAAAGAATAGACGCTTGCGCGTCTATTCCTTTTGGCGACGAGGAGGGAGTATTCGTCGCCCTGGTGGTTGCTCGGTTGGCGTTCGCGTTACGCGACGTGTTCGCGTTCGGCGCGGACCATGCTTTCGACGGCGTCTCCTTTGGCGATCACGACCACTCCGCCGGAGCTGATCGTGAAGCCGCGGCGGCGATCCATTTCGAGATCAAAGCCGATTTCGGTCCCCGGCGGGATATGCACCCCTTTGTCGATGATCGCGCGGCGGATGCGGCTGTGCCGGCCGATATTGACCCCTTCAAACAGGATCGAATCTTCGACATGGCAGAAGCTGTTGATCCGCACTTCGGGTCCGATGATGCTCCGTTCGACTTCGCCGCCGGAGATGATCGAACCGCCGCAGACGATGCTATCGAGCGCACAGCCGCGACGTCCTTCTTCGGCATTGCCGGCGAAGACGAACTTCGGCGGGGGAACGTTCGGCTGATACGTTCGCAGCGGCCAATCGCGGTCGTACAAGTTGAGCAGCGGATCGACGTGGACCAGGTCCATGTTCGCTTCAAAGTAAGCGTCCAGCGTACCTACGTCCCGCCAGTAGGCGTCTTGCTTCCGGTTCTCGTCGCGGAACGGGAAGGCGAAGACCCGCTGCGAGTCAATGATCGACGGAATGATGTTCTTGCCGAAGTCGTGCGCGCTCTCGCGACGCGTCGCGTCCTGACAAAGCTGCTCGAACAGGAAGTGAGCGTTGAAGACGTAAATCCCCATCGAAGCCAGGCAGTGCTCCGCATCGCCGGGAATCGTCTTGGGGGTGGGGGACTTTTCTTCAAAGCCGATGACGCGTTGATCGGTATCGACCTGCATCACGCCGAACGCCTTCGCCTCTTCGGGCGAAACGCGGAGCGCTCCGATCGTCAGGTCGGCGCCGTTTTCGATGTGATAATCGATCATCGACGCGTAGTTCATCTTGTAGATGTGGTCGCCGGCCAGGATCAGCACGTAGTCGGGACGATGCTTCTCCATCGCGTAGATGTTTTGGTAAACGGCGTCGGCGGTACCTTGATACCACTGCTCGTCGATCCGTTGTTGCGGCGGAATGACGTCGATGAATTCGCCCAGCTCGCGGCAGAAGTAGCGCTGCCAGCCGACGTTGACGTGGCGATCGAGACTTTGACCTTTGTACTGCGTCAGCAGCTGGATGTGCCGCAGTCCGCTGTTTAAACAGTTGGAGAGCGCGAAATCGATGATGCGATAGACGCCGCCAAACGGAACGGCCGGCTTGGCGCGATCCCGCGTCAGCGGTTCCAATCGCGACCCTTTTCCGCCAGCCAAGATGACGGAGAGTACGTTTTGCATGGGGAGGGCGCTCCTAATCATGAGATGCTGGAAGGAGGAGCCGGGCGGGTCTGGGGCGCGCCGTCACGACTTCCGAAATATTTTATCGACGCCTCCTAATTCCTAAAACAGAAATTGAAACCGCGAACGATCCAGATTTCGACGCGATACGTCTTTCGCGCCGTTGATACCGATTATGATCGCGCGCAACGCCGTCGCTGGCAACGCGCGCTTATGCGTTCGCCATGCGGATCTTGCGCACCACAAAGTACTGGATCATGCCGAGCAGCAAGATCGAAAGCGTCAAACAGATCGTCCAGTGAATGTCGAGCGGCCGATCGCCTGGATAAAAGATGGCGAACAGCACATGCAAGTAGTAGCAGACCAGCGAAATCGTAGTGACGTACCCGACGAGCCCCTTTTGATAGAGCGCACCGCTAGCCGCCACTAACAGCAGATAGCCTAGTACGAGGGGACTCGACACGCCTTTGGTCGAAAAGAGCAGCAATGTCAGCAGCGCCACGTTCATCGTCATCCAGGCGAAGATTGCGGTCGTCCGCGTGCGAGGACGTTCGTACATTCGCTGGAAAAACCATGCGCCAACTGCGTAAACCACCGCGGTACCGATCGAGATCGCTTGAAACGTCGGCTGCGACGATACGGGATCGTGCAACACCCAGACGCAAAACAGGTGATAGGAGTAAAACAGCACCACCGCCGCCCAGTTGATCGCCAGTCCAGGACGACGCCGCGCCCAATAAACCAAGCGTTCGAAAGGAGAGAGGGGGCGAGCCTGAATCGGTTCGTTGTTGAGAAACGCTCGCAAGTCAGCCGCCAGGTCAGCCGCTCTGCGATACCGGGCGTTGGGCGTTTTGTGCAAGCACTTCAAACAGATCGTTTCCAACTTGCGTGGGATTTGCCAATTGCTTTTGCGCGGCGGCGTCACGTCAGAGAAGCAAATCTGATTGATCGCTTCCAGAAAGTTAGCGTTTTCAAACGGCGGCTTCCCGGTCAGCAGCGCATAGAGAATCGCCCCCAGACCGTAGACGTCGGTCGCAGCCCCAATTTGATGAACGCGGCCAGACGCTTGCTCCGGCGACATATAGCCGGGGCTCCCCATCACCTGACCGGTGCAAGTCAGATTTGACTCGTCGTCGACTCGCTTCGCCAGGCCGAAATCGGTCACCAGAGGACGCCCATTCTCGTCCAGCAAAACGTTCGAAGGCTTTAGATCGCGATGAATCACTCCATGTTGATGCGCGTACTCGATCGCTTCGGCGATTTGCCGCACCAGGTCGGCCGCTTGCTCAGGAGTGAACGTTTCGGTTTTCAGCGCGACGGCCAGGCTTTTCCCCGGAACATATCCCATGGAGAAATAGTGACGGCCGCTGTGACTGCCGACTTCATAGATCGGCACGATGCCAGGGTGATTCAAATTGGCGGCAGCTTCCGCTTCGATCCGAAAGCGGGCGACTTCGTCCCGCGATGCGAATTGTCCGGTCAGGATCATCTTCAGCGCGACGGTTCGATTCGGATTTTGCTGACGGGCCCGATAGACGACCCCCATTCCTCCGCGGGCAATTTCCTCTTCGACCTGATAACCGTCAATGTGAATATGACGCGGGGGAAGGAGGGCGTTGCTATCGCTCGCGTCGAGCGCAATGGTTGGGCTATCCGGCGTCATCGCCGCTTCCAGAGGAGACCGATCCAAACGACTGTCGTCGGCCTGATCGAGCATCGCCGCGACCTGCTTCCGCAAGTCGCTCCGCTCTGCAAACCGCGCAGCCAGCCACGCGCTGCGCTCCGCCGGCGGCAACTGGCTCGCTTCCTCAAAAGCGTCGCAGACAAGTTGATAGTCTTCAGGAGTCAAGGGAATGCGTTTGCTGGTAGAGAAGAGAATCGAAACGCGGGGACGGACCACATATCCCACACTAACCCGAGGCGCGAGCCGAGGGAATGCGGTAGGAAGCTGAACAAAAGCGACAACCGACTCTCGGCTCAACTTGAATCGACGCCTTCTTCATTGGGCAGTGCTCATTCCCTCGGCTCGCGCCTCGGGTTAGTGTCGCATGTTGCTTGCGGATTCGGCGCCTGTCTATTCCGCTTCTTCGAGTTGCGTCAGCAACCACGCTTTGGCGGCGCGCCAGTCGTTTTTGACGGTGGAAGGGGAGACGTCAAGCGCGGCGGCAGTTTCCTCGACGGTCAATCCGCCAAAGTAGCGGAGTTCGACGATCCGCGCGTGTCGCGGATTGAGCGCGGTGAGTCGTTCCAGCGCATCGTCGAGCGCCACCAGGTCGACGTCGCGCGACGTTTGATCGGGGGTCAGGTCTTCGTCGATCGCGATCTTCTGGGCACCGGCGCCTCGCTTGGCGGCGTTCTTTTGGCGAGCGTAATCGACCAGGATCCGCCGCATGACGTTGGCGGCGATCGCACAGAAGTGAGCGCGTCCTTGCCATTCGACGCGGTTCTGATCGATCAGCTTCAGATAGGCTTCATGCACCAGGGCGGTCGGCTGCAGCGTATGATCGGCCCGTTCGCGCTGCATCTGCCGCGCGGCGATCCCTTTCAGTTCGTTGTAGACAAGCGGCAACAGCTTCTCGGCGGCGTCGGTCTCGCCGCGCGATAGTGCCGCCAGCAGCTGAATGGTTTCGTCGCTCACGCGGGCGATCCTCCTGGGACGGAAACGGGCTAACTGATAGCTTAGCACGCCGCCGAACCGGGAGAAACGGACGCCCGCGATACGCCGCTATTTCGCCGTTACCTCGAACTTGAACTCATTCGGGCCGGCCGCGGTCACATCCGCCGTCAGCTTGCTTTTGGCGTTGTACTTGGCCGGAATGTAATTCACTTCCCCAGCGTCCATCCCCGGGGTCCCCCCGCTCGCCGCGCGGAAGGCGGAGATCTCGACGCGTCGGGCGCCAAGCTCGGCCTTACCGGCGAACTTGCCGTCGACGATATCGATGCTGTCGATCGAGCCGGCGGAGACGGTCTTGAAGTGAATCAACCCTTTTTCGAGCGGCTTTCCATCGATGGTGACTTCGCCGCTGACGTCGGCTCGGGCCGGTTCTTGCTTGCCAAGCGAACAACCAATCGCGACGGTTGCGAGCGCCAAGAGAATCGCCGTAGCGATACGTTTATACATAGCCTGTTCCTTCAACTTCCAATGTGCGTGTGTAGTGGCGCAACGAGATCGCTGATTGCGGATGCAATCGCTGCGAGAACGCGAGCGGCCGAGGCGCGCCGCTCGCGATTACCAAGAATGGTCGAACGAGCTCTTAGAACTCCCCGATCACCTGACCGTCGTCGCGGGTCGCGAGACGAGCCAAAGTATCGAGCGCGGTCGTTTCGGCGATGAAACGGACCGAGCCGTCGCCTAACAGCGCGTTAACGCCGCCGGGATGAGCCGAGTTGAGCGGAATACTCGCGCCGCCGTCGTTGCCGACGCCGGTATTCGCTTCGTCATCCGCCCAGCCGGTCGTCTTGTTGATGGCGTAGCGAATCGTCGTCATGTTGAACGTGCGATTGTCGCTGTTGACCGTCAAGGTCGGCGGAGAGTCGGAGCTCTTGCAGCCGATCGCCCAACCCCACGGCATGCTGGCTCGCCAGTCGACCTTCGTGCCGGAATTGTTGGTCAGGTAGTTGCTGTGTTCGCTCACGGCCATCGTATTGCTGGAACCGTCAACCATGTCCGCAAACCGGGTCTTGCTGTTGTGATACAGCATTCCGCCGGCGCTTTGGTTTCCTCCGCGCGACGTGTTGGAGATGCGGGTTTCGGTATAGCCCGGGATCAAACCGTTGTCGGCGCCGGCGATGCCGACGTAGTTGACTGCCCACGGGGCGACGGTAATCGAGCTATCTTTACTGGTGCAAAGTTCCGGCAGCGGAGACGACGGGCAAAGATAGCCTTCCATCTTCAAACCGCTGATCATCCCCATGTTGTTGTCATTGAAGACGCCGGAACTGCCGTAGAACTGCCAGTTATCGTACAGGGCGCTCTGTTCGACGAACGGCAACATGTAGACCAACCACGAGCTTCCCCAGTTCGTAGTGGCGGTCGCATCGGTCCCAAACGGCTGCTGATCTTGCGCGGCGCCCGGCGGAAATCGCTTGTAGGTGTCATGGTGATTGTGCAAACCAAGCCCGAGTTGCTTCAGGTTGTTGGTGCACTGCATGCGTCGAGCCGCTTCGCGGGCTTGCTGTACCGCCGGCAGCAAAAGGGCAATCAATACGCCGATGATCGCAATGACCACCAGCAGTTCGACCAGGGTAAACCCCCGCCGAAATGGCTTTTGAAACTTGAGCATGATAAAGCCTCTTCACAATTGAGAAAAACAGGATGGGATGAGTAATCTCGCGTTCCGGAATCGGTCGCAGTCAGAAGCCAAGAGAAATAGCCATCGAGTCATCAACGAGGTGTTCCGCGCCCCAATGCTCAACAGCTTTATTTCTCAAACAAAACAATAACTATATCTATCAACCCGCAATTCAGTGGCAAAGACCGCGGGATGGTGAAATAAATACGCCCAATAGAAATCACCGCTCCTTTGGGGACTGTCACAGGAGCGCATACGATCACAGCCTGCTGCCCAGAGAACACCACCTACGGCCAATCTTATCTATGCCGATCGAACTACAAACCTAAAATGCGCAACATTGTTCCGTTTTTTGCACTGATTTTTCAATATTTCCATTTTTCGCCTCAAAAGAGTTTCTCGCCCCACCTAAGCGAGAACCTCTCTGTAGGTGCGCAGCATTCCCCTCATTTGGCAAAACCAATGATTGCGTCTTTTGCACGATAAAGAGCAGTAGGATGCTCAGTTACCCGCGGACGACCTGGCGATTGCCGTCGTAGCAAATCTGCTTTTGACGCCGTGCGACCATGTCCCAGTCGAAGCGGTGCGGGGGCTCAAGATAGTTGCGGTAAGCGGCGGCCATTTGGCGTCCGGCTTCAGTGTGGGAGACTCCGCCGAAACCGCAGCCCATCGCGGGAAACGCAACCGTTTCGATCTTCTTCGCACTCGTCACGTTGTGGCGATAGATCGCGACCAGCGCGGCGAATGTCGCCGCATAGACCTTGTCGCTTCCTTCGATCGAGCCTGGTACGCGCATCGTTGGAGCGTGAACAATGAAGGGATAATCTGGCAGTTCGGTCTCGACGACCAGCGCCGTTCCGATCGGCTGTTCCCCCAAATATTCGTCGAGAATCCGCGACTGAATTCGCTTCATCAGACCTTCGCCGTGAACGGCGATTACAGCGGCGTCGATGCCGGCGGTCATCATGCCGAAAGAGTTGGCCGCGGTCACAAAGCAGTCGTGCGGCGGCAAATTTTCAAAGCGACAGGCCTGCGCCGAAACGCCGGGCAGACCGTCAAAACGAGATAGCAGGATCTCGCAGATGGCAGGATCGGGATGAACCAACCACAAAGTTAATGGAAATGGCATCGCGAGATTCTAGCGAGGCCAACTCAACCAGGCAAACGAACACGATTGCCGGCTCTATTTTTGCAAAATCAGCTTTCCGCTGCGGGTCTCGCGAAGTCGATAAACGGCCCCTTTGTGCGAGATCAGGATCTCGTTGCTCCCTTCCATCAAGTCGTTGGAATCGACGATCTTGGCGTTGATTCCGGATAAGGCCTCGTCAGGCGAAAGGGGAGCGTTTTGAACTTCGTCAGAGCTGTGCGAGGGCTCGCTGTCCATGGTTCGTTCCAGGTTGAAAACACGCGGGAAGAAGTTTTTTCGAGGCTAGTCGTTGACAACGCGGCTGATGGGCAGCTAAACTTCGTGCATCGATATTGATACTCGATCTCAGTTTCAGTTGCAACGCGTACCCCGAGTTTTCTCGCAAAAATCTGCCAACCGTTCGCCAGCTCTCCTGCCAGCCCACACGGTCGACAACCGTTTCGCGTTGCGGAATCCCCCCTAATTCCGCCGAAGGGCTAGTTCAAAAGGAGAGCCGACCATGCGTCGCAAAGGTTTCACGTTAGTCGAATTGTTGGTGGTCATCGCCATCATCGGGATCTTGATTGGGCTTCTCTTGCCCGCAGTTCAGCAGGCCCGCGAAGCGGCTCGCCGGATGTCATGCAGCAACCAGCTGAAGCAAATCGGCCTGGCCACGCACAACTTCCATGACACCTACAAAGAATTCCCATACGCGGTCCAAGATCGCCAGGTAGGGGAAACGACCAATACTTACGTGACCGGCTGGATTCAGATCATGCCGTTTTTGGAAGCGGACGCGATCGCGAGTCGCTGGGATCCCAAGCTGACGCGTAACAGCACCGTCGATAACGACGGCGACGGCTGGACCAACGCACTGCTGCAAAAGGAAATCATCCCGACCTATCTTTGCCCCAGCATGGAGCTTCCCAGCGGCGCACTCTCGGAAGACCGCGCGCCGAGCAGCTACCAATTTTGCACTGGGACGCCGAATATTGGCGACTTCCATTACGCCGCTGCCGGCAGCGAACCAGTATTCAACGGCGCGATCGTGCCGATCAAAAAGGCCGACCCGGCCGGCGCCTACTATCGTGATCCCACCAAGTTCCGCGATGTCGTCGACGGCACTTCCAATACGTTTCTCGCCGGCGAAACCGACTTCAAACCGGCAGGCATGCCCTCCACCTCGTACGGTTCGATTTGGTCGTACGGATATCTGTATGGTTGGGGATCGACCTATTACAAGCTGAACAACCACGCCCAAACGAGCACCGTTTACGGTGCGTTCCGCAGCGAACATCCGGGCGGAGCGATGTTCACGCTGGTCGACGGATCGGTTCGCTTTGTCGCCGAAACGATCGATGTCGACACCTATGACGCCTATGGCACCCGGTCCGGCAGCGAAGTCGCCAGCCTGGACTAACGACGTTTGGCGCTCGCCGAGCGATCTCGGCGAGCCCTTTCTCCGTAACACGAAACTCTTTCGTTGGGTGAAATCATGGTACGCGTCACTCGAATTACAAATTCGTTCGCAAAAGCGATTCTCGTCGCCTCGTGCATTGCTCTACCGGTCGCGCTGGTTGGCTGCAGCGGCGAAACTTCCCAGCCTGTGGTTCAGTTAGATTCAGGTCCCCTGACGGTCGAACAATGGAAAGCTCTTCCGGCCGACATCAAGTTCGAGGGGGATACGATGGATCGCTTGCGAATGGGAGACAAGAAATGGGAGAACGAACGCCTTTGGCAACACTTTGTGAAAAAGGTCGTCATCCCGGCTCATCAGACCGAAGTGCCCAAGGTCGGACGCGACGGCTCTATCTTGGCGAACAAGTAAGCGAGCGATAAGGAACAAGCGGACAATCGCCGCTCGCTTTCAACCCGACTCCTAGCAGCAGTCGTCGTGACGTCTCCTTCGGGCGGCGTCGCGGCGGCTCTTTTTTTTGCGTTCCGGGGTCATTCCAGATAGGCGTCGCATCTCACGGCGGCATCTTCTACGATAAAGAGGCTGTTGCGGCGATTGCGCCGCATGTTGTACGTTCGACCTGAGCACGCGCCGCCGTCATGCAACTTCATTGTCTCGGCGTTTCCGGCTATCACCCAAGCCAGACCCGACAAACCGCCTGTTTTATGTTGCCGGAGATCGGCGTCGTCTTTGACGCCGGGACAGGCTTCCATCGCGTGCGCAGCCGGATCGCTACCCCTGAGTTGGACGTCTTTCTGTCGCACGCTCATCTCGACCACGTGATCGGCGTGACGTTTCTCTTCGATACGCTCTACCAGAAAGAAACGAAGGTCCGCGTCCATGCCGAGCAGCCGAAGATCGACGCGATCTGTCAGCACTTGCTGTCGCCGCTCCTCTTTCCGGTCGCGCCACCGTGTCAGTTCGTGCCGCTCAAGGGAGAAGTCGCACTTTCCGGCGGAGGACGACTTCGTTGGTTTCCGCTAAAACATCCCGGCGGCAGCGTCGGCTATCGAATTGACCTGGCCGATCGCTCGATGGCCTACGTCACCGACACCACCGCCGCGCTCAACGCCGACTACATTGAACAGATCCGCGGGGTCGATCTGCTGCTGCACGAATGTTATTTCCCCGATGGCCTCGACGAGTTTGCGCTAAAGACCGGCCATAGCTGCGTCACGCCGGTCGCGCAGGTCGCCAAAGCGGCCGGAGTCGGACGTTTGGTACTGACCCACGTCAATCCGCTCGACGATATCGACGACCCGATTGGCCTCGGAATCGCCCAGAAGATCTTCCCCGAGACGGTGCTGGCGGAAGACGAAATGGTGATCGAGTTCTAGCGATACTAGCCCGAGGCGCAAGCCGAGGGAGAGCAGTCGCAAGTGAATGACTAATGACTAAGAACTAATGTCTAATGAAGAAAAGAACAGATTCTTGGCATTAGACATTAGTTCTTAGTCATTAGACATTTCCATCCGCATTCCCTCGGCTTGCGCCTCGGGTTAGTGTTGCGCGTTCAACGGCTTGACCGCATCCATGCGGCTGACAATCTTTCTGAGCCTCTCGCGATAGGCGTAGTAGTCAACTTCCAACAAGTGCCGCGGCGAGGCGACATATTCCTGCCGGTGAGGAAGTCCCAGGCCGCTGGAATGCTTCAGCGCCCGAAACCAACTGGCGATTTCCGGATTGGTCGTCTGCGCGGCGATGAAGCGGGCCATGATCTTGGCCTGTAGTTCGGTCAATGGCCACTGGCCGCTGTTCGGCTGGATCATCCCGGCGACATATATATTGTCTCGATCGGGATGAAACGCGTGCAAAAAGAGTCGCGGCGTCCCGTTTTGCGGATGCAGTTCCTCCAAATCAATAAACGGAAACGACAACTTATAGCCAGTCGCAAAGATCACCAGGTCAAACTCTTGGCGGCGATCGTCCGCGAAGACAACTTCCCGACCGTCGAACTTCTTCACGTCGGGAAAGACCTGGACGCGGCCATGCCCGACATAATAAGGAAGCTGCGAATTGATGATCGGATGGGTCGCAAAGATATCGTGGTCAGGGTGGGGGAGTCCGTATTTCTCGGGACGTCCCAGCGCAAACGCGATGGATTGCCGCACGATCCAGCGTTTCCACGCTTGAGGAATCGGCCACGAGCGAACGCGATCGCCGACCACATCTGATGGTTTGCCGCGAATGAACTTCGGAACGAAGTGATAGCCGCGCCGCATGCTGATCGCGGCCGACTCGGCATGAATCGCCGCTTCAACGGCGATATCGCAGCCGGTATTGCCTGCGCCGATCACAAGTACGCGCTTGCCGCGGAGCTGCTCGCTGAACTTGAACTGGCGAGCGTGCATCGTCTCGCCGGCGAAATCGCCGGGGATTTCTGGCAAAAGCGGATCCCAGTGATGGCCGTTGGCAATGATGACTCCGGCGTATTTTCGGGGCTCCGACTCGCCTGCGACGTGCACTTCCCAGGCGTCCGAGCCAACGGAAGCGATGTGGTTTACCGTAGTGCGGAATTGAATGTGCGAATAAAGATCAAACTCGCGCGCATAACTGCACAAATACTGCAGCGCTTCTTGATGACTCGGGTAGGACGAAAACGACTCCGGCATCGGGAATTCTTCATAAGCGGTCATCCGCTTGGAAGAGATGAGATGAGTCGATTGGTAAACGCTGCTCGACTCCTTTCCGAAGCTCCAGTTTCCCCCTAGGTCTTCCTCACGTTCCAGCGCGTGACATTGCACTCCAAATTGCAAAAGATTTTTGAGGACCGTCAGTCCAGACGGGCCTGCGCCAATCACGCAGTAGGTGGGCTGGTTCGTCGGCGTTGATATTGAACTTACGGACAAGAGTTTCCCTTAACAGCAAATGCTTGGTCTCAATAGGGGGAGTCAGGGGGTAATTTAATCGACACGCAAACGAATTCATTTTTCGTTTCGTCAATTCAATTTCGCTTGACATCCTAACAAACCAGACGGACAATCCATTTCACAGTTGCAAGGTGGTCTTTTACTCCACTCGACTTTCCACAGACCAGGAAAGCGTAGGATATTAACACTTTCGCAACAATTCTTGAGCTTGTCATCCTAAGAGGCGGAGGCAAGATTTCGGGATTACGCACCATCAATTCACTGGACAACTTCTTTGAATTAGCGAAGATTAATTATTACTTTGCTGACAAAGCAGTAATTCCGGCACGCCCTCAAGCGGTTCGTTGAGTCTCAATAACAACGAATTCCTGAGACTGTGCCGACCGGAACAGAAACGCGATTTTAAGAGGAGCAGACCATTATGATGCGAGTGACCAAGGTCGCATCGGCGGAAGATTACCAACTTATTAGTAGCTTCGACGAAGTAAAGCGAACGCTGCTAGACGAAAGCAAATTCCAAGATCGGCTCGAAAAGCCGTTGGCCTACTGGGCGTTGCCGAACGATCGTCGTTTGCCGCTCGCCTTCCTCGGACGTTCGCTCGGCGACCTGCTGTCGACTCCGTTTGAAGAGTTGTCGGCCACTCCGGGCATCGGCCAGAAGAAGATCAGCTCGCTGGTTCGTCTTCTGCACCGCGCCACCAAGGAAGAACCCCATTCGACGCCGTATGGCGCCCAAGAGCAAGCTCCCCCGACCCAGGGCGACGAGATTCTCGGGATGCCCTGCACGCCGGATGGTCAATTCGACCACACGCTGGTTTCGGAACTGTTGTGGGCCAAATGGCGCGAATCGGTTCGCGTTCATAACCTGCAGCACGAGAAGCTCGGTCGTCTCGCTTCGTCTCTGGCCGAAGTGCCGACCGTGATCTGGAACACGCCGCTCAGCTTCTATCTCGACTACACCGTCGCCGAGATCCGTCGCCTGAAAACCCACGGCGAAAAGCGCGTTCGCGTGGTGCTGGAAGTCTTCTTCCGCATTCACCAGATGCTCGAAAACGTGAAGCCGCAGCAGCAGTTCGCTCTGAAGTTGCAGCCGAATTTCGTCCCGGCCGTCGAACGCTTCGTGCTCGATCGCCTGGCCGACGAAAATCAACCTTCGGAAGATGACGTTCGCGCCTACATCGCCGACGCGCTGCTGAAGCAAATCAAGCTGGACGCCGGCGACACCGTCTTCGACCTCGCGGTCGGACGTCTCGGCCTGGGTGGCAAGCCGCAAAGCGTTCGCATGCAAGCTCGCATGCTGGGCGTCACCCGCGCTCGCATCTACCAGCTGTTGGAAGATTGCAGCAAAGTGATGAGCGTTCGCTGGCCGGAAGGTCAGGCCCTGCTCGCCACGTTGGTTCAGAAGGGAATCAACGCGGGTCACTCGCCGATCGAACAGCGCCTGCTGATCGCCGTGCGTGAGCTGTTCTTCCCGACCAAGCTCGAATCGTTTGAAGAAGATCCGCAAATCTAAGCGATCGAAATTCAACGTTAATAAACGCATAAAGGCTCGCCTATTTCAGGCGAGCCTTTTTTTATGCACAAACCAAAGTGCCCGCGACGCGAGCGAATGCGCATTGGCTATTCCAGGGGCAGCGTGGAAGTGGCTAGGCGCCTTCCGTTCATCTGCGCCGCGGGCGATGGGGGCGATCAATCCGCGTGACGGAAATTGCGTCATTCCAACGGATCAACCGCGGGGCCATATCCATTCGCTACGCTTGGTAGGGCCCGCTGAGCGGACCAATCGAAACGCCTACGTCCGTCCGTAGTCATAGGGGACGAAACATGCTACCCCGGTACGTCTCTTGCGTCTCGTTTGGTCCGCTCAGCGAACCCTACCTGTTTTCCAATTAGGCGACGCTGCAAGTATTCGCCGGCGGCTCGCCCTTCACCTGGTTCCACGGCATGCGCGCCAACATCATCGCCATACCGCAGGTATCGGTAACGCCGGCGAAGATCAGCCCCGCTCCGACGAAGGCCGAAATGCCGATGAAGTACGGGTGCACGGTTAGTCCCAACACGGCGCCCAACAACACCAACGATCCGGCGGCGATACGAACCTGACGTTCCAGCGCCATCGCTTTCTTTCCGCGAACGACCGGCAACTTGGCCGCTTCCCAGGCCACAGTTCCCCCTTCGACGTTCACGACGTTTTCATAGCCAGCGGCCACAAACTTGCGGCAGGCCTGATCGGCCCGCTTGCCGCTGCGGCAAATCACGTAGAGCGGCTGCGTCGCCTCAAGCCGACGAGCTTTCAACACGCCGTTGACGTCAAGCGATTCCAGCGGCGTATTCCGAGCCGAGGAAGCATGGACCTCGCGGTATTCGGCCGGCGTACGGACATCGATCAACTCGATCGGCTGGCCCGACTTCTCGCGCTCGGCCAATTGGGCGGGCGAAATAGTAAGGATGTCGGACATGATAAACGCTCCTTCTCGCAGGAAATGTTCCACAACAACAAGCAAGGTCAGCTGGCGCACTGCCGGCGATTGCCCTCGCCTCATAACTTCAATATATCGCTACCTTCCGACATGTCAATAGGAAAATTAATTCTTTCTGGTCCCCAAATACCGTATATTGAAGCTCTTCTTTCCTCCCGCTGGAGTATGGTCTGAATGTCGAATGAAGCTGTCGCTGCGCTGCGAGCCGCGCTAGAAGTTTCCCCCAATAACATCCCGCTCCGCCTGCACTTAGCCAAAACCTTGGCCGATATGGGGCGGACGGCGGAAGTGGAGACGGAACTGAAAGAGGCGCTCACCTACGATCCGCACAATGCGGAGCTAAAGCTGGCGCTGGCCCATCATTTTGTGCGGACGGCGAAATCGAGCCACGCGCTGGTGATCCTGGAGGAACTTGTCGCCCGCGGCGAAGCGACGCCTGCCGCTCGGGTCGTCCTGGCCCGTTTGCTCCTTTCGGATGGCGAAGTGCGCAGCGCCGTCGCCCACTACAAAGAGGCGATCGACGCCGATCCGGACGTCGAAGATGAGGAACTGTCGGCCAAGCTCGGCGTCGGCGGCTCGTGGCAAGATTCCGACGTCGTCGAAGGACGCGTCCGCGAGATGCAAGGGGCTCAGCCCGATCCAGAACCTGACGCGCCGGAAAGACCGAAGATCAAATTCGCTGACGTCGGCGGGATGTCGGCTGTCAAAGAAGACATCCGGATGAAGGCGATCTATCCGCTGGAGCAGGCCGAGATGTTCGCCGCTTACGGCAAGAAGGTCGGGGGCGGCATCCTGATGTACGGCCCGCCTGGTTGCGGCAAGACTTATCTCGCTCGCGCCACGGCCGGCGAAATCAATGCGTCGTTTCTGTCGATCGGCATCAACGACGTCCTCGAAATGTGGATCGGGCAAAGCGAACGGAATCTGCACGCGATCTTTGAACAAGCCCGCCGCAACGCTCCCTGCGTGCTGTTCTTCGATGAGGTCGACGCGCTTGGCGCACGTCGCAGCGACATGGTGAGCGGCGCCGCGCGACAGATCATCAATCAATTCCTCGCCGAGCTGGACGGCGTTGATTCGGACAACGAAGGGGTCGTCATCTTGGCGGCGACCAACGCCCCGTGGCATATCGATGCGGCGTTTCGTCGCCCCGGTCGCTTTGACCGCGTCATCTTCGTTCCGCCGCCGGACGCGCCGGCCCGGGCCGAAGTGCTGGAAGTGCAGCTCCGCGGCAAACCCCAAAAGAACATCGACGCCGCCAAAATCGCCAAGCTGACCGAAGGGTACTCCGGCGCAGACCTCAAAGCGATCGTCGACTTGGCGATCGAAGCGAAACTGGCCGAAGCGATGCGGACCGGCGTCCCGCTGCCGCTGACCACTGAAGACTTGCTAGCCGCACTGAAGCGAGTGAACGCGTCGACCAAAGAATGGTTCGCCACCGCGAAAAACTACGCCGTCTTCTCCAACCAAGGCGGCGTCTACGATGACATCCTGAAGTACTTGAAACTGTGAGCTTCGCTCCTTTCTTCTCTCTCCTTCCTTTCGACTCCCAATCGCCTACAGTTCGCGAATGATTGAAGCCCAAATCCAGCATGCCCGCTTGCTGATGCAGCAAGAGCGTTACGACAAAGCCGCCGAGTCGCTCCAAGCGGCCCTCTCCCAACAGCCTGACAACCCGCTCGCCCATGCGCTGATCGCCGTGTGCCTGGGACAAGAGGAGAAGTTCGACCAGGCGACCCACCACATCCAAGAAGCGTTGCGGATGGCGCCGTCGGTCGCGCTGGTGCATGCGATCCAAGCCGACTTGTTCTACAAGCGAAACCGTCCCGAAGAAGGCCTGGAAGCGGCCAAGCGGGCGGTCGAACTCGAACCAGACTCGCCGGCGAATTACGCCGCCTGCGCCCGCGGCTTCATTTTGCTGAAGCAATGGGCGAAAGCGCAAGAATGCGCCGAGCTTGGCTTGGCGATCGACGCGGAAGACGTCGGCTGTTTGAACCTTCGCGCCGTCGCTCAGCGTCAGCAAGGAAAGACGGGAGACGCCAACGAGTCGCTGCGAACGGCAATGGAGCGCGATCCGGACAATCCCTACTCGCACGCGAATCTCGGTTGGTCGCTCTTGCAGCAAGGGAACCGAGAGGAGGCGATCCAGCACTTTGGCGAGGCGCTGCGGCTGGAGCCGGGTCTGGAAATGGCTCAGGCCGGCCTGATCGAAGCGCTCAAGTCGCGCAACACCCTCTACGCGTGGATGCTGAGGTATTTCCTCTGGATGGCGACTCTCTCCGGTGGAAAGCAATGGATGATCCTGATCGGCGGCTACGTCGCCTATCGGGTCGTTTTTAGCTTCACGAAGAACAATCCCGACTGGGCGCCTTACTCCACCCCAATCTTGGCGCTGTACATCGCGTTTGCAGTGATGACCTGGATTGCGAGCCCGCTGTTCGACTTGGTGCTCCGACTCGATCGCTATGGGCGATTGATTCTCACCAAGGAGCAAATTCGAACCTCGAACATGATCGGGCTCTGCCTGATCGGCGTCTTGGCTGGGCTGTTGCTCTATCCCTTCGCGTTAACGCGTTTGCCGCTGAGCGTCGCCTGGTTTCCGACGCTGCTCGTTTCCGCATCGTTCGGCGTATTGCTGCCGGTCCTGTCGCGCATCTACGCGTGCGACAAAGGTTGGCCGCGGAACGTGACGATCGCGATGGCGGCCGTGTTAGGTCTCGGCAGCTTGCTCTGCATCGCCGCCGGAACGATCTCGCTCTTCTTGCCGGCCGAGCAGATGAATATGGTCCTCGTCGCGATTTCGTCGCCGTTTTATCTCCTCTGCGTCGGAGCGCTCATCTCGCAATTCGCGCTGAACTATCTCGTCGGCGTGCGTGTGCGACGTTAGCGATGAACGACGAAACTCTGCAGCGGGCCAACTTGTTGATGCAGCACAATCGCTTCGATTTGGCGATTGAAGCCTATCGCCAGGTTTTGGCCGATTCGCCGGAACATGCTGTCGCGCACGCATCGCTCGGTTGGTGTCTGACGAAATGCGGGCGACTGGACGCGGGAGAATCCCACATTCTGCAAGCGGTCCAACTCTCGCCCGATAAAGACTACGTTCATCAGATCCATGGTCTCCACCTGATTCAGCGTCAGCATTATGCGGAAGCGGAAGCGGCAATCGCACGAGCGCTCGAGATTCAGCCGGAATACGCGCCATACTACGCGCTGTTGGCCAGCACGTTGAGCAGCCAGGGGAAGTTCGCCGCCGCGGTCGCTGCGGCGCAGCAAGGGATCTCCCTATCGCCTTCGAACGTTCCCTGCGTAATCGAAAAGCTGCTGGCGCAAATCGACCTGAACGATTTCCCTGCGGTCGAAGAGACGATTCAATTGGCGCTGCGGCTCGCCCCGGAGAGTTCGGTCCCCCATGCGGCGCAAGGTTATGTGCTGCTCAACCAGAAAGAGTTTGCGTCGGCGGCCGACGCGTTCCGCGAAGCGCTGCGACTCGAACCGCAAATGCTCTGGGCACGCAACGGGCTGGCGCAATGCCTCAAGGAACGCTTTCCCTGGTACGCCAAAGCGGCCGGCTTTCGACTTCTGACGCTTTCTAAGCACGCGTTGCGATGGTATGTGATGTTTGCGGCGATCGCGATCTACGGACTCGTGCGTTACGCACTGGCCGCACCGCCGAAGCCCGCCTACTTTCTGGAACTGCCGCTGCTGATCTTCTTTACGACGGTGTTTCTTACCTTTTCGATTGAACCGCTCGCGGTCTGGTTGCTCGCCTTTGATCGAGAAGGCAAGCACTTGCTGCTGCCGCAGCAGATCCGCTTCGCCAGTGCGGTCGTCGGTTTGCTCTCGCTGGCGATTCTCTTTTGGATCGCTGGCTTCGTCGCCTTCCTGGGGCAGATTTCTTACGACGCGTGGCCCCTCTATATGATGGCGTTCAGCGTCGCTTCGCCGATTCCTCCCTTGTCGAAAGCATTCGAATGCGAATTTGGTGGGGCGTCGGATTCGATCTGGAGCGTGATCGGAATCGCCGTGGTCGCCGGTCTGATTTGCTTCAGCCTAGCCGCGTGGAGCTTATTGGGATCGTTTCCCCTCGATGCGAACTACTACACGTGCCTTGGGCTGGTCATCGTCAACATGGCCACGTTGGGCGCATCGGTCTTGATGCCGCTCACCCGTTTTCCGCAAGGAAAAGCAAAGTGAATGACGCCGACGCAACCCACGAAGCGATCGGAACCGTCATCGGCTTCGCAGCCGGCTGCGTCGTGGTGCAACTGTCCGACGGCAGCGAAGTCATCTGCCGCGGCGTGAAGCGAATCCATCGCATCTACGGCTGCTTCACTCCGCGGATCGGACAGCGTTTTCTGATTCGCTATTCACGCGGGCCGGCAAGGCTTCCGCTGCTGATCAAAGTGTTAGACGACGATTCGGCGAAATGATCGCCCCCCTTACGCCCAGTCGAACCACTTCTTCAGCGTGTGGAACGTCGCGTCGCGGCCGACCTTGGCGATGCTGCGGGTCAGCGGGATATGCTTCGGGCAGACGGAGACGCAGTTCTGGGCGTTGCCGCAGATCTGGATGCCACCCTCGGCGGTGATCGCGTCCATCCGTTCGCGCTTGTTCATTTCGCCGGTCGGGTTCATGTTGAACAGAACGACCTGGCTGATGGCGTGCGGGCCGACGAAGTTGGCGTCGTACGTTTCCGCTTTCCGTTCTTCGAAGGCGTCGTGCGATTCGCCCGACTGTTGTTCCAGTTCGATCTTGGCGAACTGCGGGCACGATTCGACGCAGCAGCCGCAGGTCATGCATTCCGACAGCGGATAGGAAGCTTCCTGGGCGGCCATCGATTGCTTCGGACCAGGGCCGAGATCGTAGTAGCCGTCGACCGGCACCCACGCTTTGACCTTCTTCAGCGCCTGGAACATGCGGCTGCGATCGACCATTAGGTCGCGGACGACCGGGAACTTGCTCATCGGGCGAAGTTCGATCGTGGCGCCATCTTCGTCGAGCAGGCGATCAATCAACGCCGAGCAGCTTTGGCGAACGCGACCGTTGATCACCATCGTGCAAGCGCCGCAGACTTCTTCCAGGCAGTTGCAGTCCCAGCAAACCGGCGAGCACTTCTTGCCGCCATCTTCTTCGCTGCGAGCCGCGATTTTTTGCAGCACGCTGATGACGTTCAATTCGGGTTCGTAGGGAATCGTGAAATAGGCCCAGTAGCTCGGTTGACCGGGACCGTTTTTCCGAAGCACCTTCACGGTGAACGACTGCGGCTTGGGTCGGTTCGGCTTTTCTTCAGAGTGAGCGATCATGGCTTACTGGCGACTCCTCGGAATCGATTCAGCGCCGCGGCGCGACGCTTGGTATGACAGTGGTTTGTGCGAGTTTGGTACGAGTTGCGACTAGTTGACTGCGGCCGGCTGTTGGGCTGCGGCCGCTTTCTTGGCGGCACGCTCCTTCCAGACCTTTTCGATGATGTCGGCGCCGACCAGCCCGTACAAACGGGGGCGCGGCGGCAGCAGCGACGTGTCGACTTCTTCGTAAGTAATCGTCGGTTCGCCGTCAGCGTCGCAAGTGGCGATCGACGACTTCAGGAACTTATCGACATTTTCCTGGAACTTGTCGCACCACGCTTCGGCTTGTTGGTGACGTTCGTTGTAATCTTCGGCGGTCAGACCGGGGAGCTCGAACGCCGGCTTGTAGTGGGCGCCGCGGCATTCGTCACGCAGCAAGGCGCCCTTCAAAATCGCCTTGGCGATCGGGAACATGTCTTGCAGCGCCTTGGTGAACAAGACGTTTTGGTTCGACCACGAGCCGGTATCGGACAGCGAGCAACGCTTCACGCGTTCCCCCAGGTCGTGCACGACGCCGATCGCGCTTTCGAGCTGTTCGTTGACGCGAACCACGGTCGCCGCTTTGGTCATGATGTTCCCCAGCTCCTGATGGATCAGGTAGGGGTTTTCGCCGCCAGTGTTCTTCAAGAGCGCTTGGTGACGATCCTTTTGCTTGGTCAGCGCGGCGTCGAACAGCGACTGCGGGCGATCGGCGGCCGATTTGCCTTCCGGCATGTTCTTCAGCAGCGTTTCGAGCCCCGGCGCCAGGAAGAGCCCGGAGAAAATGCAGCTGAGGAGCGAGTTCGCTCCCAAGCGGTTGGCGCCGTGATAGTGGTAATCAACTTCGCCGATCGCGTAAAGATTCGGAATGTTGGTGACCTGGTTCTTCGGCGAACCGGGCATCAGGCCGCCTTCGGCGGTCCGCTGATAGTCGGTCCAGAGACCGCCCATCGAGTAGTGAACCGCCGGGAAGATCTTCATCGGCGTGAACCGCGGGTCGACCCCTTGGAACTTTTGATAGATGTCGAGAATGCCGCCCAGCTTGCGGGTCAGTTCGTTCGGCTCGATGTGCGTCAGATCCAAGTAAACGCACTGGCGATCCTTCTCAACGCTCAACCCTTCGTTGACGCAGACGTTGAAGATTTCGCGGGTCGCGATGTCGCGCGGCACCAGGTTGCCGTACTTCGGATAACGTTCTTCCAGGAAGTAGTAACGTTCCGATTCCGGAATCGCCTTCGGGCTGCGCGTGTCTTGCGGCGTCCGCGGAACCCAAACGCGCCCCCCTTCGCCACGAGCGCTTTCGCTCATCAGACGCAACTTGTCGGCGCCCGGAATCGCGGTCGGGTGAACCTGGATGCATTCGCCGTTGCCGTACTTGGCGCCAACTTGCATGCAGCGGCTCGCAGCGCTGCCGGTGCAGGTCATCGACATGGTCGAGCGGCCGTAGATCAAACCGCAACCGCCGGTCGCAACGACGACGGCGTCCGCTTTGAAGATCCGCAGCTCCATCGTCACGATGTCTTGGGCGATGGCGCCGATGCAGACGCCCGCTTCGTCGAGCACGGGGCTCATGAAGTCCCACGCTTCGTACTTCTTGACCAGCCCTTCCACTTCCCAGCGGCGGACCTGTTCGTCGAGAGCGTAGAGCAGCTGCTGGCCGGTCGTGGCGCCGGCGAACGCGGTTCGCTTGTAGAGCGTCCCGCCGAAGCGACGACGATCGAGGAACCCTTCCGGCGTTCGGTTGAAAGTCACGCCCAAGCGATCCATCAGGTCGATCACTTTCGGCGCCCAGTCAGCCATTTCTTTGACCGGCGGCTGGTGGTTGAGGAAGTCGCCGCCGTAGATGGTGTCGTCAAAGTGCTTCCACTCGTTGTCGCCCAACTGCCGCGTCTGATCGTTGACGCTGTTGATCCCACCTTGAGCGCAAACGCTGTGCGAACGCTTGACCGGGGTGATGCTCATCAGGTCGACCGCGATGCCGAGTTCGGCCAGTTTCATCGTGGCCGCCAAACCGGCGAGTCCGCCGCCAACCACCAGAACGCGTTGCTTCGCCATGCCAGAATTTCCCTCGTATCAAGTCAAGCCGCACCAACGCACGGCCGTTGTAAGCGTTGTGTAGTCTCTCGCCGCGGGCGCGTTACTCGCTGGCCGCCGGCTTCTCGGCCGCATCTTCTTTCGGAGCGGCGCTGTTAAAGGCGGGCGCTTCTTCCAGCGGTTCCCCCTCCGGCAGATCCCGTTTGTGCTCGCTCGGCGGAATGTCGCCGATCTCGACCAGCAGTTCGTAGGCGGTGTTTTCCTTCTCGCGAATCTCCGGCAAATCCTTCAGCGTCCAGAGGCCGACGATCGACGTGATGCCGACCAACGCCAGACCAAGACCGAAGATGCTGGTCACGCACTTGGCGCCGATCTGCGCTTTCGGGCTGACCCAAATCCCCCACGTGATCCCCATCGTGAACAAACCGTTCGAGAGGTGGAACACGCAGGCCAACACGCCGATCGTGTAGAAGATCGGGTACAGGACCGAGGCCTGCATCGCAAGGGCGGCCGAAGTGGCGGCGTTGTATGGTTTGAACATCCCGCCCCAGCCGTGGATCAGCTGCAGCCAGGCTTCGTTATGAATCCAGCCGTGCATGTGGAAGACGTGCCACGCGATGAAGACGAAGGCCAGCAGACCGGTCGCTCGCTGCATCGTGTAGCGGAAGTTGCTGTTGTAGCGGTACTCGGTGTAATTGGGAGTCGCCCCCATCGTGAAGGCGAGACCGAGAAACGCGTGGAACATGATCGGCAGGAAGATGAACGTCCATTCGACCAGCGGCAGCAGCGCCCCCAGCGAGTGAATGGAGAAGACGTTCCGCTGGAACGTCTCGGGCGAAGCGGCGACGCTCGCATTCACCGTCAGGTGGACGATCATGTACGCGCCGACCGGTACGAGACCTGTCAGCGAGTGGAGCCGGCGAATCAAAAATTCGTTACGAGCCCAGAAACCGGGTTTGTTACTCACCTGCAACCCTCATTGGCGGCGGTCCGCGACCAACCCTAACTGCCAAAGCAGTAAGGATTTAGAACGCAATCCAGACATCTGCCGGTACATAACCGGCGGGAAGAAAACTCATCATTGCCTGATGCGTTCTTGTTTATACCGCAAACGGAATCGGCATTTGAAGTACCCTCGCCGACACCATTTACGCAAAATTCGTCCGAATTTGCCCGTGGTGGCAATCTAGGCAATCGCCTGTCAATTCGGCAGCAGTTCGGGGACCCGTGATTTAGGGGTTAATGACGCTAAATCACTACACGGCCCAGATTTACTACGAAGATGACAGCATTGCGTGAAATTGGAATTAAAATTGCTCTATTGGAAATCAGCATCTGTGCATACAACGATGCCTGCAAGTCCGTCACCCTCTTTCACCGCAAAGCGGCAGAAGATGAAACGATGGGGATCGTCCAAACCCCAAACTTGTTGATCACCGACGACGACCGCGGCTTCCGAGAAACGCTGGCCGAGGTTTTCGCGGCTCGCGGTTTCCAAACCCATCTGGCGAAGGATGGGATGGAAGCGATTGACGTCGTCCGCTCGACTCGGATCGACGTGGCGCTCTTCGACTATCACATGCCGCGCAAGACGGGGCTCGAAGCGATTGTCGAATGTCGCACCGCCGTCTCGCAGCTGCCGTGCATCCTCCTGTCCGGCAATCTGGACGAAATGATCCGCCAGCAAGCGATCTCGGCCCAGGTCTTCTCGATCCTGTCGAAGCCGGTCAGTCTGCCCGATATCACCTCGAAGGTGCGAGAAGCGCTCCAGCAGCGTTTTCCGGAACGTTACGGCTCGCCCGAGAACTAACGGCCGGCGATTCACAACACTAGCCCGCAGCGCAAGCAAGGGAATGCGCTCGGCTATCTCGAATGACCAACGCTTCCAAAGTCGTCATTCGATTTTGCTTAGATGTTCGCGCTTCGAAATTCGTCGCTTACTTGCACGCGCATTCCCTTGCTTGCGCTGCGGGCTAGTATCATAGCGCGATCGCTACGCGATTCGCTTGAGGACGTAGACGACGTCCTCGCTCTTTTCGCTCACCACGATCGGCTGCTCTTGATCGTAGGTAAAGTCATACGTTTGGGCGATTTCCCAGCCGCCGGCCGTTTGCAACGTCTGCTCCATTTGCTCGGCGGTGTAGGTCCGAAAGCTCAGGTCGCCGGTCACTTGCAGATCGCGATCTTTCGCGGCGATGTCATAACTGAGGGAGGCCCGTTCGATCCGAGAGTCGAGATCGCGATCGTACGTCTCCAGATGGCACGTGACGGTTACGTCGTCGCGAGTAGCGACCCAAGTTTCCTCTTCCAGCGGATCGCCGATCGTCGGCGTCAGATGAAGGCCGACCACGTAAATTCCGCCGGGGCGGATCACGTCGGCCATGCAGCGAAAATGCGAGACCGCCTTCTGCTCCGACAACAGATGTCGGACGCTGTTAATCATATTGAAGCCCGCGTCGAACGGCTCGGGCTGTGCGAATTGCGCCAGCTGAAAGTTGGACATGTCGCCGGCCAGCAGATCAGCGCTCGGGCACCGCTGGTGGCAATAGCGAGCCATCTTGGCGTTTAGCTCGACCCCGGCGACGTCGTATCCGGCCTGATCAAGTTCGACGAGCAGTCTTCCCGTTCCGCACGCAGGCTCGAGCAACCTTTGTGCAGGCCCATCGACGTAGCGGTCAAAGCAGAAGCGGAGGAATTCAAACTCCGACTCCCAGTCGTCCGCAAAGATGATGTCGTAATACTCAGGCAGATCGTAGATGTCGGCGATGTTGGGATCGTTCATGGCCGACGACTCAAACTTCGTGTCCTTCGAAGGACTGAATCAACGCTCGGATGTCATCCGGAATGCGAATCGCCTGTTGATTCTTGTAGTCGAAATAAACGACGCCCGACTCGCCGTCGGCGACGATCTGCTTTTGATTGACGCTGTAAATCGCGTGGCTGATGCGGATGCTCGTTCCGCCGAGCCGCGTCGCTTTGGCGCCGACGAGCATCGTGTCAGGAAAGCGAACCTGGCGGCGGAAGTTGCAAGTAACCGAAAAAAGAATCGGCCCTGTTCCGCTCTCCGCCATCTTGCCGTCCAGCTTAGCGGCCGAGAGATACTCGACGCGTGACGACTCGAACCAACGCAGGTAAACGGTGTTGTTCACATGCTGGAACGAATCCATGTCCCCCCACTGCACCGGAATCTGCGCGACGGCGTAGTAGTCGGCCAGTTCCGGCGGTTTCTCAAAACTCACAATGCGCTCCTTTAGGGAGACGGGTGACGAAGGGGGCTTCGCCTATTCTATCCAGGCGGTTGAAAAAAGACGAATAGGACCACGCAACACTAACCCGAGGCGCGAGCCGAGGGAAAGCGTTTGAAAGTAAGAAAGAGGCCGTCGTTTACCTTTCAACGCAAAACGACGGCAATCGCTTATCGCTGAATTTGACCACATTCCCTCGGCTCGCGCCTCGGGTTAGTTTTTGCGACGTAGGGTTGGTCCGCGTACGGGCTCCGACCTAGTCCAACCACCGCTGCTCTTCCAGCCGCTGCGGGACGTACTCTTCGGTCACGTAGCTCAGTCCTTGACTGATGAGCGCTTCCACTTCCAATTTGAAGCCGTTTTCCAGCAGCTTGGCGATCTCTTTCTGCCAGGTCTTCTTGTGCTCAAACCACGGGTACTTGGCGATCTGCTTGGCCCGTTTGCGGTCGGTGTCGTTCAGCGCGATCTGGACGCTGGGATTCAGATTGCACCGTTCGTAGTCGACCGCGCAAAGCCCCAGGAACTTCGCATCCGGCACCGCCATTCGCTTCGACTCGTAGGCCAGGTTGATCGAGCCTTGCTTGATCACGCTGTAGATGTAATATCCCCACGGATCGTTATCGAAGACGCAGTAGATCGGCAGCTTTAATTCGTTGTTCAAACGATGCAGCAACCGCCGCACGCCGCGCGGCGGCTGTCCGCTACCATGCGTCAAGATGCAGTTATGTTTCTTCCAGAACTTGTCTTCGTTGAAGCGCTGCCAGACCGTATCTTTTTCGACATGCAGGACGAAGTCGGCGCCGCACTCGACGAACTGGATCACATCCTCTTCCACAATCGAGGGAATCCCGTAACCGCCGCTCCCCATACGCGAGCAGTCGATCGTGTCTCCCTTGTCGTTCAGGATGATGTTTCCGACCATGCTGCCGCGCTGCTGGGCGTACAAGTGAAGCTCTTCGCGCAGCGAGTTGAGCAACACTTCCAAGTCTTCGATGATCGGATCGCTTTCGGCCTGATCGCTGAAGGTCTCTTCTTTCGTGCCGGCGATCGTATGCTTCATCAGGTAGTAGAGACCTCGGATGCTGGTCGTCTTGCCCGATTCGACCAATCGCTTGCAGCCTGACGCGGCGAGCATCGTCTGCATGTAGCTCTTCGCCTGGTTCAGGTTGAACAGCTGACGCGCGGTCGTGTTTTTGCCCATCTCCAGAATGCGCTGCGACTTGTTGTAGCGAACGTTGGAGAGACTCCGGGTCGGTATCTCAAGCTTCGGGTCGCGGGTCTTCTGCGCGGCGGAAACGACCGAGTCAGCCAGGTTCGTCAGACTGCCGATCGTCTTCTTGTCGCGCGGCGTCAGCTTGACCTTCTCCGAACTATCACTGCGAGCCGGTTGGGCGACTTTCTTCGCGGTTTTCTTCTTGGCCATGGCCTATGTCTATTTTGATTTTTGTGATTCAGATTCTGGGAGCCGCGTCTTCAACGCACTGCTTATTCGTCTTCCATTTCCTCGAATTCTTCGAGGGAATCGTCGCTAGCGACGGAGCCATTGGACGAAGGACGATTGAGCAAATCTTCGGTCGTCTTTTCGACGATCAGGACGTTGTCGCCAAAGTCTTCGGTCTCTTCGACCAGCTTGCCCGACTCGGTCAGCTTCATGTCGGCTTCGGCCGTCTTCTTCTGTGCGACCGCCATCAGGTTGTCGTACACCGTCTGGCGATCCGAACCGTTGATCTCGCTCACCGCCGTCGCCACTTCGCCGAGATAACGCAGGAAGATGCTGCGGCGATCGGCTTGCTGTTTGACCAACTGCCGCTTGCGGAGGAACATGCCGAGCTTGCGTCCGACCGCCTGCAAGGCGAGCCGCAGTTCTTTCTGAATTTCAGGATAGCTGGCGACCGCTTCTTTCGATTCGCTGGTAAAGGGAACCCAGACGCTCGCCATATGAACCATCACCGTGACCGGGCCGCTCGGCAAGTTGCCGCGCGACTGGGTGAGCCCGTAGCTTCGCCAGTTCATGCCGGTGATCGACTGGGTAATCGCACAGGCGCTTTGCGAAAACTGCAGCGGAACGCGGTTGGCGTAACGGAGCACGTTCATCGACTGACCTTCGCTGATGTTGACGTTCTGCATCGCGTCGAACAGCACGTCAATCTCGCGCGGCTTCAGCTTGCCGGGGCTTTTGCGAGCGCCGAGCTTCGAAGCCTTGGTGATTCGGTCGGCCGCATCGGCGCCCAATCCGCTGAAGGTGTTGATCAGGAACTGACGAACGGTCCGCGCGTCGCTTTCCGACAGCAGTTCTTTCAGCAGGTCCTTCGTAATCTTTGTCGTTTCGACCGAACCGCCGTAGGCGAGCGCCACTTCGATCAAAAACGGGTTGCCGCGATAAACGGCCGGCGGTCGAGTCGCGGCGCAGTAGAACTCGGCCGGCACCACCTGGTGCATCCCTTTGAGCAGCAACTCTTCGCCGATCGGCACGATACAGTCGGTCGACGGGTTGCTGATCTTGGTTTCCTGAATCGAGTGGTAGAGCTTCTCGATCTCGTCGCGGTTCAGCTTTTTGGCGTGCGTCCGCGTGCCGATCTTCGCCCCGTCGCAGATCTGCTTGGCGATCCCGTTGGAGACGCGCGAAAACGCGCTGGTCAAAAAGCCGGAGATCGTCGTTTCGCTCGTATCCTTCAGCATCGTGATCAAGCGGCCGACTTCGACCCCGTACGGGTGCGGCTTGATTTCGATCGGTTCCGGCGGCAGCTGTCGCGTCGAGCGATTGTAGGTCCGCAGGTTGTTTTCCGGATCCATGTAGTGGATCGTGACGTGCGGGTTCGCGATCGCCGTCTGTTCCAGGTACTCGTCGACGCTGCCGCGGCCGCGCTGGTACTTCGCTTCCAGTTCGATCGTCACGCGGGTGCCGCTTTGCAATTCCTTGCCGGTTTCTTCCGGAGCGTCGCCAGGGTAGTGCGAGACCCATTCGATCCCATGCTTGGCGATGTACTTGTGCCCTTCCTGGCCGGCCGGGATATCTTCCCCTTCCCCTTTGTTGTTGAGGATTTCGGGGTCGTTGGTCTTGGTGTTGATCCGCAGCTCGTAGTAGTGAGCCGGCTTGCGGATCGAGACCTTCGAGACGATCTTCACCGGTTTGCCGGTCGTCAGCAGGCCGTACATGCCGGCCGCGCTGATGCCGATACCCTGCTGACCGCGGCTCATCCGGAGCCGGTGGAACTTCGACCCGTAGAGGAGCTTGCCGAAAATCAGCGGGATCTGCTTCTTCAAGATCCCGGGGCCGTTGTCCTGGATCCCCGCCTTGTAGCGGTTCGGTCCGGTCTGTTCGACATGGACCCAGATTTCCGGGACGATGCCAGCCTCTTCGCAGGCATCCAGCGAGTTGTCGACCGCCTCTTTGATGGTGGTCAGCAGCGCTTTGCGGGGATTATCAAAGCCGAGCAGGTGGCGGTTCTTGGCGAAGAACTCGCTGACCGAGATCTCACGCTGGCTCTTGGCCATCGTTTCCGCGGTCGCACGGCGCTTGGACTTGGGGGCTTCCTGGGTGGTCATTTCCGCCTCAATCGTCGACAAAACAGGCGTTCCTTTCGGGGTGTGGCAGCGTCAAATCCGTGACAGGCTGGGGAAGAGAAATGTTTCGACAAACATCGGCGCGAAAGCGTCCAAACTTCCGTCTGCGGCGTAATTTCGCCAACGTGCGGGCCGATCGCAACCCCGGGGACCCTCGGCAGGGCAGGGGAGCGGCGGCCATCCGCGGTCGACGTGACGCGAGCCAAGACAATCGGCCGATTGTAGTAAACTTTGCCGATTGCAACGACAGGACAATCCGCGAGTTTGCGGAAAAGCCGGAAGCATCGTCACATTAGGGGCATTTGGCATAAACAGGGCAGAAACATTCACGCGCCGCCTAAGGAGTTCCGAATAACGATTGCAGCAGTCGAAACATTGCGCCCCTGCAAAATCGGGGATGCGCGCCAATACCAAACCGAACATTTTTTACTGCTCGACGGCGGCCCGATGAGCCGCATGCCGAAGGAGACGATGATGCAAGCTTTCGCCATCCGGGCGCTGATCTGCGGCTTTGTTTTGGCCGCTGGCCTGACGGTCGCCGCCGATAACGCGTCGGCCCAACAGCCGTTCACGCAGTACTACGTCGCCGATCCCTACATGGGCGTCCACGCCGAGATGTACGTCTCGCCGGTTCCGACCCCGCCGCTGGTCGGTCATACGTCCATTACGTATCCGCCGCTGGCTCCGCACGAGTGGTTGTACCCGCACACGCGACGTTACTACCAAACCTACAACGGCGGACGCGGCTGGAATCGGACGACCGTCCGTTGGTACGGCGGTCACAACTGGCTATCGCCGGCTAATCCGTTGTTCTAAGTCGGCCCGACGACCAAGCAAGTTCTAAGCAAGGATCCCGAGCGATGACCCGTAACCTGATTTTCGCCGCGCTGCTGGGCGTCACGGCGATGGCCGCGATCGCGGCCAAAGCGGAAGCCGGCTGGCCTGTCACCTATAACGGCGCCGCCGTTATCGCCGCTGAAAATGCGGCTGGCTATCCGTGGCATGGTGGATACTACTATCAAGACTGGCACACGCCGGTCGCGTTGGTCGTGCCGCCGACCGCCTCGATGCAGACGCACTACAGCTGGGGCGTTCCGTCGAGCCGCGTCACGCCGATCAACCATCAGTTCACTCCGATCAATCCCGGTCCGGTCGGCGACGTTTCGATGCTTCGCCCGACCCCGTACTGGCCGAACAACACCTATCAGTTCGGCGTGTATTACGTCCGCGGACCTTGGGAACATCGCGAACCGAACCCGTACAGCTCGTGCCATCACGGCGGCGGCGGGATTTGCCATGGCCTCTTGAATCGGCTTGGCTCTGGCTGCGGAAACGGCAATTGCAACGGCAACTGCCCGAACTGCCGCTAAACGAATCAACGTTTTCCTTGAAAAAGGGGGGAGCATCATGCTCCCCCTTTTTTTGCGCTTTTGCGGCGGCCGGCGGAACCCCACGTTGATCTTGACGATCCCCCGACTGTCGCCGACTATCCGCAGGCAGACATCCCACATTCGGTCGCAGTTTTCGGAGCCCCACCCGATGCGTCTTCGCCCTCTCCTAACGTCGCTCGTAATCGCCAGCGTCATGCTCGTTTCGACCGGATGCCTAAGCCTCAGCTTGGGAGGCAGAACGTGCACCGGCAACAGTCCCGAAACGATGGCCCGCATCGCGGCGCTCGAGCAGCGGGTCAATGCACTGGAACAGATGCTGCCGCCGCCGGTCGAAATGGTAATGACGCCGGCAGGGCGCTAAGACAGCGCTGGATAGCGACGTTGACGAATTTACCAACTCGGTATCATGCGGCGTCTCGCATTCAAGCGCGAGCCGGCTTGCGTCTTGATAGTTGACGGGTATGTTTCGCTGGACGAATATTCGCCAAATTGGGTGCGCGTCGAACGAGAATGTTGTTTCGCCCTGGGAAAGCGGCCACAATACGAACGAATGTCAGAGGGGTCGCCATACGCCGCATTCAAGCGACCCCTGCAAGGCGACAGGAACGCTTTGACGACATGGGGCAAAACGTAAGATGGCGAAAATGACCGGGTCGGTCGGTTCTACCGACGACTTCACGATTGATATCGAGATCTGTCCGATCGCGATCATGCTGGTTTCGTCAGCCGGGAAGATTCTGCGCAGCAATCGGCGTCTCGATCAACTCTTTGGTTACTCGACCGGCGAACTCCACGGACAATCGGTCGAAGTTCTCGTTCCCACGCACGTCCGCCCCTACCATTCGGACCTGCGTAACGCCTTCTTCGAGGTCCCAACCAGCCGTCGCATGGGGACCGGTCGCGACTTGCATGGCGCTCGCAAAGACGGCGTGATGATTCCGGTCGAAATCGGCCTCGATCCGGTCCAAGTCGACGACGACGTCATGGTGATCGTCTCAGTCCTCGACATTCGCGAGCGGAAGAAAAACGAGGCGATGATCCTCCGGGCGCTCAACGCCGCTGCCAGCGCCATGATCCAGGTAAGCGAAGCGGGCGCAATCGAACTGGTGAACAACAAGGCCTGCCAGCTGTTCGGCTACAAGCACGAAGAGATGATGGGACAGCCGATCGAAATGCTAGTGCCGGAGCGTTTCCGCCGCAAACATGCGGTCTATCGCAACAGCTACAACAACGATCGCTACGCCCGGAACATGGGCGCCGGACGCGACCTGTTTGGCGTACGAAAAGATGGGACCGAATTTCCGATCGAAATCGGTCTGACGCCGGTCGAGGAAATGGAAGGGAAGTCGACGATGGCCACCATCATCGACATCACCGACCGCAAGTCGAAAGAGCATGACATCGCTCAGAAGGCGATCCAACTGGAGCGGCTGAACGAAGAGCTCAATCAATTCGCCTACAGTGCGTCGCATGATCTGAAAGCGCCTCTCGCTTCGATCGCCGGCTTGTTGCACGTTTGCGAAAGCGATCTGGAGCTAGGCGACTTCGAGGAAGTGAAGCTCAACATTCCAAAAGCGAAAGCGCTCGCCGAACGCCTGGCCGCGCGGATCGAAGTGGTCCTGTCGCTGGCGAAATCGGACCTCGTTTCGATTAACTGGGAAGAGGTCGACGTCGAGCAGCGATTCCAAACGATCTGGTCGGCGCTCAAGCACGAAGGAGTCGACGTCGAAACCGACTTTCAGCATGCCGAACCGGTTTACAGCATTCCGGTCCGCTTTGACGTAACGCTCGAAAACCTCCTCTCCAACGCGATCAAGTATCAAGACCCGGCGCAAAAGAACCGTCTGGTACGGATCAAAACATGGACCGCCGACGATCAATTCTGCTTGTCGGTGGCCGACAACGGCGTTGGCATTCCCGCCGAATTCCACAATCGCGTTTTCAAACTATTCCAGCGTTTTTCCGACGACGACAAAGCCGGCAGCGGGATTGGGCTCGCGCTCGCGAAAAAGTACATTACCCAGCTAGGCGGCACGATTACTTTCGAGTCCGCCAAAGGAAAAACGATATTCTCGGTCGTCTTACCGCAGAATAACCGTCTCGCAAATCGATAGAGAAGCAGGAGCCGAGATGACCGTTACGATTGCCGTGGTAGACGATAGCGATGTCGATCGTTACCTCGTACAGCGCGTCGCCAAGTATTTGGAGATGGACGCCAAGGTGATCGAATTCGAAGCAGGCGATCACTTCTTCGACGCGATCATCGACGAACAACGGCGCGCTACCGATTTCGGCGACTTCCCGCCGCCGGTTCTGATCTTGCTCGACATCAACATGCCGCGGATGAACGGCCACGAAGTTTTGGAGTCGATGCAAGAGAAGTTCGGCAAGGAGTACAACTTCATGGTCGTCGTGATGTACTCGTCGTCCGATTTCGCCGAAGACAAACTGAACGCCATGAAGTTCCCGTTCGTCAAAGACTACATCGTCAAACCGATCACCAAGGATCAACTGCAGCAAGCGATTGATCGCTATTGCCTGGCGACGTGATGCGATGTTCGATCCGAATCTTGAAACCGGCCTGATCGGCGGCGTCGAACGGCGCGAGATTCAGATCGTCGACTACCAACCGGATTGGCCAGAAACGTTCGCCGCTCACAGCCGCCAGATCCAAGCCGCAATTCAGGGCGCGGCGATGCAAATCGAGCATATCGGCTCGACGTCGGTTCCTGATCTCGCAGCCAAGCCGATCATCGACATTCTGCTGGTCGTCGCCAACTCGGCCGACGAGTCGAGCTATCTGTCTCACTTAGAACAAGTCGGCTATCAGCTGCGCGTTCGCGAGCCCGATTGGCATCAGCATCGGATGCTTCGCACGCCCGAGAGGGACGTTCACATCCACGTCTATTCGACCGGCTGCGTCGAGATTGACCGCAACCTGGCTTTTCGCGATCGACTGCGTCAGTGTGCAGAAGATCGCATTCGTTATGAACGCGTCAAACGGGAACTCGCCCAGCGCTCGTGGGACGATATGAACCAGTACGCCGCCGCGAAGACCGAAGTGATCGAAAGCGTTCTCTCAGCGGCCGGCGACGCGACGAACTAGTCGTCGTTCAACTCGTTCAGCATGTCGCTTTCCGATCCGTCCGCCAGATCGCCGTCATGCGGACTGATCGAACCCTCGCCCCCTTCGCCGTCTCCACCTTTGAAGTCGGCTTCCTGGCGGCGATGCAGATAGAGCTTGATCGGCACTTCGCTAAAGCTGACGTGATCGCGAAGCATCGAAAGCAGATAACGGCGATAGCCGTCGCTGAACGCCTTCGGCGAGTTGCACTTCAACACGATCGTCGGCGGCTGAGCGCCGATCTGCGTGGCGAAGTAGATCTTCGGGCGACGCAGCTTGTAGAGCGGCGGCGGCGACTTTTCGAGAGCGAAGCGAATGATGCGATTCAATTCGCCGGTCGAGATGCGTTCGCGCGACTGCTTGTACAGCATCTGCGCGTGGTTGAGCAGCGCTTTGACGTTCTTGCCGGTCTGACCGGTGATGAACGCAACCGGCGCGTACGGAATGTTGCGGAAGGTGTCGTGCAGGTAGGTCGCCCAGCGATCGGTCGGCATCTTGTCGTGGTAGAGATCCCACTTGTTGACGACGAAAACGACCGGCTTGTAGTTCTCAGCGATGTAAGCGACCAGCTGCTTGTCGACCTTGCTGATCTGCTGCGACGCGTCGAAGAACATCAGCACCACGTCGGCCCGGCGAATGCTTCGCTCAGCGCGATGGGTGCTGTAGAAGTCGATATCGGTCTTCACGCTGACGCGGCGACGCAAGCCAGGCGTATCGATCGCGGTGAACGACTTGCCGTCGAGCTCAAAGCGGATGTCGACGCTGTCGCGGGTCGTGCCGGCCACTTCGCTGACGATCATTCGTTCGGCGCGGGCCAACGTGTTGACGAAAGTGCTCTTGCCGACATTGCGACGGCCGACGACGGCGATCTTCATCTCCGGTTCGCCGCTGGAAGCTTCTCCCTCTTCGGCGTCGGGCAAACGATCGGCGATGACGTTCAGCAGGTCATCTTTGTTTCGGTTCTGCAGCGTGCTGACCGGGACCAACATTCCCCGCCCCAGTTGATAGAACTGGTCGGCGTCATGGTCCATGTGCGATTCGTCGGTCTTGTTGGCGACCAGCACGATCGGCTTGTTGACGTGCCGCAAACGTTGGGCGACTTCCTGATCGAGCGGCAGAATCCCGTCACGAGTATCGACCACAAACAAAATCAAATCGGCCGAGTCGATCGCGATGTTGATCTGTTGTTCGATTTCGTCGGTCAGGTCGTCGACGTCGTTAATCCCGATCCCGCCGGTGTCGACGATTTCGAAGTAGCGATCGCGCCACTGCATCAGATAGGTCATGCGGTCGCGGGTGACCCCGGCCACGTTGTCAACGATCGCCAAACGCCGACCAGCGAGCCAATTAAACAGGCTCGACTTCCCCACATTAGGGCGACCAACGATGACGACTTGCGGCAAACTCATGGGATTTCTACAGACTCAAATGCCAGCGGCGCGCCCCGCAAGATTCCGACGGAAACCTTCCTGATTCCCCTCGAACTCATCCCCCCCGGTCAGAGCGGCGCCTAAGTAAACACCCAGTGTAGACGAAGACGGTCGGGAAAGCACGGCGCCCCAGCCGCAACCGATCGGAAACTGCCGTTCTGCGGGGATTGCCGGAAAGCGGGGTCTGGAAAAGGGCGAAACGGAGCCCCATACCCCCATTTTGCGGCTAAGGAGGCGGCGAAGAGCCGATTCCAAATTGAAGGCGCCTTTCGGTCGTCAGAGAATTCGACAATCAAACGATCAGAAGCGGCGGAAGACGCGACCGCGTCCACCAACTGGAACTCCCAACGCCGCGACTCGCTATTCGGTTGTCGCGAAGATGCTAAAAGCTTCTCAGCGAGATCTTCAAGCGATCACTCGACTCCCCACCGTGCGCAAGCGGGGAAATCGAGTCGTCAAGGTTTCGTGCTGCGAAGCCGGCTTAGGCCCAGACCTTCCACCACGGACGTTTCGCCTTCGACTTCGGGATCGGTTGGAACTTCTTGTGCTTCGTACAGGCGTTCTTCGCTCGCTCGATCAGCGTGCCGCTCATGTTGGCGTCATGCATGTCGGCGTCGGTGAAGTCGGCGTCGTCGATTTTGGCGTTGCTCAGGTTGGCGCCAACCATGATCGCGCCGCGGAGGTCGGCTCGCGTTAGATTGGCGGACGACAGGTCACACCGCAGGTCGCACATGCTGAGGTCGGCTTCGACCAGCCGCGCCGAAGAGAGATTGCCCCCTTCCAGCTTGGCGTAACGCATGTTGGCGTTGGTCATGTTGGCGCCGGTGAAGTTCGAGCGCTGCAATAGGGTGTCGGTAAAGTTGGTCTTTTGCAGATTCGCCCCGGTAAAATCGGCGTCTTGCGCCGAAGCGCCGATAAAGGAAGCTCCTTCCAAGTCGGACCCGGCGAAATTACAGCCGTTCATACTGTCGCTGTCAAAAACGCAGTCGCGGAGGACGCGATTGGAAAGGTCGGCCCCTTTCAAATTCTTGCCAACCAGTTTTTGCCCCTGGAGGCAATCGGCGTCCATTTCAAAAAGAATGTCGCCTGATTCCCGATGCTTGATTTGAATCATAATAGCCCGTTGCCCGCTTTCTAGAAGTTTAGAGATACGACAACCGCGCTTTCCGATGACCAAACACCGCCAAGCCGAACAGGTATCGCTTCCGCCAAGCGGTACGAAAAATTCGGCGACGGCCCGAGGAGGAATGTACCCCTGCGGCAAGTCTGCGGAAAACGCTTCGCAATAATGCCTTGCTAGTCTCTGCGCCTACTTCTCTGCTGCGCTCATCTCTATTACGCCGTCGGCCTCTGTCGCCTCATTCCATGGCGTTTCTGTTCCTGGTCGATTGGGGTGACGTCACCAAGCAATCGCCCTTAAAGCGATGCGAAGGTAAGGCCGTCTTCCCCAATTGCATGCGGGTAAAAGATCTGACCAGTTACTTATGATTCTAGAAAAGCAGTAGTTACGCCCCAAGAGAAAAATTGCAACTTTCTTGGTGCAGATTCGGTAAGATGCGAAGTATCGTCGCTCAACTGGGTGGAAACTTTACTTCCAAACTTTCCACCATGGGCCCTTTGGCTTGCTTGGTCGACTTTGCATTTCCTGCATCGCGCCATCGAGCAAAGTACCTTTGAGAATTGCGCCGGTAAGCTTCGCACCCACTAGTTTCGCACCATCAAGATTTGCGCTCGTAAGATCGGCGCCCATCATGATCGCGCCGTCGAGTTGCGCGTTGCGCAAGCTCGTTCGCCGCAGCGCCGCGCCGGTCAAATCGGAGGAGCGCATGTCGCAGCGATTCATCTTCGCCGAACAGAAGTCGCCGCGCAGCGTCGCCATGCTGAGATCGCAATCGGACATCGACGCTTGGGTTAGTTTCGCCGCGGTCAGGTCGGCGTATCGAAACGAACTGCGGGTTAGCGTCGCTTCGACGAACGACGCGCGATGCGCCTGGGCGTTCGAGAAGTCGGCGCCTCCTCCTTCGCACCCATCCAAATTGGCGTCGGCCAGGCTGGCGTTTTGCAAACTGGCCGACTCGAGTCGAGCCCCGCGCAGGTCGGCATGCCGCAAGTCGGCGATGTCGAGATTGGCGCCGCGCAGATCGGCGCCAGCCAGGTCGGCGTAGGCGAGCGCCTTGCTCGACAAATTCGCCCCCCGTAACGTATCGGCCGCTACTTGGAACAGCGGCTCGCCGGTTTCCCGATGTCGAATTTCGATGGGCATAGCGTTATCGGCGCCTACCAAGAAAAAAGTAAGCCGAATCGATCTCCCCTTTTCCAGCCAAATAGGGGAAAAGAGGCGGTCGAGGCGCATGCCGCAGGCGAGTGGTCGCGACATTCCAGCCAAAATCGGACCGTATCCATCTACCGCAGAGGTTGGGTAAATCCGAATATAGAGAGAGCTCTGGCCACGCCCTAGAGTTTCTGCTTTAGTTTTTGATGAAGTTTTGGCGTCGTTTTCGCGTCACCAGTTCGCTCTCGGTACGAAAGAATCCGCATGAAATTCAAGGTCGACATCGACGTTTATCGCGGTCCGCTCGACCTGCTACTTTACCTGGTGCGCAAACATGAAATCGACATTCGCGACATCCCGATCGCGATGATCACCGAGCAGTACGTCCTGTATCTCGACATCCTGCAGCAGATGGACGTCGACGCGGCGGCCGACTTTCTCGAAATGGCGAGCACCCTGGTCGAGATCAAATCGAAGCTGCTCCTCCCCGGCGTCGAAGCGGACGAAGAGCTGATCGACGACCCGCGCGAGCAACTGGTCGAACGCCTTTTGGAATACAAACGGTTTAAAGACGCGGCCGGACTGCTCGACGATCAAGGGCGGGCGTGGAACCGCCGCTTTTCGCGACTCTCCGACGATTTGCCGCCGCGACGGATCGATCCCGCGCAACAGCCGATTCACGAGGTGGAGCTATGGGACCTGGTCAGTGCGTTGACGCGCATCGTCCGCGACAGCAAAACGGTCCAGCCGACCAACATCGTTTACGACGACACGCCGATCCGCGTCTACATGCAGCGGATCCATCAGCGAATCGTCGACGAAGAAAAGGTCTCGTTCACCTCGATGTTCGAAGGCGCCGTGCACAAGGTAGTGATCATTGGTCTCTTCCTGGCGGTCCTCGAACTGGTCCGACACTGCCACGTCGTTGCGCAGCAGCCTGAGCCGCACGGCGAGATCTATCTCTCAGCCGGCGACGGTTTCAGCACCGAATTCACGCTGACCGACGTCGACGACTACTCCTCTTCAGCGGCGGAGCAAGAACCCCCGTCCGACCCACCTGAGAACGCTTAGCCGACATCGCGCTGACGTCGCTCCGCTTTTGATAGCGCGCTGAAGGTACGCGCCGACTCAAAAATGGGCTTTCCCTACCTCTTGTCGATTCCCCTGCGCAAACGTGCCGGATTCATGCGCAAAAGCGAGATTATTTTTCCTTCGGATTTCCACGGTGATTTCGCGTCGTACTGCGGCGAGTTTAACGGCCAGCTTCGGCGCTTCCTGGCAATACAGAAATGGACAACACAGACCCTATACTAGCGGCTGACTATCACTCACAAAAATTGCGCCATTAGCCATTGATGTATTTGCCTTTTAGAAAACGACGGCTCCAAAAGTCTTCACGAATTCTTCAATGAATTCGACGTTAAGAAGCCTCTTGCCCACCGCCAGCGGTTGCTACCTTGGTCCGCTTTACAGCACGACTGATTAGCACGCTAAGCGAAATCAACGTCGCGCTGACGTTGAACATCGCGGTTTCAGGGACTTTTAAAGAGGCGTCCAATTCATGAAGCGTTCCCAACAAAGCGCCGGGTTTACCCTGGTCGAACTCCTCGTCGTCATTGCGATCATCGGCGTGTTGATCGCATTGTTGCTGCCGGCCGTGCAGCAAGCTCGCGAAGCGGCTCGCCGCATGCAGTGCACCAACAACTTGAAACAAGTCGCGCTGGCGACCCACAACTTTCAAGACACTTACGGCTACATCGTTTTCGGCGGCCGCGACGGCTCGCTGACCGATCCGATCGACTCTTGCTGCAGCTCGTCGACCGTCGAAGGTTGGAACTGGTCGTTTCACCTGACGCCGTTCATGGAACAGCAGAACATCTATGAGTTGGCCGACTACAGCAATCCCTCCGGTGCGCTGAACGTCGTCGCCGCGTCGGGCGTTCCCGCTTACTACTGCCCTTCGCGTCGCGCTCCGAAAGGCTACGGCAGCGGACTCTACTATCGCTGCGACTACGCTGGAAACGCCGGCGAACGGACGCAAGGAGATCTTCGAGCTCCGGGGAGCGTTGGCGAACACGGCGTGATTCGCAACCTGGCGACCAACAAAAAACTGACGATTGAAAAGATCCGAGACGGTTCGTCCAACACGATCATGTTCGCCGAAAAGGCGCTGAACGCCGACTCGCACGGCAGCGAAGGGGGCGACAACGAACGCTGGAACAACGCCGGCTGGGACGAAGACAACATCCGCTACGGCAGCCACCGCGACAGCAGCGGCAACGTCGTTCCGCTGACGCCGATCTCCGACGACTTCGCTCCGTACGCCGATCGTTCGGGCACGTGGAACTTCCATCTCAAGCCGGCGCTTGGCTTGGGTCTCTACACCAAGTGGCATCCCTATTTCGGCGCTTCGCACACCGCGGGGATGAACGCGGCGTTCGCTGACGGTTCGGTTCGCTTCATCGCGTTCAACATCGACGGCGAAATGTTCCGTCGCGCCTGTCATTCCGACGACGGCGAAGTCCTGCAACTCGACTAAGCGAGTCGACTGATTCTCAGAACTGCGCGGTCTATTTGCATCTCAAAACAAACTCCAATTCAACAAGGCGATACCAAGATGGCTATTTTACGCTTCGCACTCCTCTTCTCCGTCCTCACGTTGGCGCTCGGTTGCGGCGGTTCGTCCGCTTCCAATCCTCCGGAGCTGACGCAGGAACTGCAGGAAAAGATCAAAGCGGAAGACGCGGCGGTTGAAGACGCAGAACGCGCGGCCAGCGATTCCTACAAGCCGGCCAAAAAGAAATAACTCGCTTTGCGCCGCCGATTTCGGGCGGCCAGCGTGAGATCTTTCCTTTCATTCCTACCTACAGAGGTCTTCCCCCTATGATTAGCAAACGTAACCCGCGCCGCGCGTCGGGCTTTACTCTGGTTGAGTTGCTGGTCGTGATCGCCATCATCGGCGTTCTGATCGGCCTATTGCTGCCGGCCGTGCAGCAAGCTCGCGAATCGGCGCGTCGCACCCAATGCAGCAACAACCTGAAACAGCTCGGCCTGGCCGCGCACAACTTCCAAGCGACCTATGGTCGCCTGGTTTGGGGCGCGCGAGACGGCCAGCTGACCGACTCGACCACCGCGTGCTGCAACGCGCTGACGGTCGAAGGTTGGAACTGGAGCTTCCACTTGCTGCCGTTCATCGAACAGCAAAACCTGTATGAGCTGGGCGATTACAACAATCCGACCGGCACGCAAGACATTGTTGCGCAAAACTTCGTGGCAGGGTTCTTCTGCCCCACGCGTCGCGCTCCGGAAGCTTATGGGTCGGGCCTGACCTACCGCTGCGACTATGCCGCCAACGCCGGCGAACGGTCGCAGGGAAGCATTCGCAACTCGAGCAACCTGGGCGAACATGGCGTCATGCGTCACCGCAACAACACCAAGGGAGAATTAACGGTCGAACGAATCCGTGACGGATCGTCGAACACCATCATGTTCGCGGAGAAGGCGCTCCACCCTGACGCTCATGGCATCGAAGGTGGAGACAACGAACGCTGGAACAACGCCGGTTGGGACGAAGACAACGTTCGCTTTGGCAGTCACGTCGACTCGTCGAAAAACGTCACCGCACTCCCGCCGATCAGCGATCGCGACGCTCCGAATCCCAACAACAGCTGGCAGTTCGGCAAAGCGGGCCTCGACCTCGGCCTCTATGGCGAATGGCATCCCTACTTCGGTTCGTCCCACAGCGCCGGTCTCAACGCGGTTCTGGCCGATGGCTCGGTCCGGTTCATCGCCTACACGATCGACGGCACGACCTTCCAAAACGCTTGCCTATCGGACGACAAGCAGACGATCTCGTGGGACTAAGCGATTGTTTGAAGTTGCAATTCCAACGCCAAAAAAACAAAAGACTCGCCTCTTAGGCGAGTCTTTTTTCATGCAGAGCAGGGGAGTGCGTCACTCGATCCAACCGCCTCCGAGCACCTGATCGCCGTCATAGCATACGACCGCTTGTCCGGGCGCTACTCCGCGGCGCGGCTCGTCAAAGATGACCGCGATCCGTCCTTCCGGAAGTCGCTCGACCGTCGCCGGCGCGTCGTCGCTGTTGTAGCGAATCTGGGCGCGGCAGCGGACAGGGCCTTCCGGCAAGTCGACCAGCCAATTGCAATCGCGAGCGGTCAGCTCAAGCCGGCCAAGCTCTTCTTTTTCACCAATCACCACGCGGTTGGTATCGGCTTCGATCCGGACGACGAACCGTGGTTCGCCCATTGCCACACCCAAACCTTTGCGCTGGCCGATCGTGTACTTCTCGATCCCGTCATGCGTACCGACCACTTCGCCGCTGGTCGTAACGATCTCGCCAGCCGTTTGCAGATCGGAGCGGCGAGCTTTGATGAATTCGTCATGCTTGCCGGAGGTGACGAAGCAGATCTCCTGACTGTCCTTCTTGTCGGCGACCCGCATGCCGATTTGCCCCGCCAGCTCACGAATCCGCGACTTTTCAAAATGTCCAACCGGCAACAACATTCGCCGCAGATATTCGCGCTCGATGCCAAACAGGACGTAAGTCTGATCCTTGCCGGGATCGACGCCCCGAACCAGACGCGGCAAGTCGCCCGGCTGATCGGTCAATAAGCGGGCATAGTGCCCTGTAGCGACGTACTCGGCGCCGACGCTGTCGGCGTAGTCGAACAGTTTGCCGAACTTTATCCAGTTGTTGCACATTACGCAGGGGTTCGGCGTTCGCCCGGCGACATACTCTTCGACGAAGTAGTCGATGATCCGTCCAAATTCACGTTGCAGGTTGAGCGCGTAAAATGGGATGCCCAGGTTGTCGGCGACGCGGCGTGCATCCGCCGCATCGCTAGCACTGCAGCAACCCTGCTTGTGGTCGGGACGATCGTTCAAGATCGGCAGCGCCGACTGGCCGTCGATCTGACAGCTAGCAATCGGAGACTGTTCTCCATGACGCATAAACACGCCGATAACCTCATGCCCCTCTTCTAGGAGAAGGTGTGCGGCGACGCTGCTATCAACGCCCCCCGACATGGCTAGAACAACTCGCGCCATCCGACGTCAAACCTTACGAAATTGCCGCAGACCGCCTACACCGCCAGTCTAGAGGCCTTTTATGATCAAACCTTTGAATTATACAGGCTATTCCGAATAATGCGGCCGATCACAGTCAGCCGATAACCCTCCCGTCGAGATTGTTCTTTGTCCGATCTCTCTTGAAGAGCGCAATCCTCACCTGGCGGCCACCCCCCTGTTTTGCCGCTGCTCGGACAAGCCAAGCCACGACACTTAACCCACAACCAAACATGATACGACTCCCGGAAGCCCGTGGCTCGCGCCTCGCACCTTTGACCGGCATGTCCGCCGAGGCGCTCCATCTATGGAGTATCCCGCTTCGAGCCGGCAAGTCGCAGGTCGCCCAGCTGCGCGCAATGCTATCGGCCGCGGAGCGTGAAAAAGCGGACGGCTTTCTGTTGGAAGCTCAGACCGAGCGCTACATCATCTGCCGCGGCGCTGTCCGCCAGATCCTGGCCGAGTACCTGCAATTGCCCGCGACTCAGCTCTCGCTGACGGCCGGAAAATACGGCAAGCCGCTCGTCGAACACCAAGATTCGCTCTGGTTCAACGTCAGCCACTCCGGCGATCTGGCGGTGCTGGCCGTTTCAACCATCGGCGAAGTCGGCGTCGATATCGAACAGGTCCGCGAAATTCGCGGCCTTCCCCGGATGATCGATCGCTGCCTGGCTCCGTGCGAACGCCCAGAAGTGCTCCGCTTGCCGTCAGCCGAGCAGAATCGTCAGTTCCTGCGGTACTGGACGCACAAAGAAGCGTATTTGAAGACCTTTGGGGTCGGAATTCGCCGTCCTCTGGAAAAGTTGGAAATCGACCTGGTTGCGCCTCCTGCACGACGCGTGATCGACCATGGCGATCGTTCTCCCGAAGAAATGGGCGCTTCCATCACCGAATTCTGCCCGGCTGAGGGGTATGTGGGGGCGATTTCGGTCTCTGGCTCGATTCCGGACGAAATTGCCGCTCAGGCGTGGGTCGGTGGTCGCTTCCGGGCCCAACGTGTAGGATAAATCCATTACGTAACGACGTGAGAGGACCTACATGACAAGCGACAAATCGGCCGCTGGCGCTTCTGCCACGGCGGAAGAAATCCAAGAGTGGATGGTCGCCTATCTTGCCCGCGAGCTGGATACGGCGCCCCAGTCGATCGACGTAACGGCTCCGTTCGAATCGTTTGCGCTCGATTCGGCGGCGGCGATCGGTATGACCGGCGACCTGGAACAATGGCTCGGACGCCGCATCGACCCGACCGTCGTCTACGACTATCCGACGATCGAAGAATTCTCGGAATACCTGGCCGATCGGCGATAAACGCCGCTGATGGGCACGGATGCAAGCGGCGCAGGTTAAAAGGCGCAATATCGCTACAATAATCGTCAAGGCTTGCGCCGCTCGCCAGTCCGATCCCCTTCCGGACGAGCCCCTACACGGCCGTCATTCCCAAGCCACGACGTAGATTGATAACCGCGATGCATCTACCTCACTCGCCGATCGCCGTGGTGGGCGTCGGTTGTCGTTTCCCCGGCGCCGCCGATCCGGCCGCCTATTGGGAGCTCCTCGCCGGCGGCGTCGACGCGATTCGTCAGACGCCGGCCGATCGCTGGGACGTCGACGCGCTCTACAGCAGCGAGCCGGCCACACCTGGCAAAACCAGCACCCGCTGGGGCGGCTTTCTGGACGACGTCGCCGACTTCGATCCCGCCTTCTTTGGGATCTCTGGCCGCGAAGCCGAAAAGATGGATCCGCAGCAACGCCTGCTGTTGGAAGTAGCGTGGGAAGCGCTCGAAAACGCCGGCATCCCGGTCGATAGCCTCGCCGACTCGCCGACCGGCGTCTACGTTGGCATCAGCAACAGCGACTACGCCCGACTGATGTTCCGCGGGCTCGAATCTCTGAACGCCTACAGCGCGACCGGGACCAGCCTCTCGATCGCCGCCAACCGACTGAGCTACGTCTTCAACTTCCGCGGCCCGAGCGTCGCGATCGACACCGCGTGCAGCTCTTCGCTGGTCGCGGTTCACCTGGCTTGCCAAAGTCTGCAGAGCGGCGAGTCGAATCTCGCCCTCGCCGGCGGCGTCAACATGATCCTGACGCCGGAAGGGACGATCACCTTCTCGCAAGCGCGGATGATGTCGCCTGACGGACGCTGCAAGACGTTCGACGCCAAAGCGGACGGCTACGTCCGGGGCGAAGGATGCGGCATGGTCGTGCTGAAACGGTTGGAAGACGCCGAACGCGACGGAGATCGCATCCTGGCCGTCGTCCGCGGTTCGGCCGTCAATCAAGACGGTCTCACCAACGGGCTGACTGCTCCCAATGGTCCGTCGCAGCAAGACGTCCTGCGCGCGGCGCTCGCCGATGCGCACCTCAATCCGCATGACGTCGAGTACATCGAAGCGCACGGTACCGGCACTTCGCTCGGCGATCCGATCGAAGTCCGTTCGCTGAAGAGCGTCCTGGCCGTCGATCGCCCTGCCGAAAAGCCGCTCCGGATCGCGTCGGTCAAAACGAACATTGGCCACTTGGAATCGGCCGCCGGCGTCGCTGGTCTGGTGAAGTGCATCCTCGCCCTCTCGCACGAGAAGATCCCGCCGCATCTGAACTTCAGCGAGCTGAACCCGTACATCGATCTCTCCGACGCGCCGATCGAAATCCCGCTTGCGCCGACCGATTGGAAATCGGAGCGCGGCCATCGGATCGCCGGCGTCAGCGCCTTCGGCTTTGGCGGCACCAACTGCCATGTGATCGTCGGCGACTACGTCAACCAAAAGACGAAAGAAACCTACGCCAACTTCCAGCGCCCGCAGCATGTGGTCACGCTCTCGGCCGCCAGCGCAACCGGTTTGGCCGAAGTTGCGACCCACTATGCCGACCTGCTGGCGGAACATCCCGATCTCGATGTCGCCGACTTCGCCTATTCGGTCAACGTCGGACGCTCGAAACTGGAAACTCGCCAGGGCTTGATCGTCGATTCGCGCGAAGCGGCGATCACGCAGCTTCGCAAGATCGCCGGGACTGCGCCGAGCGAAGAGAGCGGCGCCAAACGTCGCAAGCTGAAGACCGCCTTCCTCTTCACCGGGCAAGGCTCGCAGTACTTCGGCATGAGCAAGACGCTGTACGAAACGCAGCCGATCTACCGTGCGACGCTCGATCGCTGCGCCGAGATCCTTGCGCAGTACGACGTGCCGCTGCTTGAGATCCTGTTCGGCGCCGACGCCGACGCGGTCAACCAAACCGCTTACACGCAACCGGCCCTGTTCGCCGTCGAGTACTCGCTGTACGAACTCTGGAAGTCGTGGGGCGTCGAGCCCGACATGGTGATCGGGCACAGCGTCGGCGAATATGTCGCCGCCTGCGCCGCCCGCGTCTTCTCGCTCGAAGATGGTCTGAAGCTGATCGCGCTTCGCGGCAAGCTGATGAACTCGCTTCCGGCTGGCGGCGGCATGGCCGCGATTTCGGCCGGGCCGTCGGTCGTCGATCCGCTGATCGCCGCCAACCCGACCAAGCTCTCGGTCGCCGCTTACAACAGCCCGCAGCAGACGGTGATCTCAGGCGAAATGGCCGCGCTCGATGCGGCGATCGCCGAGTGCGAAAAGCAGGGAGTTCGCGCCACCCGCCTGACCGTCTCGCATGCGTTCCACTCGCCGCTGATGGATCCGATTCTCGATGAATTCGAGAAAACGATTGGCCAGATCGAACTCCATCCGGCGTCGATTCCGCTCGCCGCAAACCTGACCGGACAATGGGCCGGCGACGAAATCACCACGCCCTCTTACTGGCGCAACCATCTGCGCGAAGCGGTCCGCTTTGGCGACGGAATGGCGCTGCTGGGTAAGAAGGGCGCCAAGGTCTTTATCGAGGTCGGCCCGAATCCGATTCTAACCGGGCTCGGCCGCGCGACGCTTGATGGCAAAGATCTGAACTGGCTCTCGTCGATGCGCGCGAAGCGCGACGAGTGGCAAACGCTCCTCGGTTCGCTCGCCCAGCTGTTTGAACTCGGCGGCAAGATTGACTGGCACGGCTTTGAAGCAGGCTACGCGCGCACCAAGATCGAGTTGCCGACCTACCCATTCCAGCGCTCGCGCTTCTGGGCGCCCGACAGCGCCGGTCCTGCCGATAGCGGCGGCTACGTCAGCACGGCGGCGACGCCGGTCGTCGGCGGTCATCCGCTCCTCGGCGTACTTCATCCGACGGCGCTCGATGAGAAGCTGTACGAGTCGACACTCTCCGCTTCGCGCCCCAACTACCTCCGCGATCATCAACTGTTCGGGCAGCCGGTCTTTCCGGCGACCGGTTACATCGAAATCGCGCTCGCCGCTGGCCGCGAACATTTCGCCGCCACCAACGTTGCGGTCGAAGGGCTGAACATCCATCAGCCGTTGGTCCTCGACGACGCGCTCCGCTCGGTGCAAACCTTGCTCACCCCCGGCGACTCGGTTTGCGACTTCCGTATTCTCAGCCGCGAAGCCTCCGGCGAGACCGACGCCGTCTGGAAGCTGCACGCCTCCGGCAAGGTCGCGCTGACCGACGCGGCGCCGGAAGAGCTGAAGCTGCAAGACGTCTACTTCAAGATGGAAGGGGAAATCGAAGTCGAGCCGTTCTACGCCGCGTGTCGCGCGAGCGGTCTCGATTACGGTCGCGCCTTCCGCGGCATCAAGAAGATGGGAACCGGCGGCGACGACGCGCTGGCCGAAGTCTCGCTCGCCGCACAGCAGAAGAGCGACGCGTCGCACTACGCGCTCCATCCGGCGCTGCTCGACGCTTGTTTGCAGACGGTCGGCGCCTTGGTCGCTGATCAAGTCAACGCCGACTCCACCTTCGTCCCGATCGGCGCCGCCGCGGTCCGCGTCTTCGCCCCGCATTCGCCGGCCCATGTGATTTGCCATAGCTGCATCACCGAGCGGAAGAGCGGTCGCTCGCCGCAAGTCGTCGCCGACGTCTTCCTCGCCAGCGAAGAAGGAGAAGAGCTCGCCGAAATCCGCGGCCTCCGTTTGATGCGGGTCTCGCGGCAAGATTTGCAGCAGCGGCTGCATCACCATGTCGACGGCTGGCTCTACGAAGTGATCTGGCGCGAAACGCCCCGGATCGGCTCGCCGCTGTCGGTCGACGAAACGCAAACGCCCGCGTGGCTGGTTTGGATCGCAGACAAAAAGAGCCCGCTCGCCGCGTCGCTCCACAAAGAGCTGACCGATCGCAAGCAGCGCTGCGTAATTACATCGCCGGGCAAGAAGCTGAAAGTCACCGCCGACGCCGCCGAACTCGCGACCGGCGATCCTGCTCAGTTCGATCAACTCCTCACCGAGTTGAAGCTTTCGGCCGCAGCTCCGCTCCGCGGCGTAATCGTGTTGGCCAATGACGCCGCCGCGACCGACACGCAGGCCGTTCAAACGACGCTCCACCTGACGCAAGCGCTGCTGAAGCTCGACGATCAATCGCCGCAGTTGACCCTGGTGACGCAAGGAGCGCAGCAAGTTGCCGCCGATAGCGGCGTCGCCCAGCCTCCGGGAACAGCTCTGTGGGGACTGGGCCGCGTCATCGCCGCCGAAGCGCCGAAGCTCTCCTGCACGCGGATCGATCTCGATCCGGCTGGCGCCGAAAACGCCTCCCGCTTGTTCGGCGAACTATGGGTTCCCGACAAAGAAGTTGAAATCGCCCTCCGCGGCGACAAGCGTTATTCCTCACGGCTCGTTTCGGCCGCCGACGCCAAGCGCGGTCAGCTGGCGATTCCGTACGGACCGTACAAGCTCGGCCTGCAAAAGTTCGGCCTGATCGATCAACTTACGTTGCGCGACCTGGCCGTCGCCGAGCCCGGCGAAACCGAAGTCGAAATTGCCGTCAGCGCCGCGGGCCTCAACTTCCGCGACGTGCTGCGCGCGCTTGGCATGCTGCAAGAGTACGAAAAAGAGATCGGTATTCTGAGCGAAGCGGACGTCACGTTCGGCTTTGAATGCTCCGGCGTCGTGACTCGCGTCGGCGGCAAGGTGAAGTCGTACCAGCCAGGGGACGCGGTGATCGCGCTGGCGACCGCCAGCATGGCGAGCCACCTGACGATCGACCAGAACTACGTCGCGCCTCGTCCGACCAAGATGTCGCACGAAGAAGCGGCGACGCTGCCGCTCGCCTATCTGACCGCCTATTACGGCCTGGTCAAACTGGCGCAGCTGAAGAAGGGGGACCGCGTCCTGATTCACGCCGCAGCTGGCGGCGTTGGACAAGCGGCGGTCGCCATCGCCCAAGCGGCCGGCGCCGAAGTCTTCGCCACCGCCAGCCGCGGCAAGTGGGACTTCCTCCGCTCCCTCGGCGTCGAGCATATCTACGACTCGCGCACGACGAGCTTCGCCGACAAGATCGCCGCCGATACTGACGATCGCGGCGTCGACGTCGTCCTCAACAGCTTGAACCAGGACTTCATTCCGAAGAGCGTCGAAGTCTTGGCCGAGAAGGGGCGTTTCGTCGAGATCGGCAAGATCGGCGTCTGGACGAAGGAACAGTTCGCTGAAGTTCGCCCGAGCGCCAAATACTTCCCATTCGATCTGGGACAGGAAGAGCGCAACGACGTTGGCCTGATCGCTCGCTTGTTGGATGAACTTGGCCCGCAGTTCAACTCCGGCGCGCTTCGTCCGCTGCCGATGGAAGTCTTCCCGGTCGAAAAGTCGGTCGAAGCGTTCCGTCACATGCAGCAGGCCAAGCATCGCGGCAAAGTTGTGATCGGCATGGCGCGCCCGCTAGGGGAAACATCGCTGGTCAGCGCAAGCGGAACCTACCTGATCACCGGCGGTCTCGGCGCACTTGGCCTGGAAGTCGCTTCGTGGCTCGTCAGTCGCGGGGCCAAGCATTTGGCGCTCGTTAGCCGCAGCGGCAAGCCGAACGAAGCGGCCGCCGAGCGGATCGCCGCCTGGCAGAGCGAAGGTGTCGCCGTCGACTGCGTCGCGCTTGACGTCGCCGACGCGAAGAGCGTCACCAGCGCCGTCGCTTTGCTGAACACTCAGAACCCACTGGTCGGCGTCATTCACGCGGCCGGCGTGCTCGACGACGCGACTCTGCCGCATCAATCGTGGGAGCGGTTTGAAAACGTCTTCTCGTCGAAGGTCGACGGGGCGTGGAACCTGCATACGGCGACCGCCGAACTACCGCTCGAGATGTTCGTCACCTTCTCGTCGCTGGCGGCGGTGATCGGTTCGCCGGGTCAATCGAACTACGCGGCTGCCAACGCCTTCATGGATGGTTTGGCCACGTATCGCCGCAGCCTTGGCTTGGCCGGGCTCAGCATCAACTGGGGTCCCTGGTCAGGCGGCGGCATGGCGGCCAATCAAGATCATGCGAAATGGGCGAAGCTCGGCGTCGGCGTCATCTCGCCGCCAGAAGGTTTGTTCGCGCTGGAGCAAATCGTCAGCGATCGCCTTAGTACCAACGTCGGCGTCTTCCCGATCGACTGGAGCAAGTTCCTCAAGCAGTTCTCGCGCAACAAGCACCCACGACTCCTCGATCAACTCGCGACCCTCCATCGCCGCGAAGCGGTCGCCGCTGCAGGCGCCGTCGCCGGTGGATTGAAAGGTCAGCTCGCCGCCGCTGGCGAAGAGAAGCGTGCTCGCCTGGTCGCCGATTACGTCGCCGAAGCGGTCGGCAAAACGCTCGGCGTCGCCGCCGCGCAGCTCGACCGCAGCAAGCCGCTCGCCGACATGGGGCTCGACTCGTTGATGGGGATCGAGCTGAAGAACGGGCTCGAGTCGGAACTCGACATCGAAATTCCGATGGAGAGCTTTTCGGCCGAAACGACCGTCAACAGTCTGGCCGGCGCCGTCCAAGCGGTCCTTGGCGTCGAAGGAGACGGCGCCACTGATGCAGGTACCGGCGCAGCGCAAGCTCCACAGGCCAAAGCTCAGCAGAAGCGGTCGATCGACGAAATCGGTCCCGGCGACTACGACGTCCGCGAGTTTCCTGAGATTCGCGAGCTCGAAACGCGGCTCGAAACCTTCGCACGCATGGGGGTCGAGAATCCCTACTTCGACGTCCACGAGCGGGTCACCAAAGATACGACTGTGATCGCCGGTCGCGAGATGATCAACTTCTCGAGCTACAACTACATCGGCAGCAGCGGCGCCCCTGAGGTAAACGCGGCGGCCCAAGCGGCGATCGAACAGTTCGGCACCAGCGTCTCGGCCAGCCGCGTGGTGAGCGGCGAAAAGACGATCCACGGTCAGCTGGAGAAGGGGATCGCGAAGTTCCTGGGGGTTGAAGATTCGGTCGTCTTCGTCGGTGGTCACTCGACCAACGAAACGACGATCGGTCACATGATGAACCCCGGCGACCTGATCCTACATGACGAACTGTCGCACAACAGCTTGATCCAAGGGTGCATCCTATCCGGCGCCCAGCGCCGCTCCTTCCGTCACAACGATTTCGAAGCGGTCGAGCGAATGCTGGCCGAATCGCGCGGCAACTACCGCCGCGTCTTGATCGTGGTCGAAGGGGTTTACAGCATGGACGGCGACTACCCCGATCTGCCGAAGTTCATCGAACTGAAAGAAAAGTACAAAGCGATGCTCTTCGTCGACGAGGCTCACTCGATCGGCACGATGGGCAAGACCGGCCGCGGCATCTGCGAACATTTTGACGTCGATCCGAATCGGGTCGACATGCTGATGGCGACCCTCAGCAAAACGTTCGGCAGCTGCGGCGGTTACATCGCCGGCCGCCATCAACTGGTGAAGTACCTGAAGTACACCGCGCCTGGCTTTGTCTTCAGCGTCGGCATTCCGCCTTCGAACGCCGCCGCGGCCCTCGCCGCGCTGCAGCGACTGGAATCGCATCCCGAGATCGTCGCCCAGTGCGCCGCCAACTCCGAGCTGTTCCTCCGCCTGGCGAAAGAACGGAAGCTGAACACCGGTCTCGGCCGCAACACGCCGGTCGTGCCGGTCATCACCGGCAACTCGATGCGAGCGCTGAAGCTGTCGCGCAACTTGTACGCCCGCGGCATCAACGTGCAGCCGATTCTCTATCCGGCGGTCGAAGAAAAAGCGGCCCGGCTCCGCTTCTTCATCACCTCGGAACACAAAGAGAAGCAAATCCGCGACACGGTCGACGCGACTGCCGAAGAGCTGGCGAAACTGGAAGCCCAAGCGTAACGCTTCCTTAGTAGCCCGAAGCGCAAGCGAGTGATAAGCGGTAGGTCAGGCCTTGGCCTGACGATTGCGGTTGGATGACCAATTCAAGCGTGACCACTACGCGGAAGGTAGCTCTTCGTTGATCAACTGTTTGTACTGCCCTTCAAACCACCGCGCGACGTCGCTTTTGTAGAACGTCGAAAAACGACTTTCGCTCGGGCCGCCGGGCAAGTTGGACCAAGCCTCGCTGGTCGCCATATCGGCGACGAAGTGATAACTCGGCGCGAAGGTCGACGACCGTTTCGCCGTTTGCAGGACGTGCCCCTGGAAGATCGTCGCGAAGTTCCCCGGCATCGGGTAGGGCCGACTTTCAAAACCAAGCAGTCGCCCGACGCTGATGCCGCCGAAGAAGCGATCGGTGAAATGGAAGTTGTTCACTTCGGACCACGGCTTCTCCACTTCCAGCTTCAGCTTCTCCGCCGCTGCGCGGATCAGCTCTCCTTTGTCTCGTCCCTTCCACCAGAGCGACTCCTCCTTTTTCAAGATCCGATCGACCGCGGCGATCACCATGCTCGAAAAGCCGACCCGCGATGCGACGTACAACACGCGGCGACGTCCGAGTCCTTCGGCCTGGCCGAAGATTTCTAGCAGGGTGTTGCGATAGAGCCGCTGGAACAGGACCGCCTCGTGGCTGTCGGGCGAATAGTCGAGGCTCCAATTCTCCAGCCGCCGAACGATCGACTTGTCGGCGACGTGCGGCAGCAAATAAGGCAGCAAGTCCCGCGCTTGCAGACTGACCAGGTCGTACTGCAGCGCCTGCATCTCTTCGACCGTCACTTCGTCGGCGTAGGACAACTGCTCGACGATGCGGCGTTTGCGATAGTCGGGGAGCGTTTGACTGGTGACCCGCACGCCGTCCACTTCCGGCTGCTCTTCGTTGGCCGTCGCAACGAAGCCGCACTCTGGATTGTAGATGCTCGGCAGGTACTCGGCGGATAGGAAGCCGTTCCAATGATTCGCTTCGTCCCACGCGGCGAGCGGCGCTAGTCCTGTCGCGCCGCTACGACGTACCGGAAAGCGGCCGTTCCCTTGCATGCCGATGTTACCTTCGGCGTCGGCAAAAACCCAGCAGAGCGTCGGCTGCGGACATTGCTCGGCCACTTCCATCGCCGACACGACGTCAGACGACGCGATCACGTCGAGCCACGAACCAATCGCAGTGCCGCTGCCGGGCGTCGTGCCGCTCCACGCGAGCGAGAACTGATAGCCCGGCGTCAGCGGATCGGCGTCAAGCGTTCCTTGCGGATTCTCAAGCACGATCATCGTTTCGGCGTCGGCCCCTTTGCGGCCGAGAATTTCCTCGCGAACTTCAAAGTCCATCCAGGTATGCGCGCCGCGGCGATATTGCCACTGACCCGTCGGCGACACGCGACAATCTTCGATGAAGATGTCGATCGTATCCCCTTTCATGTAGGTGACGCCCCAGGCGAGGTTCGACGTGCGGCCGACGGCGACCAGCGGACAGCCAGGGAGCGTCGCCCCCATCACGTAGTCGTCTCCCCAGTTCAGAACCGCTTCGTACCAGATCGCCGGCAAGCGATTGATTTCGAGATGGGGATCGGAGCAGAGAAGCGCTCCGCCCGAGGCGGTTCGCGACGGCGCGACTGCCCACGCGTTGCTGCCGGCCAAACGCGGCAAGTCGGCGAGCACTTCCAGCGCCTCGTCCGACATCCGCGGCAGCGAAGGAACATGCCGGATCAAATCAAAGTCGACATGCTCCAGCCGGCCTTCAAACATTTCGCGGAGCGCCGCTTCGCTGGCGCCGGACTGGATCAATTCGACGACGATCCGTTCGTTCTCGAGCTGACTGACGGCGAGCCCGCCGAAGCTGAGAAGATTGCCGATCAGCAGCACGCTGACCGGGTCCCACGGCTCCGACGCAAAGCCGGTCGCCCACATCGGCCACGATTGCCCGACCGCCATGGCGCCGTCGTTGACCCCGGCGGCGTAGTGAACGATTTGCTCGTGGATGTGAGGCTGCAGCAGCGTCACTTCGCGGTGATGATTGCGATGCAAACCGATCCGGCGAAAAAATCGGTCGGTTTCGCGCAATTCTTCCTTGTCGGCGATCAATTCCGACGCCCGACCGGCCGAAACCGCTCGCGCAAACATGATTTGCGTGATGCGGTCGGTCGCATGCATATAGCCGAGGCCATAGAGCGCATCGTCGCGAGATTCGGCGAAAACATGAGGAACGCCAGCTTCATCGCGAGCAATCCGTAACTTTCGCTGGCAGTTCGGCGTCGAAAGGGGAGTTAATGTCATCGCTGGCGCGGCTATGTCGGGAGTGATCGGGTGGTATTCGTATTATCGACCGCCGGACATGTCCCAGTTGACCGCCAGCGGCGTTACAATCGTGACGCCAGTCTCTCCCCCTACCGAGAAACTGATTCAACCCCTGTTTTTATTACCCGCTTGTTCCTCGTTAGCCAACCGTGAGGCGGCGTGAGTTCGACGCGAAATCGTATTGCAGGCTACGCATTCGCCAGCCCCTGGCTGGTTGGGTTGGTGCTGTTATACCTGTTTCCGTTCGCGGCGTCTTTGTATTGGAGCTTTTGTCGCTACGACCTGATCAATCCGCCCCAGTGGATTGGGGGAGAAAACTACGCCCGAATCGCGGAGGAAATCGCCACCGGAACCGGCTTCGGCCAGGCTCTCTGGAATACCGCGTATTACGCCGCCGTTAGCGTCCCCCTCTCGATACTGCTCGGAATCACGCTGGCGGTGCCGCTATCGCTGCCGGTCCGCGGACAAGCGATTTTTCGGACCCTCTTTTTTCTCCCGTCGGTGATCCCAGTCGTCGCGGCCAGCATTTTGTGGATGTGGCTGCTTGATCCGACCGACGGGATCGTCAACTACGGGCTCTCCAGCGTCGGCCTCGGCCAACCGAAGTGGCTCGAATCGCCGGGGAACGTCTTCGCCGCGTTTTGGCAAACCGGCAGCTTCGCCCCTGGTTCGAAAGACGCGCTCGTCTTGATGAGCCTGTGGGGGGTCGGCAACTTTATGGTGATCTACCTGGCGGCGCTCGGCGACGTGCCGAAGTCGCTCTACGAAGCGGCGCAGCTCGACGGCGCTGGTCCCTTGCGCCGCTTCGTGCATATCACGCTCCCGATGCTCACCCCGATTATCTTTTTCAATTTGGTGATGGGGCTGATTCAATCGGTGCAGGCCTTCACGCAGATCTACATCGTCAGCGAGGGACGGGGCTCGCCGGCCGGATCGACGATGATGATCAGCTTGCAGCTTTTCCTGAGCGCGTTTCAGCATCTTGATATGGGATACGCGTCGGCGATCGCGTGGCTGTTGTTCGTTCTCTTGCTCGCGGCGACGTTGTTGCTCTTCCGCACATCGCATCGCTGGGTCTACTACGGAGGATGACGATGAGCCGCAGCACTTTGCAAATCGCCGCGATCGTTCTGTTACTGGGCGTCGTCGCCTACGCGGCATCGCTCGGCGACAACCAAGAAGCATCAACGCCGCAGGGTCGGAGCGAAGTCCTCTTCTGGCATTTCTGGGGAGGCGCCGATCGGGCGACGGTCGAAGAGATCGTCCGCCGCTTTAACGAGTCGCAGGACGAACACTACGTTCGCGCAATTGCGATGCCGGGGAACAACCTTGACCTGAAGTTTTTTCTCGCCGTCGCCGGGGGCGATCCGCCCGACCTGCTGAATATTGACGATCCAGTCATCGCCGACTGGGGTGCACGCGGCGCAATCCTGCCGCTCGACGCCTTCGCGCCCGCAGAGGAAGTGCGACAAGCGGAGAAGTGGCTCTTTCCCGCCGCACGGCGTCTGGCGACTTACGATGGTCGCTTGTATGCGTTACCCAATGGTCTCGATATACGAGCGCTCTACTATCATCAGACGCTGCTCGATCAGTACGGGCTGAAACCGCCGGAGACGTTGGCCGATCTCGACCAGATCGAAACGACAATCGCGCCGCCGGGACAAAAGTCGTACCAGCGGCATGGCTATCTGCCTGACTCGCGACGCTTGTGGCCGTGGGGATATGTCTTCGGCGGACAGTTTTACAACAAGGAAACGCACCAGGTGACGGCCGATGACCCGCAGATCGTCGCTTCCCTTGAGTGGATGGTTGGATTCCGCCAGCGTTATGGCCCGGCCGAGATTGCCGCGTTTCGTTCCGGCGATCAATCGCTCCCCGGCAAAGCCTTTCCGCTGCTGGCTGGTCGCTATGCGGTGATGATGGATGGCCAGTGGCGCGTCCGCGACATCCGCGCGTTTCAAGCGGCGCAAAGAGAACGAGGCGAGCCGATCACGCAGTTCGGCGTTTGCCCGTTGCCGCCTCCGCCGGGAGGAAAAACGCGAGCCGGCTGGGTGAACGGCAACAACTTTGTCGTCCCCCGCGGCGCGAAGAACGCAGCCGGAGCGTGGGCCTTTATGAAGTTCTGGAGCGGCCTGGGACACGAAACGGAAGCGGCCCAGACCTGCGTTGCCGGCGGCTGGATTCCAGTCTCGGGGCAGGTCGTGCAACAGCCGCAGTTCCAAGCTTTCCTGAAAGAAGAGCCGATGTTCGCTCAGTTCGTCGACTTGGCCGGCAGCGAAAACCAATACCCAATTCCCGTCGTTCCGGCCGGCGCCTTTTTCGATAGCGAGATCAAGAACGTCGCCGAGCGAGCGATGCTACGAACCGAAGAGCCCGACTGCGCGGCGATGCTCAAAGAAGCGACGCGCGTGATTCAACGCCAGATTGACGCCGCGCGGGAGTCGGTCGAATGAAGTTGAACCTGTTCGAAAAAGTGCTGGCCTATTTGGCTCTGCTGTTCGCGGCGATCCTGCTCGCTGGCCCGCTGTTGATCATGGCCTTCTCGTCGCTGAAAACGCCGGCCGAGATTCAAACCGATCCGCACGCAATTCTGCCGCAGTCATGGCGGTGGAAAAACTACCAAGACGCGGTCAGCGCGATGCCGTTCTTCCTGTACCTGCGAAACACGCTGTTGATCTGCATCGGCTCGGTGATCGGCACAGTGATTTCGTGCTCGATGACGGCGTACGCGTTTTCAAAACTGAATTGGCCGGGGCGAAATCTATTGTTCGGCGTGCTGATCGGCACAATGCTCCTGCCGTGGCATGTGACGATGATTCCCCGATTCTTGTTGCTGCGGGAAGTCGGACTTTACAACACGCTCGGCGCGCTGATCATTCCCACATTCCTGGGAGATGCGTTTTCGATCTTTTTGCTACGGCAGTTCTTTCGCACCATTCCGGAAGAACTGAGCGAAGCGGCTCGCATCGACGGGCTGAGCGAATGGGGGATCTTCTGGCGAATCGTGTTGCCGCTGTCGAAACCGGCGATCGCGACCGTCGCGCTGTTCCAGTTTATCGCCGCATGGAACGACTTCAGCGGCCCGTTGTTGCTCTTGAGCGACAAGCGGAACTTCCCGCTGGCGTACGGGCTAGAGCAGTTCGTCAGCTCGTATAGCGATCAAACCCACTTGCTGTTGGCGGCGGCGACTTTGTTCACGCTACCGATTGTGGTTCTGTTCTTCCTGACGCAGCGAACCTTCTTGAAAGGGATCGCAACGACAGGACTGAAGTAGCCAGAATCCTTGGTGCCATGCTCTTGCGGCGATAGCCGGATGAGCATGTCTTCAATGCGTGTCACCAGGGCAAAGACATGCTCATCCGGCGAAGACGCCGCAAGAGCATGGCACCATTAGAAACGGGGACTACGAGCTACTTTATCTCGCGTCCCTGCTCGTCCATATTGTTCTTCAGATCATCCACGATCACCCCACGAACGTCGCCGGGGTCGTCGTACTGCCAGACTTTGACCGACGCGAACTTGATCGACGCCGTTTTCCACGGCGCGGGGCCGGCCCAATCGGGGAGCCAAATCCCTAGGTTCAACTGCGCCGCCATCGCCGGAACGAAGCGATGATTCTCGGCAATCTTTTTGCCGTCGAGATAGTGAACCGCGTAATCGCCGGTATAGACGGCGTAGCGATCGGGACCGAGACGCTTGAGCGGATTGCCGAGATAGTCGTCAAACGGAATCGACTTCTCCTGGATCCAGTAATAGCCATCCTGCTCGGCGACCATCGCATCGGTGACGCTCGGGAGTTCCTTCAGTTTCGTGCGCCACTCGGTGACATACGTGTGGTAGTCGCCGTCGATCACGTGCGAAACGTCCCACAACAGCGGCTCATGCCGACTCTGACAAAACGTGTTGTACATCGCCTTGGAGAAGTCGCCCCCTTTGCCGAACTCAGGGAAGTCGAGCTCCGACCAATATTCGTTCGCGCCCAGGCCGTACGCTTTCATGTGCGGGTTATACATCGGCTTGTCGGCCACGAACTGCTCGACCGGCTTGTCGCTGACGTGAACCCAGCGATAGCCGTAGGTCCACATCGCCGGAATCGCGCCGCTTGGCTCGCGCGGATTCTCGGGACCGCCGTCATACGGTTTCGCCTCGCCCACCTTAGCGACGATTTCAATCCGTCCCGAGGCGAAAAACGGCTTCGAGACGATCACGCCGCCAACGCGATCTTTCCGTCCCCACATCCCGACGACGTCGCCGTCGTACTGATCGCCATGGCCAGTGCAGACCAGGACGTTTTTCGTTTCGCCATGAACGTCGTCCGGCGCCACCGACACGTTCTCCGGCACGACCCCATGATTGCCGCCGCCCCATTTCTTTCGCAGCACATACCACTTTTGCGGGTCGATCTGCCCCGACGACCAGTCTTCCGTAAAGACGAGTCGAGCCTCTTTCGGCGGGGCCGGTACGCTCTCGGGCAAGTCGGCGGCCAGCGACCAGGTCGCAGCGCAGCAAGAGAATACGAGAACCGGCAACAGACGGCGCATGACGAGGACTTTCGCACAGAGAAGGAAGCGATGAGCGGCTTACCTTGCTATGATAGTCCGCAGGGGACAGGTTACTCCCAAACTAGAAAAACTTCCTGCGGCCGGGCGCATCGACGATGAAAGAAGACTTCAGCGGCTTTTGCAACGCCGGACCCGAGAACGCCCAACGAGCGATCGAAGAAGCGCATCAGGCGGTGCTCGAAGAGCTGCAAATCGCGCTGGAAGAAGCGACCGACGACGCCGAACGGGCCGACATCGAACAGGCGATCGCCGATGCGGTGGCCGAGAAGGAACGAGTCTTGAAGCAGTTGCTGGGACCGAAGAACTGCACGTAACGCAGCCGGTGAGACTGCGAAAACCGGCAAATTAATTTTGAAAACTTTGTCACTTGTTTCGCAAGTTCGCTTTCGATCAACTGGAATCGATCCGCGAATGCTTGAGCCTCTTCTCTTCGCCAGAACATGAAATACCAGCATCGAATCGGCGCGACGACTTATTCGTTCCCCGATCTCAAATGCGTGCTCGCCAAAGCGACGCCAGAACGTTCCGGCGACAAGCTGGCCGGTCTGGCGGCCGAGAACAACAAAGAGCGGCTCGCCGCGCGACATGTGCTGGCCGATACGCCGCTGTCGCAGTTTCTCGATGAGCTCATCATTCCCTACGAGCTCGATGCGGTTACACGGCTGGCGGTCGATCAGCTTGACGAAGCGGCGCTGGCCGAGGTTCGTTCTCTGACGGTCGGCGAGTTTCGCGATTGGCTTCTCGCCGCCGAGACCGATGGCGCGACGATCTTGCGCGTCAGTCCAGGCCTGTTGCCGGAAATGGTCGCGGCGGTCAGTAAGTTAATGTCGAACCAGGATCTGATCCTGGCCGCGTCGAAGATCCGCGTCGTCTCGCAGTTTCGCAACACGCTTGGCCTGAAGGGACATTTCTCGACCCGCTTGCAGCCCAATCATCCGACCGACGATCCGAAGGGGATATTGGCCAGCACCATCGACGGGCTGCTCTACGGCGTCGGCGATGCGGTGATTGGGATCAACCCCGCTTCGGACGATCCCCGCGCCACGCGAACGCTGCTGGAGATGCTCGATGAACTGCGTACGCGTTTCAACATTCCCACGCAGACCTGCGTCCTTGCCCACGTCACCACGACGATCGACCTGATGGAAGCTGGCGCCCCAGTCGATCTGATCTTTCAGTCGATCGGCGGCACTGAAGCGACGAACGACAGCTTTGGCGTTACTTTGGAGTTGCTCGATCAGGCGTATCAAGCGGGTCTGCAACTTGACCGCGGAACGGTTGGTCGCAACTGCATGTACTTTGAGACAGGGCAGGGGAGTTCCCACTCGGCTAACGCCCATCATGGCGTCGATCAACAAACCTGCGAAGTGCGGGCCTATGCCGTCGCCCGTAAGTATCGCCCGCTACTGGTCAACTCGGTCGTCGGTTTCATCGGTCCCGAGTATCTGTACGACGGCAAGCAGATCTTGCGCGCCGGCCTGGAAGACCACTTCTGCGGCAAGTTGATGGGGCTTCCGATGGGGTGCGACGTCTGCTACACGAATCACGCCCAGGTCGATCAAGACGACATGGACAATCTCCTCTCGTTGCTGGCGCTGGCCGGTTGCAACTTTGTGATGGGAGTCCCCGGCGCCGACGACGTGATGCTTCATTACCAAAGCACCTCGTACCACGACCAACTCTATCTGCGGCAGTTGCTGGGGCTGAAACATGCCCCGGAATTTGAACAGTGGCTGCAAGGGATGAACGTCATCGATGATCAGGGACAGATCCTGGAAGAGACGCCGCGTCACCGGTTGATGTACCTATGAACCAGGACGACATTTGGGAAAAGTATCGCCAGTTCACCCATGCCCGCATCGGCTTGGGGCGAACCGGCAGCAGCATGACGACGCGTCAGATGCTCGCGTTTCGGACCGATCATGCGCTCGCCAGCGACGCCGTTTGGGCCGACCTGAATACCGACGCCGTCCAGGCAGAACTGCAGAACCTGGGGCTCGATTCGATCTTGCTCAACAGTCAGGCCCGCGACCGACAGCAGTATGTCCAGCGACCTGACCTGGGACGCATTTTGAGCGAATCGTCGCAAGCGACGCTTCAGTCGCTGCCGCGGGAAGAGTACGAGGTCAGCATCACGCTGGCCGATGGGCTGTCGGCGATCGCGATCGAGCGAAACGCCGCGCCGCTGCTTGCTCATTTGATGCCGCTTTTGAGGCCGTATCGCGTCGCGCCGATCACCATCGTCCGACAAGGCCGAGTCGCCATCAGCGACCCGATCGGCGATCTGCTCGGCAGCCAGTTGTCGGTGATCTTGATCGGCGAACGCCCCGGGCTCACCTCTCCCTACAGCATGGGCGCCTACCTCACCTACGCCCCCTGCAGCGGCAATACCGACGAACGCCGCAACTGTATTTCCAACATTCGGAGCGAAGGGCTGCCGCATGAACTCGCGGCGCAGAAGCTCTGCTTTTTGATCGGCGAGTCGCTGCGCAAAAAGCTCTCCGGCGTAAAGCTTAAAGACCTCTTTCACGACGATCGGCTCAATGACGCAGCCCAATAACGAACTGAAAAAGACGCTCGGCCCGTTCATGCTGTGGGGGCTCGGCGTCGGCTACGTGATCTCCGGGATGTACTTCGGCTGGAACCTTGGTCTCGCCGAAGGGGGAACGCTCGGCATGGCCGTAGCGACCTTGTTCATCATCGTGATGTACGTGACGTTTACCTTCAGCTACACCGAAATGGCCTGTGCGATTCCGAAGGCTGGGGGAGCGTTCGACTACGCTCGACTCGGCTTGGGAAAGCGGTGGGGCTATTTGGCCGGGATCGCGCAAAGCATCGAGTTCATCTTCGCCCCGCCGGCGATCGCCTTTGCGATCGGCGCCTATCTCAACGCCTTTCTGCCGCAATTGAGCGTCACCGCGATCGCGATTATCGCCTACCTGATCTTCACCGGACTCAACATCGTCGGCGTCCGCTCGGCCGCTTACTTTGAGCTATTCGTTACGATTCTCGCGGTGCTCGAACTGCTGCTGTTCGCCGGCGTCAGCTACACGGCGTTTCGGTTCGAGAACTTGACGATCAACGCCCTGCCTCATGGCTGGGGAGGCGCGTTCGCGGCAATTCCCTTTGCGATCTGGTTCTTTCTGGCGATCGAAGGAGTCGCTAACGTCGCCGAAGAGGCGAAGAATCCGCAGCGGAACGTGCTGATTGGTTTTGGCTCGGCGATCGCGACCCTTGTCGTTCTCTGCATCCTGGTCTTTACCTCGGCGGTCGGCGTCGCTGGGTGGGAAGCGATCGTCTTCCCCGAACCAGGAGCGGCGCCCTCCGATTCGCCGCTGCCGCTCGCGTTGGCCAAGATCGTCGGTGAGGGAAGCGCTCTCTATCACCTCCTGATCACGATCGGACTGTTCGGCCTGATCGCGTCATTTCACGGCATCATTCTCGCGGCCGGACGATCGACGCTCGAACTGGGGCGCGAACGTTACGTCGCTCCGATCGTCGGCGTCGTTCACCCGCGAACGAAGACGCCGGTCAACGCGCTGATCGCCAACATGCTGCTCGGCATTATCGCCCTACTGACCGGCAAGACCGCCGAGATCATTACGCTGGCCTGCTTCGGCGCGCTGACGCTCTACATCGTCTCGATGATCGCCTTCTTCGCACTGCGGAAGAACCACGCCGATCTGGAGCGTCCGTTCAAGACGCCCCTCTATCCCTTCTTCCCGGCGATCGCGCTAATCATCGCGGCGGCGGCGCTCGTCGCACTCAGCGTCTACAACTTCTACCTGATGCTGATCTACGTCGGCATCGTCGGGATCGGCTACGTCGCTTTTCTTTGGCATCAAGCGGCCGCGGCGAGCGAAACGGAGCTGGCCGCGGAGAGCGAATAGTCGCCGCGCGGTTTTAGTACGGCTGCGGAATAAACCGGCGTTCGCCCCGCAGGCTGTTCTCGTACGGGTGCTCCTCGTCCCGCTTCGGCAGCTTCACCTTCTTGCGGGGAATGTCTTGATAATTCCCCAAACTGAGCAGGTGCGAGATGCAGTTGAGATGGGCTCGACGTTTGTCGTCCGACGGGACGACGTACCACGGCGCTTCCGGAATATCGGTCGCCGCCATCATTGCGTCGCGAGCCTTTGAGTATTCGTACCAGCGCTTGCGGGCCTCGATATCCATCGGGCTGAATTTCCAGCGTTTGTCAGGCTGGTCAAGTCGCTTCTGGAAACGGCGTCCTTGTTCGGCGTAGCTGACGTTGAACCAATACTTGATCAAGTTAACGCCGCTGCGGATCAACATCCGTTCGAACTCCGGCGCGCTGCGGAGGAACTCTTGGTATTGATCGCCGGTGCAAAAGCCCATCACCCGTTCGACCCCGGCGCGGTTGTACCAACTGCGATCCATCAGCACGATTTCCCCGGCCGACGGCAAGTGGGCGACGTACCGCTGAAAGTACCACTGCGTCAGCTCGACGTCAGACGGTTTGCTGAGAGCGACGACGCGACAACCGCGCGGATTGAGCCGCTCCGAGATCCGCTTGATCGTGCTCCCCTTCCCGGCGCCATCGCGCCCTTCGAACAACACGACCAGACGAGTCCCTTTTTGCTTGACCCACTCTTGCGCTTTGACCAACTCGATCTGAAGTTTTTCGAGCTCCTTCTCGTAATCCTTCTTCTTCATCCGATCGTGAGGATCAAGTTCGACGTCCAAGTCGTCTTCGTGTTTTTTGCCATGATCCGATTTCGACTTGGAAGAGCGTTTGTTCATCGTGGGGACTCTCAAAGCAGCGGGGCGGAGGGCGCCGTACGACTGGCCGGCGTCTTTCTTAGAAATGGTAGCATACGCATAGGGGGATTGTCGTGCGAATCGTGCCGGTCGTAACGACGATGACCGTGGGCGTGTCGCCAGCCGCTCCGCTGACTGATGCGCTCTTCGCGCCGCCGACGCAATCGCAGACGAGTAGGAAGTTCCACCAGGCGAAAAACGATCATTCTCCACGAATCGTTCATTCCATTCCTTTCTTCGGAGGAAACGTTCTCTTAACTAGCGCCCGCTCACTCCCATTGGACGACCGTTTCGGCCAACGCGAGCCCGCTTAAAAAGGCGCCTTCCACTTTGGCTTGTTGACACCAATCGCCGCCGATCGCCAGATGCATCTCGGCGTCCGACAAACAACCGACCGACAGCGGCTCCGGCGGAATCGAATACCGCCAACGATGGGCCGTTTGGTAGGCGACGCCAGGGAGCGACACGCCGGTCGCTGCGGCGAGCGCGGCCAACATCTGCGGCGCGACCACGTCAGGCGATTCTTCCACGTGCCGAGCGCTCCACGCTTGCGTCGCGTGCAGCACCCAACATTCCTGCTCGGCGCTTCGCCCTGGCTTGCTGCTGTCCCGCGCAATCCAGGAAAGGGGCGAATCATGGACGAACGCGCCATCCAGCTCCAGCGGCAACCGCTGCGTAAACTGGACAAGGGTCGCCCAGCAAGGGTTCAGCGTCACTTGCTCGACTTGCGCCGCATAGGTCGGCGCAACGTCGCGCAGCAGCTCCGCCGCTTGCGCCGTCGGCAACGTGCAGACGAGCCCGTCGAACGGGCCGAACGTTTCGCCGCGCTCGCTGGTCAGCGACCAGCCGGCGTCGGTACGCGCAACCGTTTGAATGCGCTGCGAGAGATGAACGGTCTGGCCTTCGGCTAAATACTTGGCGGGAGCGTTCATTGCCGGAACGCCGACATAGCGATCGGGACTGCCGGCAGGCTCCGAGATTTCGCCGCACTGGAGAACGCCGATCGGGCCGGTCCAAGCGGCCGCGACGCCGGCGGCGATCCACGCATTCACTTCTGCCTGAAAGCGGGGATCGCGAGCGGTGAAATACTGCGCGCCGTGATCAAAGCGGAGATCCGGATCGACGCGGCGAGTCGACATGCGGCCCGCGACGCCGCGGGCCTTGTCGAACAATCGGACATCATGTTGAGAAGAGAGCTCGCGAGCGCAAATGAGGCCCGACAATCCAGCGCCGATGATTGCGACTTTCAAGCTCTGTTCCCCTTCTGGCTACTTCTTCGACTTGAATCGATAGAGGGTGCCGAACTCGCCGAAGATGGCGCTGACGATCACATCGCCCGATTCATCTTGGCCGAACGTCACGACCGGCGGGTTCGACGAATTGGCGATGCGATAGTTGCCCTTCACCTTCTTCGCTTCCAAGTCATAGTCCAGCGCCCAAACTTTACCGGTCACGTAGTCGGCGTACAAGTATTTTCCGACCAATTCCGGCACGGCCGTTCCGCGATAAACGACGCCGCCGGTGATCGACTTCCCTACATTGTGGTCGTATTCCCAGATCGGATCCATCATTTTGTCATTCGCATCAACGCCGCTGTTCTTGAACTGGTGGAAGCCTTCGCGCTTGTTCCAGCCGTAGTTGCCCCCTTTGACGATCAGGTCGATCTCTTCCCAGATGTCCTGACCAACTTCGCCGCACCACAGGACGCCGGTCTTGTGATCGAAGCTGAACCGCCAGACGTTACGCAGACCATAGGCGTAGATCTCTGGGCAAGCGTCCTTCACGCCGACGAACGGGTTGTCGGCCGGGATCGCGTAGTTCTTGCCGTCGGCCTGGTGATCGACGTCGATGCGCAAAATCGAACCGAGCAGCGTCGAGAGGTTCTGGCCGTTTCCGTTCGGATCGCCGCCGCTGCCGCCGTCCCCCAGACCGATGTAGAGATAACCGTCGGGGCCGAACTCGATCGTGCCGCCGTTATGATTCCAGAACGGCTGCTTGATCGTCATGATCACTTTTTCGGAAGCGGGATCGGCCTTGTTCGGATCGTCCTTCGAAACCGAGAACTCCGAAATCACCGACAGCTGCGGTTCTTTTTCGGTGGTGTAGTAAGCGTAGAACTTGCCGTTCGACTTGTAGTCCGGGTGAAACGCGAAGCCCAGGAAGCCTTCTTCGTTCTGACGCGGATTGAAGTGAACGTTCTTTTCGATGTCGAGGAAGACTTCGGTCGTTTCCCCTTCCGCTTCATCCTTCGGCATGATGTGAATCACCCCTTGCTGTTCGGCGATGAACAAGCGGCCGCTGCCGTCGCCGGCGTTGGTGATGATCAAGGGACGACGGATGCGCAGGTTCTTGAACGTGCGGACCATCTCAACCGTGTCGAGCGGCGTTTCGGAGAAAGCGACCGGCGCGGTATCTTCGGCCCGCAGCACGGCGGCGAACATTGCCAACAAGACAAACAGCGAAAAAGTTCGGCGAAGCGGCATGGATGCGACTCGTGGGTTGGAAGGGGGGAATCGGATACGGGGATATTCTAGCCTCCGCAACCGCCCCTTTCTATGAGCCGCCCCACACGAAATCAGGCCAATCCGCCCGATTCGGGGGCGACCGCCGCAGTCGGCTCGGTCGCTAGTCGCGAAGCGAGACGAACCGCTTCGATCAGGCTCGAAACGCCCGCTTTGCCTTGCCACGCGATATCAAAGGCGGTCCCGTGATCGACCGAAGTCCGGATAATCGGCAGTCCCAGCGTGATGTTTACCGCGACGTCGAACGCGAGCGCCTTCAGCGGAATATGCCCCTGATCGTGATACATGCAGATCACGCAATCGGTCGTCGCGCGGCGCTCGCGCAAGAAGACCGTATCCGGCGGCAACGGCCCACTGATTTCAATGCCAAACGCTTGCGCATCGGCCACCGCCGGCGCGATGATCCGCTCTTCTTCCGAATTGCCGAACAGGCCATGTTCGCCGGCATGCGGATTCAATCCGCAGATCAGCATCTTCGGCGCACGTCCTCGAATGCGGCGCATCGCCTCATGACAAAGCTCGATCACTTCAACGATCCGCTCACGGCTTAATAGTCCCGGCACTTCGCCATAGCCGACGTGCGTCGTCACAAAGCCGCACGTGATCTCTTCCGACGTCAGCATCATGCAGATCCGCGCCGAGTCGGTCTCGTCCGCGAAGATCTCGGTATGCCCCGGATAGTTCACCCCGGCGGCGTGCAACGCTTCTTTGTTGATCGGGCCGGTGCTGATCGCGTCGACTTGCCCCGCTTCGGCGGCGCGAATCGCAGCCAGGATGTATTCGTAACACGCGCGTCCGCACTCAGCCGCAATCTTGCCCGGCAAAATCGCCGCCGCGTCGATCGCGTGCAAGTCATAGATCGCCGGCGTCGTCAGCGAGCGGAGCGCATCGGCGCCATCCGCCACGTCGACGATCGTTTCGCACATCGGCAGGTCGAGCAGCTCCGCAACGCGGCGCAATAGCTGGGCGTCGCCAAAGACGATCGGCGTGCAATACTCGGCAACTTCAGCGTTGGCCAACAAGCGTAGGGCGATCTCCGGACCAACTCCGGCCGGATCCCCCATCGTGACGGCAATTCTCGGTTTCATGGCGCTCATGGCTAGGTAAGAAAGACAGCGGCTTCTCTTTATTAGAATCAGATCGCCGCTCGACCGCTAGGAAGGCGAACCTGCCAACCGGCTCGCTTGTCGAGGGAAGAGTGGAACCCGCACCCAATCCCAGAGAGTCTGTTATGCCCTTTCCGCTCTATCAGATCGACGCATTTACATCCCAGCCCCTCTCCGGGAATCCGGCCGCCGTCTGTTGGCTGCAGCAATCCTGCGAAGATAGCTGGCTGCAACGGGTCGCGGCGGAAATGAATCTCTCCGAAACGGCTTTTCTCTGGCAAGAGAAAAGCCGTTTTCGTTTGCGCTGGTTCACGCCGACGGTCGAAGTCGATCTATGCGGACACGCCACCTTGGCGGCGGCTCACTTTCTGTGGGAAACCGGCAGAGCGTCACCGACTGCGACGATCGAGTTCAACACGCGCAGCGGAGTTCTAACGGCGGCTAGAATTGACGAGCGAATCGAACTCGATTTTCCAATCGATGAGATTGAAGTCTGCCCTCCGCCAACCGGACTGATCGCGGCGCTCGGATGTAAAGCGATTGCGACGGGCCGCAATCGCCGCGACGTGCTGATTGAAGTCGCTTCGGAAGAAGAACTGCGAAGCGTGACGCCCGACTTTCGCCGGTTGGCCGAGATCCGCGCACGCGGCGTGATCGTCACTTGTCGCGGTGATGGAGAGCGATACGAATTTCTCTCTCGCTTTTTCGCGCCGGCCTGCGGTATCGACGAAGATCCGGTCACCGGGTCAGCCCACTGCGCGCTGGTCACATACTGGGCGCCGAAGTGGAAAAAAGAAACGCTGCGAGCGTTTCAATGCTCGCAGCGCGGCGGAGAGTTGGAGGTGACGCTCGATGGTGATCGCGCCAAACTGCGCGGCGCGGCGGTCACGGTCTTACGCGGCGAACTCGACGCGTGAGATTTATTCGAAAGAGAAGTCGTATCGATTGGCGGCTTTGGCGTTTCTCACCGTCAGTCCCGTCGTACGGAAATCGCCAAATTTATCGGGGATCTTCACGCCGCGGACGGTTACTTTAAATTCACCCTCAGGAAAGCTTTCGCCCGGTTCCATTTTCATGACGTATTTCCCCTCTTCGTCCGTCACTCCGCTCGCTTTCGCTTTACCGCCGCGGCCATACATCGTCACCTTCGCGCCGGCGACCGGCTGACCACGATAGACGACGACTCCGCTCATGCTCCAAGCTTTTGCGTTCTTCGCGACCGGCGTTTTCTCACTATCCGCATCTTTGGCGTTGGTCGTCGGCAGCCATTTCGCCAGCCGTTTTTTCACCGCGTCGTTTTCCGGCAAGTCGGCGACGTTGGTCCATTCCTGCGGATCTTCCTGATGGTCGTACAGTTCTTCGCTCCCGTCGGCGTAGCGAATGTAGCGCCAGCGCTCATCCCGAACTGCATGGTTGTTGCGACCATGCGTGGTAACGGCTGGTCGATCCCACGCGGCGGTCGGATCCTTTAAGAGCGGCGCCAGGCTCTTTCCTGCGACTTCCTTCGGCGGAGTGAGTCCGCACAAGTCGGCCAGCGTCGGATAGAGATCGAGCAGCGTCACCGTTCGCTCGCAGCGCTGCTCCGGCGTGGTAACGCCCGGGGCGACGATCAGCAGCGGCACTCGATCCGCTTCTTCCCACAAGGCGAACTTTCGCCAGTGGAGTTTCTCTCCCAAGTGCCAACCATGGTCGCCCCACAGAACGATGATCGTATTGTCGGCGTAAGGGCTCGCTTCCAGAGCGGCGATCAATCGGCCGATCTGAGCGTCGGCGAATTCGATGCTCGCCAGATAACCTTGCACCGCTTTGGCGTAGTTGTCGGTTTCAATCACCTTCTTGTGATCGCCGCTTGGCTTGGCGATCTTCACGCCGGCCTCCGGCACATCGGCCAGGTCATCTTCTTTGATTTGCGGCAGTTGAATTTGATCGAGCGGGAAGTGATCGAAGTATTCCTGCGGCACATACCAGGGAAGGTGAGGGCGATAGATGCCGCATGCCAGGAAGAGCGGCTTGTCATGCTTCTTCTGCAACTGCTCGATCGCGAAGTCGACCATCTGGTAGTCGCTCATCTCGGCGTCTTTGGCGTCGATCGGTCCCCAATCGAAATGGGACGTGTTCGGAATCCCGTTAACCGGCGTCTGCTTTGGCTTCGGATCGCCTGTCTGCTTCAGGTACTCGTCGAAACCTTTCTCTTCGCGATACGAACCGTGGAAGAGCTTGCCGCAACCGATCACCTCGTAGCCGTTCTGTTGATAGAACTGCGGCAGCGTGATCGCATCCGGCATCGCCGGGCGCCACGGTTGGTCGTTGTGATAGACGCCGGAGGTGAACGGTGCGATCCCGGTCAGCAGCGAAGCGCGCGAAGGATTGCAAGCCGGCGCCGAGCAATAGGCTCGCTCAAACAACATCCCCTTCGCCGCCAGACGATCGACGTTCGGCGACTTCGTCTGCGGATGCCCACCAAGGCAATGCACCCAGTCGTTCAAGTCATCGACGGCGATGAACAAGACGTTCGGCTTGTCGGCGGCGTGGGCCAGCGACGCAAGCAGCGGAAAAAGTGCGACAGCGCAGGCGATCAGGCGAAGCATGGGGGGAAGCTCCAGACGCAGAATGAGCGGGTGGTTTGCGCAAGGATGCGCCGGGAGCCTGCATTATTGTCGAAAACTTCCGCCGTTTCAGCCGAATCGGCGGAAATTCAAGTTCGCTTAGTAATCCCGCAGCATTTCGGTCGCGGCATTCTTGCCGGCCGCCCCCATCACCCCGCCGCCTGGATGGCTGGCGGCGCCGCACAAATAAAGCCCGGCGATCGGCGTCCGATGATCGGCCCAGCCCGGGACCGGTCGCGTCACAAAGAGCTGATTGAAGTTCATCGCTCCCTGCATGATATTGCCGCCGGTGATGCCGTAGGTCCGCTCCAGGTCGAGCGGCGACAGAACCTGGCGATGCAAAATGGAGCCCGGCACGTTCGGCGCATATTCGGCAAAAACTTCAATGCAGCGATCGGCGAACGATTCCTTGATATCGTCCCACGATCCTTCCTTCAATTTGTACGGAGCGTACTGCACGAACATCGAGAGGATATGCTTTCCTTCCGGCGCGATCGTATCGTCGACCGAGGTCGGCATCGTCATTTCCAAGATCGGACTGGCGCTCGGTCGGCCATACTTGGCGTCATCGTAGGCCCGTTCAATGTAGTCGATGTCCGGCGAAACGTGCATCGTTCCATGATGCTGCGGGCAAACGCCGGTCGAGGGGAGGGCGGTGAAGTTCGGCGGTTCCGACAGCGCGAGATTCACCTTCGCCGAAGCGGACGCATAGTCGATGTTTTTCACCGCCGCCAGGAACTCCGGCGGAAGTTGATCGGGATCGAGAAACTCTTCAAACGTCCAGTGAGCGTCGACGCTCGAACCGACGCATTCCGCTTCGATCGTGTCGCCGCTGACCAACTGCACGCCGCGGACTTTCCCCTTGTCGACCAGGATCCGTGAGACCGGCGCTTCGCGGCGAATATCAACGCGATACTGACGACACGCGTTTTCGAGCGCCGTAGCCAGGCCTCCCATCCCGCCGCGAACATAACCCCAAACGCCTCGTTTGCCGCCGGCTTCTCCCATCACGTGGTGCATCAACACATACGCGGTTCCCGGCGCCGAGATCGACGCGAAGGCGCCAATGATCGCGTCGGTGGCGAGCGTCGCGCGAAGCGGTTCGCTTTCAAACCAGCGTTCGACGATCGGACGGGCAGCGCCAGTCAGCAATTCCAGGGCGGCGGGGAGATCGGTCCCCAGTTTCCCCAGTTCGCTATACATGTCCCACAGCCGGCCTGCATCGCGCAGTCGCTTCGTGACGCCGATCTTGCGCCAGCTCTTCGGCATCGGTAGCGGATCGGGGGCGGTCCGGGAAAGGAGGGGCTCGATCACCTTGGCGACGTTTTCGAGCAGCTGGTTGTATTTCGGATAGTTCTCCGCGTCGCGCTGGCTGAATTTGGCGATTTCCTTTTGGGTCGCCAGTTCGTCGGGCCCCATCAGTAGGGAACGGCCATCGAGCGTCGGCGTGAACGAGGAGGGATTACGCGGCAAAATCGCCAGGCCGTGCGACTTCAGCTGCAAGTCGCGAATGATCTCCGGCAGAAACAGGCTGATGACGTACGCCGCGGTCGAGACCTTAAAACCGGGCCATAGCTCTTCGGTGGTGCTGCATCCGCCCAGAACGTGACGACGCTCCAGCACGCAGACTTTCTTCCCCGCCTTGGCGAGGTAAGCGGCCGTGACCAGCCCATTGTGTCCGCCGCCGATAATGACGCAGTCGTAAAATTGTCCGCCAGCCATCGCCGCTCCGCCGAGAGGAGAAATGTTATCCTAACTTCAACGGCTAGCATCGCCCCGACGCCGCCTCAAAGTCGAGCGCAGTTTTTCTGGCCGTCAGAATCGGCACGATCCGACCAGGCCGCTTTCTTCACTCGCGCGGCTCGGCTTGTTACGATAGATCGTTCCTCTTTGTTCCCGCATGCTCAGCCTTCAGGAGACTCGCCGTTGTCCGCCAGCCCCTATGACGAAATTCGGAGCGCCCTCGACGAAAAAGGCGCCGAGGCGGCCCTCGAACGTCTTTCGGACCAGTTGCGACTCGAAAAGAAGCATTACGAGCTGTTCGAATCGCTCAAGATGCTCGCGCGACTGCGGCTCGGCTTGCCGCTCCTCTACAACGACATCGGCGACGAACTGACCGAAGAGAAGCGGAACCAGCTGGAAGACGCGCTGATTGAAGTTTGCCGCGAAGTCGGCACGCTCCTCTTGGACGAAGGGCGGATTCGCGAAGGTTGGTACTACTTGCGTCCGGTCGGCGACAAAGAGCCGGTCCTGCGGGCAATTCAAGAAGCCGACCTGCAGGAAGAAGATACGCTCGACGACGTGATCGAAGTGGCCCTGCACGAAGGAGTCGATCCGGAACTCGGTTTCGGTTTGCTGCTGGAACATCACGGCACCTGCAATGCGATCACCACCTACGAACAACAGTTCTCGGGGCTTCCCCCTGCCAAGCAAAAGCCGCTGGCGGCGAAGTTGCTAAAACATCTGCACGAGGAACTAACGGCGACAGTCAAAGCCGACATCTCGCACCAGGAAGGAAGCGATCCGACCGAACCGACGCTGGCCGAGATCATTGAACCGCGCGAATACTTGTTCAACACCGGCGGTTATCACGTCGATGCGAGTCACCTGGCGGCGACGGTCCGTTTCGCGCGGGTGCTGGACGATCCGGAACTGATCCGACTGGCGCTCGACTTGACCGCTTATGGGCGGCGTCTCGATCCGCAGTTGCAGTACGAGCAGCCGGTACCGTTTACCGACACCTATCCCCACAATGCCCTCTTCTTCCAAGCGCTGTTGGGAGAAAACTACGAAGCGGCGATGAAGCACTTTCGCGAGAAAGCGGAAGCGAGCGACATTCGCCGCGAAGGTTCGTTGGCGATCGAGACCTACATCTCGCTGTTGGCCCGCACCGGCAAAGCGAGCGAAGCGCTCGACGTCGCGCTCCGGATGATTCCGGAAGGGGTCCACACGATGGGAATCGCTCCGACGCTGGTCGAGCTCTCGAACGCCTCGGGCGACTACGAAAAGCTGGCCGCCTTTTGCCAAAAGCGAAACGACATGCTCGGCTTCATCACGAGCTTGCTCCAGTCGAAAGCTCGCTAGTCGCTACTTGCGCTCGATCGGCAGGGCGCCGTTCCAGCCTTCCGTTGGAACAGGGCCCACCTCGGCGATGTACGCTTCGATTAATTTGCGCAAGGGATGCCCTGCGCCAGTTCGGCGGAACGCTTCGAGCGACGCAGACCAGTCGCCGCGATCGAACGCTTCGAGCGCTGGCTCCAGTTCCGAAAACTTCGCCGGCGTGTCGGAAGAAGAGAGAGCGTAGACCGCCGTCGCCTCTTCCATTCCGGCTGGCTGCACTTTCAGCAACCGCTCGAATCGCAGATCTTCGCAGCCGGCCGCTTTAGCGGTCGCTTCGTCGACCAGCGCCGGCGAGGCGAACTGCTTCGTGAGACTTTCCAATCGTGCGGCCAGATTGACCGGCGGACCGAGCGTCGTCACCTTCACTTGATCCTGACTGCCGATCTTGCCGGCGACGGCGCCTCCTGACGCAATCCCGACTCCCACGCGGTACCGACCATCTCGATCGGCCGCTTCCAAAATTTGCATCGCCGCCCGACAAGCGGCTGACGCGTCATCCTCTTTGGCGACGGGCCAGCCCCAAAAGCCCATCACCGCGTCTCCATGAAAGTCGCCGATGACCCCTCCATGCCCGAGGATGGCGGCGGTCATCATCCCAATCGCGTCGCTCACTTCGGCCAGCAGTTGCAGCAAACGATCGCGCTGCAGTTCGGCACGGCGGCTGAAACCGCGGAGATCGCAGAATAGCACCGTTACGTCAGCGATACGCGGCTTGAGCAGATCTTCCCAGTCATCTTGTTGGATCAGCTGCTGCAAGCTGGGGGAGAAGAACTGGGAGAAGGAGGCTTGACGCTTTTGCAACTCGCGAGCGTTCAGCAAATTGCCATAGGTCGCGGCGGCCAGCAACGTAAATTTCAGGTCGTCTTGTAACGTCGCCACTTCGGTCGCCTGTCCGATCAATCGTGGGCTGACCCCCGAGACGTAAAGGACCGCCGGCAACGAACCGATCGGCACGCCAAGCGCCCACTCCGCATGTGGATCGACCGTAATGCCGGAAGAAGGCTGATCGTCCCCTTTCTCCCAGACGTGAATCGTACATTCGCGACTCTTGAGCGTCTGAAAGATCAGCTTCGCGCTCGGCGTCATCGGAACCGACTCGTCGCGTAAATGAATCGCCGACGTGACGATCGGGTCCCCACGCTTTTCGAAGATCGCGGCGCCCTTGGCGTGCGGAATTCCCTTGAGGACGACTTCCAGCGTGCGAGCCGCCAACTGTTCGTCGCTGACCGCTCCGGCGACTTCGCTCGCCAGTTTCGAAATCGCGTCGATGCGTTCTCCCGCAACGCGGAAGGGTGCGGCCTGTAAACGAGCCGGGGCCAGAGTGACTTCGGCCTGGGGGCTGGGGGACTCGATCGTCGCGTCAATTTCGTGCGGAACGACGTGAAACTCGGTTCGACCGATCACGAAATACTGCCCAGGCGTGGCGGTCAGAGATTCAGTCGCACGCCCCTGAAAGAAAATCGGGTTGGCGGCGGCGGCCAGGCGACGCACCTTCAGCGCTTTGCCGTCCCAAGTCGCCTCCGCATGTTGCCCGGAAATTTTGACGTCCCACGGCGCCGCGAATGGTTCCGTTTTGCGGCCAATCAGAAACGGTCGGCCAATTTCCAAGGGACGGCGCGCGCGGCGATTCGATTGCGTATCGCGGACGAACAAATCAAACATGCCAGTTCCAGTCGCCAGACAGAGGTGAAGGATCGACTGCGACTAAGGATACCAGAATTGCCGAGCGGAAGTCATTTCGGCTTCGCTAGCAGATGATTCGCCGCGGATGCGCCCAGCCGGAATTGCACCAGAACGATTACGCCGCCTCTGCCGGTTTCGGAACGCGTCTCAGTTCCCATGAAGAGAATTGCCGCAAAGGGACGACGGTACGACTACGCAATTGTCCTCCAGGCGACTCGGATTTTGACGGTCGATCTCATTTCGTCAATAATCCGGGCAACCTGTATTCCGTCCCCTGCGCCTCTACTGTCCATCGCCCTCGCAAGCATGTTACGCAAATACCTTCTGCTGGGGATCGTTCCTGCACTTGCCGCCGTCGGCCTGGCGATGGTGCTCAATTACGTCATGACCCGGACGCTGGTGTTGGAGGAAATCGAGCAAGTCCAGCAAACCGAACTCCAGTTGCAGATCGAACGGATCGAAACGTTTTTCACGCGACTGGTCGTACGTTTGGAAACGCTGGCCTCATCGCCGGAACTACGTGGGGGAAATCTGGAAGAGATCATGCCCTACCTGACGGAGGAGCGTCATGCGCTAGGGGATAGTGTTGAAGCGATGTTTTTCAACAACGCCGCTGGCGACGTTTACGGAACGGATGGCACCGAGTTCAACGTTCGCGATCGCGATTACTTCGCGCGCATCTCCGCTGGCGAAACGGTAATCTCCCGGCTCTTAAAAAGTCGTGGTTCGGGGGAAGACATCGTCCTGGTCTTGGTCCCCACGTACGACTCCAGCGGAATGCGAAACGGGGCCGTCGGTTTGACGATCCTGGAAAAGCACCTCGTCAATTACATCAACAACGCCCAAGTCTCGCACGAAGCCAAGCTGTTTTTGGTCGACGATCAAGGGCGGTTGATCGTTGGCGATCAGAAAGCCAACCTCGCCGCGTCGACGATTAAGGGGGGGGAGCGGAGCTCAATCACTGACGACAAAGGGGGAGGGCAAACGGTAGTGATCGGCGAAGTGCCGAACACCGGTTGGTCGCTCGCGCTGATCTATCCCGACGAAACGACCTTCCTGCCGATCTTTCGCCGCCTGCGCTGGGCGCAGTTAGGCGGCGCCATCGTCGGCCTGGCGGTTGCGATCGGATTGGGGATGCTGTTCACGAATGCGGCGATGGCGCCGATCAAAAAAATCTCGGACGCCCACTCGCGCTACGCCAAGGGAGACAAGAGCGTCCGTTTGCCAGTCGACGAACTGAACGAGTTCGCCCCGCTGGCGCAGTCGTTCAACTTTCTCGCAAGTCGCATCTCGGCGGTCGAAAGCGAACGGGAAAAGCATCTGGCCGACGTCGAAGCGAGCGAATCTCGCTTTCGCGCCCTGTTTGACGCCGCCGCGGATGCGATGTTCCTGGTCGATACCGATGCACGGATCATCAACGTCAACGACGAGGCGTGCCGCAGTCTCGGCTATACGCGTGAAGAGTTGCAGCAACTGCACTCTGACGACATCGAAGTGCAGTGGAAGCGAAAAGAGATCGTCGATCTGCACGACTCGCTCGACGATCGCGAGCCGTTATCGCCCCAAATGGGTCGACATCGACGCAAAGATGGGACCGAGTTTCCGGTCGAAGTCCGCATCGGACGCTTCGTCGAAAATGGCCAACCGCTCTTTATCGCGATCGTGCGCAACGTCGAACTCCGCTTGCAGCAGGAAGAGATCATCCGCCGCGAAAAGGCGATGCTCGAACGCGTCATGCAGGCCAGCGTCGCCGCCATCACCATCGTCGATGCGCATGACAAAACGCGCTTCGCCAATAAACGAGCGGTCGAACTGCTCGCCCTGACGCCGACCGAAAATGGCTTCTCCGAACCTGCATGGCTCCGCTTTGACCTGAACGGCAAGCCGCTCGATTCTGAAACCCAAACCGCCTACGCGACCGTCAAACAGACCAACGCCCCAGTGTACGGCGTTCGCTACATCCTGGAACGGGAACCGGGAGATCGCCGTGTTCTCCACATCAACGGCGCCCCGCTGCAAAACGAACAAGGAGAGTTCGACGGCGCGGTACTGGTCATTGACGACGTTACCGACGCCTACCATGCCGAACGCGCCCTGAAGGCGAGCGAAGACCGTTTTCAGTTGGCGGTCCGCGGCGCCCAACAGGGGATCTGGGAATGGGACCTGGTGGAAGATCATATCTACTGGTCCGACCGAATGTTTGAACACTTCGGCCTGTCCCCCTTCGACGGCCCGCCGCCGCGAGAAATCATTAACAATTGGGTCCATCCCGAAGATCGCCAGCGCGTCGACGCGATGTTTGAAAAGTTCATGGCCAACGAAGGGGCGTTCGACGCAGAGTGCCGTTTCCGCAACTCCTCGGGCGAATATCGCTGGTTTCGAATTTCGGCGGATGGCGAGCGCGACGCCCAAGGAAAAGTCGTTCGCCTGGCGGGAGCGCTAACCGACGTTACCGCGCGCAAACAAGCGGAACAGTTCGTGCGCGAAAATGAAGAGCGCTATCGAGGGATCTTTGAAGCGGCGGTAAACGGCTTCTACATCTTTACGCTCGACGGCAAGCTCATCGACGTGAACCCAACCGCATGCCGGATTCAAGGGTTTACGCGGGAAGAAATGCTTGAGATGGGGCCGCACAATTTTATTCACCCGGACAGCCATGCGGCATTTGCGGAATTCCTTCAAGTGGTCGCGGAAGGTAAACATTTCGAAGCGACGGCGCTCGGCATCCGTAAAGGGGGGGGAGTATTTTACTGTGACGTGATCGGCGTCCCGTACTACATCGGCGGTCGGATGTTGGCCCTCGCTTCCGTCCTGGATGTGACCGAAGCCCGACTCGCGGCCAAAGAACGCGAAACCTTGATCGCCAACCTGGAAGCGAAAAACACGGAATTAGAGAGATTTACTTATACGGTTTCCCACGACCTGAAATCTCCGCTGATAACGATCAAAGGATTTCTAGGGGCGCTCGCCCAGGATATTGATCGCAGCGATATGCCAGCGGTCCAGGAAGATATGCAGATCATCAGTGATGCGGCCGAAAAGATGAAGGATCTGCTGGACGACCTCTTGGAATTGTCGCGTATCGGCCGGGTCTGCAATCCCAACGGCTACGTCGACGGCCGACAGCTGGTCGACGCCGTTCTGACCTTTTTGGCGGGGCGGATCGCCGAAAAGCAGGTCCACGTTGCAGTTACGTGCGACGATAGTCAGTTTTACGGAGACCGGGTGCGGCTTCAGGAAGTGCTCCAAAATCTTGCCGAAAATGCGGTAAAATATTCGGATCCAACTGATCCACGCGTAACAATTCAATTATCCTCCGATAAGAAGTACACGACCTGTTGGGTACGAGACAACGGGCCAGGGGTCCCCGAGCACTTCCGGGAGAAGATCTTCGGCCTGTTTGAAAAACTTGATCCGCATTCCGATGGAACGGGCATCGGGCTTGCGATCGCCAAACGAATCATTGAGTTTCACCATGGAGAAATCTGGGTAGAGCCGAATCCGGTCCAAGGCTCTTGCTTTTGCTTCCGCATTCCGCGGGAACCCAGTTCCCCATTGTTATCGACTGCTACGCCAGGTTAAGTAAACGATGCAAGGACGACCTATCAAGGTTCTGTTGGTTGAAGACAACGCAGCGCATGCGAAGCTCGTCATGCGCAGTTTCCGCGAACATGCCGTCGCCAATGAGATCGTCCATGTCGACAACGGCGAGTCGGCCCTGGAATACATGTTTCAGATCGGCCAATATCAAAACGTCGAAACGCTTCCGGATCTCGTGCTGCTTGATCTGCGGCTTCCCAAGTACGACGGTCTCCACGTCTTAAGCGAGATCAAAAAGAACCCTTCGACCGCCAACATTCCGGTCGTGGTGCTTACCACCAGCGACGCCGAAGCGGACGTCAATCAGGCGTACGGCCACCATGTGAACAGCTACCTGGTCAAACCGATTGATTTTATCGAGTTCTCCAAAATGCTTAGTGATCTCGGCTTCTACTGGCTGGTTTGGAACGAGCCGCCCAAACGACGGTAGACGGAGTCTGGTTGCGAGAGGACCTGCCTGTGCCCGACGAATATCGCATCTTGATCATCGAAGACGAACGCGCTCACGCGATTTTGATGAGTCGGGCGTTCAATACGTTCTCTACGCAATTTGAAGTCGTCATCGCCTCTTCGCTGGAAGAGGCGCGTCGCGAAATCGATGAGCGACGCCCTGACCTGGCGCTGGTCGACAACATGCTCCCCGACGGTCGCGGCGTCGATCTGTTGTCGCATCGCCGTCCTGAAGACCAGCAATTCCCGATCGTCGTGATGACCAGTTACGGCGACGAACGAACCGCCGTCGAGGCGCTCAAACGGGGCGCCATCGACTATGTCGTCAAAACTGAACATTTCTTCGAGGATCTGCCGCGCATCGCCGAACGCGCGATTCGCCAATGGCAGTTGATCTGCGACAAAAAGGATGCGGAACTAGCGCTGCGCAACAGCGAACGCCGCTATCGCGCACTGGTCGACAATTCGCCGGTGCCGATCCTGGTTCACAGCATGGAAAAAGTCGTGCTGGCCAACGAGAAGGCGGTCGAATGCCTGGGCGGCACGTCGGACGCCGACCTGATCGGTCGCCCGATCGACGACTTTATCGTGCCGGATGAGCGGGAATTCGTTCGCCGACGTATTGAAATGCTCTACGCCGGCGAGCCTACCACGGCTGCCGAACAGCACATGTTGTGCGTCGATGGACGCATCATCGACGTTTCGGTCGCCGGCACGCCGATCGACTACCACGGCAACCCGGCCTGCCAGATCGTGTTCCTTGACATCACCGAGCGGAAACGGGCCGAGCTGGCGTTGAAAATTCGCGAACGAGCGATCGCGTCGACCACCAATGGCGTCTTCATCGTCGGTCTCTCGGATAACGAACCGCAAATCGTCTACGGCAACCCGGCGCTCGAAGCGATGCTTGGCTTTGATCCCGGAAAACTAGAGGGGAAAAGCCTCGACGTGTTCCGCGCCGACCCGCGCGAAGCCGATCAATTGCGGCAACTGCGGTGGGGCATCGTCAACGGCGTGGCGATGCAAGAGACGCTTCGCTTGGCCCGCGCCGAAGGGGAATTCGGCTGGTGCGAGATTTCCATTGCTCCGGTTCGCGGCGAAAAGGGAATCGTCACGCATGTCGTCGGCGTGGTAAACGACATCGCGGAGAAGATCCTCGCCGACGACGAGCTGCGCCGGAGGAATATGGAATTGGCGCACGTCGCCCGACTGAGCACGCTGGGCGAAATCGTGGCCGGCATCGCGCACGAAGTGAATCAACCCCTCTACGCGATCTCCAACTACGGCAGCACTTGCCTGAACTTGTTGAAGTCGCAGCGCGAAGACCGCGAAGAGAACATCGCCCACTGCATCACCCGGATCGTCGATCAGGCGACCCGCGCCGGCGAAATCATTCGCCGCTTGCGAAACTTCGCCAGCCGGACCGATCCGAAGCTCGAGAATCGCGAAGCCCATGAACTGATTCATGATTCGGTCGAATTGATCGCCCCGATGATTCGCGACAACGACGTCTTTGTACAGTATGATCTTCCCGAGAAGCTCCCCCGGGTCGCAGTGGATGCGATCCAGATCCAACAGGTTCTGATCAACCTGGTGACCAATGCGTGCGAAGCGATGAAAGCGATTCCCGGCCACAAAATTGTGACCATTAGCGCGCAAGTCAAGGACGACCTGGTCGAGTTTTGCGTACGCGATTCCGGCCCAGGTCTCCCGGACGGAGTCGATATTTTTGAAGCGTTCCGCACGACGAAAGAAGGCGGAATGGGGATGGGATTGGCAATTTCTCGCTCGATAATCGAGCTCCACGGCGGTAAGATTTGGTGCCAGCCGTCCGCCGACGGAGCGGAGTTCCGATTTACATTGCCGACTGCAACTGAACCTACGGAAAAAGAAAATGCCAACGACGCCAACCGTGTTCATCATTGATGACGATCCCGCCGCGCGGGAATCGATCGGAATGCTGATTGATTCCTTGGGGCTGAAGACCGAGCAGTTTTCGTCGGCCGAAGAATTCCTCTCCGCCTTTTCCGCCGATCGCTGCGGCTGCGTCATTACCGACGTGCGAATGCTGGGGCTCAGCGGAGTCGAGTTGCAGGAACGCCTGTTGGCGGTCGGATACCGAATTCCGGTAATCCTGATCACCGCGCATGCCAACACCCAGACGACCGTCCGCGCGATGCGCAACGGCGCCGTGACCTTCCTCGACAAGCCGTGCAAAGAGCAGGAAATTGTCGACGCGGTCAATGAAGCGATCGCCCTGGACGCCAAGTGGCGGGCCGAAGACATCGACAAGGAAGAAGCGGAGAGGCTCTACCAGACCTGCACCGAAGGGGAAAAAGACGTCATGCGCCTCATGGTGCAAGGCAAAGCGAATAAAGTGATCGCGCGCCGTTTGGACGTCAGTCTACGAACGGTCGAAGCGCGACGCCATAACGTTTTCAAGAAGATGGGGGTCGACAACGTTCCGGACCTGGTCCGTCTGGCGATTCGCTTGGAGCAGGACATCGACTCGACCGGCGGTGAGGATGACGACGCCTCCTAGTCCCTCTGCGGTCGATTGCTACGACTATCCGCAGTATTGGGACCTCGCGTTTCGAGACGAGACCCTCTTTGAAGCCGACTTCGTCGAGTCGGCTTTTGAAAAGTACGCGCGACTGCCGCTCCGGACCATTCTGGAACCAGGCTGCGGCGGCGGTCGCTTGATGGTCGAACTCGCCAAACGGGGTTACCAAGTCAGCGGCTTCGACCTGAGCGAGCCCTCGGTCCGCTACGTCCAGCAACGCTTGCGCCGTCGCTCGCTGCCGGGCGAAGTCTTCGTTGGCGACATGACTGACTTTACGCTTGCGAAACCGGTCGATTGCGTCGTCAACTTCGTAAATACGTTTCGCCACCTGACGACGGAAGAAGCCGCTCTGGCCCATCTGCAGCATGTCGCCGCCGCACTTCGCTCCGGCGGACTTTTCCTGCTTGGCTTTCACCTGATTCCGCTCGACGCCGATCCGGAATGCACCGAGCGTTCGACCGCTCGTCACGGCCAGACGAAAGTCACCCTGACCCTCCGGGTGGTCGACTTCAATCGCCGCCGCCGGCTCGAACGGATCCGCTTTAACCTGCGAGTAAAGAGCGGCCAGCGCGACCTGAAGCTGCAATCCGAGTACGACTATCGGCTCTACACGCGCAAGCAGTTTCTTCAGCTGCTCGCGAAAGTTCCCCAACTGGAGCTCTGCGGCACGTTCGATTTCAACTACGACATCGACGAGCCTGTCCCGCTGGATGACGAACTTTCGGACGCAGTTTTCGTGCTACGAAAACGGGACGAATAACGGCCGGTTCAAGAGAAAAACCGGCGAAAAAGAGGTACGGACGGAGGGACTCGAACCCCCAACCCTCGGTTCCGAAGACCGATGCTCTATCCATTGAGCTACGTCCGCACGTAGGAAGCAGTGCGCATACGGGCCATCCGCCCGCGGTGCAGCACCGCAAATAATACCATCTTGCCCGCTCGCAGCAATGGCGCCAGCACAGGGAAAAGCCCCGTTTCGGCGCTATACTCGTTTTTAAGCTCGGCTTGCGCAATAATAGAGGGCTTTCCTGGACTTGGGTTCACCAACGCAGCAAATTCTTATCATGGCGCTGGTTACATTACGCATCATCGACGGCGCGGATCGCGGTTCCGTGTTTGACCGTCTCGAAACGCCGGTCACGATCGGTCGTGAGGAGGGGAACTCCCTCCAACTGAAAGACGAACGCGTCAGCCGCTTTCATATCAAGATCCAGGAAGACCATGGCAAAATCGTCCTGGTCGACCTCGAGAGCACCAATGGGACTCGCGTCAACGGCGAGGACATCCATCTCCGCATCTTGCGGTACGGCGACATGATCCACGTCGGCCGCTCGGTGATTCTGTACGGCTCGGAAGACGAAATTGCCGATCGCTTGGCCCAGCTCCGTTTGCAGCGACAAAAAGAACGGGGCGAAGAAGATCAAACCAATGGTCCTCAGAGCCCCAGCGACAGCGCCTCGTCGCTCGAGTTTGAGCTGAACTGGAACAACCACGAAGAGGACATTCAGGCGGCGATCTATACGCTCGAACCGCCGGAACTGCCGGAGCGTCTCAGCCCGGCCCAAGCGGCGCAACTGGCCGAATTGCTGGAATACATCCACATTCGGATTCGCCATTTGCTGCTGTCGGTTGAAGTGAACGACGCGGCCGAAAAGGTAGCGCTCGACACTCGCGAATGGCAAAACCTGCTCGACCTCCAGGCCCGCATCTCGGTCCTGCTCCGTCGCATCGGCGATCCTGGACTCTAATCCAGCTTCGCCGTTCGCAAACGCAGCGAATTCCCAATCACCGAGACCGAGCTGAAACTCATCGCCGCCGCTGCGATCATCGGATTGAGCAGCAAGTGATGCGAAAGGGGATAGAGCACTCCGGCCGCGATCGGAATTCCAATCACGTTGTAGGCGAACGCGAAGAAGAGATTCTGGCGGATGTTCTTCATCGTGCGGCGACTCAGCTTTACGGCCCGCACGATCCCGCGCAGATCTCCTTTGACCAGCGTCACGCCGGCCGATTCGATCGCCACATCCGATCCGGCGCCCATCGCGATCCCGACATCGGCGGCAGCCAGGGCAGGGGCGTCATTCACGCCGTCTCCCGCCATCGCCACGACATATCCTTCGTCTTTTAACTGCTCGACGCGCTGCTGCTTATCCTGCGGACGGACTTCGGCCGTAAAGTCGTCGATCCCCAACTGCTTGGCGACCGACGCAGCGGTTCGCTGATTGTCGCCGGTCAGCATGATCACCTTCAGCCCCAAGTCATGCAGTTGGCGAATCGCCTCCGGCGTCGATTCCTTGATCGGATCGGCCACCGCAACCAGACCGGCCAGCTTGCCGTCGAGGGCGACCAGCATCATCGTTCGTCCTTGCCCCTGAAGTTCGGCGACGCGGCCGTTCATCGCGTCTCGCTCTTCGACGTTTCGCTCTGCCAGCAACGCGCTGTTGCCGATCAAAACCTGTCGACCTTCCACTTCGCCGCTGACGCCGCCGCCGGGGATCGAATCGAAGTTGGTCACGCTCGGGACCTCGATCTCCTGCTCTTCGGCGCCGGCAATAATCGAGCGAGCTAAGGGATGCTCGCTGTTCTGCTCCACCGCCGCCGCCATCCGCAAGACGCCGCTCGGCGAAAGCTTTTCGAGCGACTCGAACTCCGTCAGCTTCGGTTTGCCGGCGGTTAAGGTCCCCGTCTTGTCGACCACGATCGCGTTCACCTTTTCCATGTGCTCCAGCACTTCGGCGTCTTTGATCAGCACCCCTTCGGCCGCTCCACGACCAACGCCGACCATGATCGACATCGGCGTCGCGAGTCCCAGTGCACAGGGGCACGCAATGATCAGCACCGCCACAGCGTTCACCAGCGCCCACGAGAACGCGTAATCTTTCGGCCCAAAAATTGCCCAGACGATAAACGTGATCACCGACGTCGCCAACACCGCCGGCACAAAGTACCCCGCGACCTGGTCGGCGATTCGCTGGATCGGGGCGCGGCTGCGCTGGGCGCTGGCCACCATGTCGACGATCTGCGACAAGACGGTGTCTTCGCCCACCTTCTCCGCTTCCATCAGGAACGAACCGGTGCCATTCACCGTGCCGCCGATCACCTCTTCGCCTGCTTGCTTCTTGACCGGGTTCGGTTCGCCGGTCAGCATTGACTCGTCGACGCTACTCTCGCCTTCAGTCACACGACCATCGACCGGGATCTTTTCGCCCGGCCGAACGCGAAGGAGATCGCCGGACTGCACTTCGTCGAGCTCGACGTCGACTTCCTTCCCGTCGCGCACCAGGTGCGCCGTCGGCGGCGCCAGCGCAATCAACGCTCGAATCGCGCCGCTCGTCTTCTTGCGAGCCCGCAGTTCCAGCACTTGCCCCAACAAGACCAGCGCCGTGATCACCGCCGCCGCTTCAAAGTAAACATCGACGCGGCCATTATGTTTGAACGCCTCCGGAATCAGGTCAGGCGCGAGCACTCCCACCAAACTGTAGAGATACGCCGCGCCGGTACCGACCGCAATCAGCGTGAACATATTCAAGTGCCCAGTCAAAAACGAGCGGCCGCCGCGCACAAAGAAAGGCCAACCGGCCCACAGCACAACCGGCGTGCTGAGCGCCAACTGCACCCACGAATAGGCCGAACCGAGCCACTCATCAAACGGCACTCCGACCATCGGCCCCATCGCCAAGATCAACACCGGCAGCGCCAGCGCCGTCGCGATCCAAAATCGCAACGTCATGTCGTTCAGTTCGTCGTCTTCGTGCTCGTCGCTTTCCGTGGTGACCGTCTTCTTTTCCAGCTCCATGCCGCACTTGGGGCATGTCCCGGGAAGATCTTGCTCGATCTCCGGATGCATCGGACAGGTGTAGATCGTCTTTTTCGTCGCGTGCTTTTTCGCCGACGGATTCGGTTCCAGCGCCATCCCGCACTTCTGGCAAGAGCCTGGCTTGTCGCTCTCGACGCCGGGGCACATCGGGCAAATGTAAGCGGCGGTAGAAGGCGCCGATTTTTTGGCCGGCGCGGTCGACAGTTGCGTCAGTTCCATTCCATGGCCGCCGTGCGCAGGACTATGGCCGTGACAGCAGGAATGCCCCGACTCTTGCGCAGCGGCAACCGGAGCCCCTGATTCTTGTGCTGCGAACTTCGTCCGGCAATGCTCGCTGCAGAAGTAATAGGTCTCGCCGTCTCGCTCCAGATGGAGCCCCGTGTTGGGATCTACGTCCATTCCGCAGATGGGGTCTTTCGCCACGCTGTCGGCTCCTTCAATCAAATGCTTCCCGGCTAGCTGCTCTCGTTGCGCTTATTGTTTCCGATGCCGGCGACGAAGACGAGGTTGCATCCCGGGCCAAAACGCGCAAAAGCCGAGACTTACGTCTCGGCTTTTGCAAAATTGGTCAAAATTCGGGCGATCTACGCCGCTGGTCTAGAAACTAAGGCAGCAGGGCGGCGAAACGAGCGTTTCATAAAATCGCTCGGCCAGCGGAACCTTGGGCGCCGTCGCTCGATCGTAGACCACCTTGCCGTCGACAATCACCGCGACGACGTGGGTCGTCTGTTCCAGCGGATCGCCGTCGTACAGCACGATGTCGGCCACCTTGCCCGCTTCGAGGCTTCCGAACCGATCGTCGACTTTCAAGATCTTGGCCGCATCAAGCGTCAGCGCTTTCAGCGCCTTCTCAAACCCAAGCCCATGCGCCGCGGCGAGTCCCGCTTCCAGACGCACAACAAATGACTTCGGCACATAACCTTCAAAACCGCTTCCCAGCGCCACCGGGATCTCCTTTTCAGCCAAGTAGGCGGCGTTGGTCGTCAGCGTGTTGATCTTGCTCAGATCGCCGTTCTTCTGCTGCGTCGGATGGACCAGCACCGGCACATTGGCCTGCTTGATCATCTCGGCCACGCGAAACGCTTCGGTCCCCAGGCCAAATTGCAGGTCAAAGTGAAACTCTTCCGATAACCGGAGCGCCGTCTGTAGATCGTCAGCCCGATCGGCGACGAAGAGAGCCGGCAGCTTCTTATCGAGCAAGTCGGCCAACGGATCTTTCGACATGTCCGGCTCGACCGTTTCTCCCTTGTCGAGTTTCTTTTGGCGGTCGCGACGGAAGTTGCCGGCATCGGACAACGTCTTCCGCAACCCGGAGATCACCCCCATCCGCGTATCGCCCCCGCCATGTCCTTTGGCGGCGTTGCCGATGTTGAAGACGATCGCCTGCGGAAAGCGAACGGTCATCTCCGTCACGTCGGTCCCGTGCGTCCGGTACAAGCCCGACTGCCCCGCGATCACATTGCGTCGCCCAGGGCAAGAATGAACCAGCGTAATTCCGTTGGCCAGCAGATGACGCAGCAGCGGCTCGGCCGGATTGAAACCGTCGGTCGCGCGGAGATCGGGATGCATCGCGCCTCCCTTTTCGTCCGCTTCCTGATCGGCGTCGATGTTGATCATGCCCGAGAGCGGCACCGAGCTATAGGCGTCGATCAAGCCCGGCGTGATCGCGCTCGCTTCGATGACCGGCGCCTCTTTCGGAAACTCGAACCCTTTGCGGGGGCTGACATGTGCGATCTTTCCATCCTTTACATGAACGACGCCGTTTTTGATCGGCTCGCCAGAGACGGTATGAACCAGCCCGGCGACCACGACAAACTCGGCGGCGGCTCCGTCAGGACGCTTCGCATTTTTCGGCGCCTTGGGCGCCGGATGCGCCGCGGTCGGCGGAGCGATCGGCTCGTAGAAAGGCACTTCAGTCGAAGCGTTCAAGGCGAAGCCGCCGATCTGATAACGCTGCTCTTCTCCGTCGCGCAGATCGAAGACCGACTCGCCGTTGATGTACGTCTGCAAGACGCGGGTATAGATGCTGAACGGTTCGCCGCTCAGCACGACGAAGTCGGCGTCTTTCCCCGCTTCAAGCGAGCCAATCTTCGCGTCCAGGCGCATCGCCTGGGCGGCATGCAGCGTCACCGCGCGCAGCGCGGTCTCTTCTGGCAATCCACCCCGAACGGCGGTCGCCGCCGTGCGAAGCAAAAAGCGGCTGTCGGTCACCGGGTCGTCGGTGTTGATGACGATTTTGACCCCAGCTTCGTTCAGCATCGCGGCCGTTTCGTCATACCACTCGATCGTCTCCGGCTTTCCGCCGGGACTATCAACGATGGTGTGCGAGACGATGGCGCCTGACTTGGCGATCTGATCGAGCACCTTGAACGCCTCGGTCCCGTGCTGGATCACCAGTTCAAAGCCGAACTCTTCTTTTAGTCGCAATGTGGACAGGATGTCGTCGGCGCGATGGGTGTGGAAATGAACGGTGCGGCGACCATCGAGCACTTCCATCAGCGGCTCCATCGCCAAGTCGACGGTCGGCGGATCAGGCGATTCGCCTGCCGCTAGCTTCTCGCGGTACTTCGACCACTTCTCGCGATATTGCTGCGCCTTCAAAAACTCGCTCCGCTGCATCGCGGCGACTTTCATCCGCGTCGCCGGCGACTGGCCGCGACCGCCATAAACTCCCTTCGGATTGTCGCCGTTGGCCATTTTCAGCCCACCGAGGTTCTCAGGCGTTGCTAGCGACATCGCGGTCGGGCTGTGACCGTTGAGTTTGATGTAGATCGTTTGGCCGCCGATCACGTTGGCGCTTCCCGGCATGATGTTGGCCGTGGTAACGCCTCCGGATTGAGCAATGCGAATGCTGGGGTCAAACGGATTGAGCGAATCGAGGGCACGCACGCTCGACTGAACCGGCCCGGTCGTCTCGTTGGCGTCGTTCCCTGCGCCGGGTCGGCCGAAGAGCCCGATGTGCGAATGGGTGTCGACCAGGCCCGGAATGATCACCTTGCCGGCGAGGTCGATTTCGGTCGCGTCTTTGGGGGTTTCGATCCGCTTGGAATCGCCAACCGCAACGACTTTCCCTCCCGATACGATCATGGCGCCGGGATCGTAGGTTTGGCCGGTCGCGGTCAGAATCTTGGCCCCACGATAGACGATCGCCGACTGGTCGGCGGCAAGCAGGTTACCGGCCATCATCGCTAGCGCCAGCATCGCGCCCCAAATCCGCATGATCTACTCTCCAGGTGGTATTTCCTAAGTGCAATCCTCTAGTGTAGTTCACGCCCTGTCCGGGCGCCTCCTGGAGGGCGAAAGTTCGGCATCGGCGTTGTCGGGTTTGCGGCATTTTTGTATAAGCCGACGCCTCGCCGAAGTCCGGCCGAGATCAGTCCCGGCCCCAGCGCCGCGGATTGCAAGCGGATCACAACGAACCCACAAGGCCCACCGAGATCTCTGCTTTACTACGCGAAAAACCTTGCAGAGACATTTGAGCACCCATGATCTCTCGATTTGTACAAATCTCGACCTGGCTCCTGCTGACATGCATCGTCGCAAATGCGTACGCGCAAGATGTGACGAACGCCTACGCCGAAACGACGTCGCAGTCGCCGCCGCCGGAAGTTAACGTGGCTGCCATGTTCATCGACGGCGATTTCGCCCCCGAGACCCTGCTCTGCAATTTCGAGTACGAACCGATTCCGATTCCTGACGTGAACGCCGACGTCGGCGATATCGAAGCCGAAGCGATCGGCGATCCCGACTACGGCTATCTCGGCTACGTCCCCGGCGGCCAGTACGTCCACATCGACTATTGGTTTGGAGAGGCCAAGTGGGACAGTTCGGTCGAACTGGGGATCAACGGTCAGACCGGCAACACCGAATCGCTCAGTTTGCGATCCGGCGCCAAGGTCAAACGCGTCGGCGCGGCGACGACCACCATCGCTGACATCATCTACGCCCGGACGAGCAACAACGGCGTCCCGACGCAGGACAACGCCTTGTTTAACGCCAAGATCGAATGGCCGTTTGTGAACAAGCGTTGGCACATCTACGCCAAGAACGGTATGGAATACGACGCGTTTAAAGACTTCGGACTACGCCTCTGGGTCAGCGGCGGTATGGGCTACGAGGTCGTAAAGACGGACGACACCGATCTGACGGTCGAACTCGGTTCTGGTTTCTCGAAAGAGTTTGACAGCCCAGACGACGAGTACAAGCCGGAAGGCGCCATGACGATTCTGTTCGATCACAACTTCAACAAGCGGCACTCGTTTGAAGGGAAGTACGAATACTATCCCGAGTGGCAGGAGTTCGGCGAATACCGCAGCATTTCGGACATCGGCTACAAGATCCTGCTCGACGACACGGCGAATCTGAGCCTGAAGTTTGGGGTGATCAACCGCTTTGACAGCACCCCGGGCGTCGACAAAAAGAAGAACGACACCAACTACTCGATCTTGCTGATCTGGAAGCTGTAAGGGGACAAAAAAAGGACGCTGCGAAAAATGCGGCGTCCTGCGGATAAGTGAGAGTTTGCCGGCTTCTGAAAGTATTCCGGCGCCCACTCTTTAGGCTGCGGGCGATCTCGCGTCCGAATAATTAGCGCTCTTGGCGAATCGACTTGCCGAGCGAATTCTTGGTTACGTACGAAGCGAACTTCAGCTCGAGGTCGGTCAGTTGCTGTTCCATCCAAGCGTCGACTCGCTGGATGGTTTCGGGCTGGGCGACGATGACGGTCTCGGCGAGAAGCGTCGAAGACGAATTGCGAACTTCAGGATGGATCTTGCTGAACGATTTCATGGCGTTGGCCTCCTGAGTAGGTATTCGCAAATCGGTGCTAACTCTTAATCGCTAGGCGAGCACAATCCAGGACAATGCAACCGGTGCGCCATGTTCGCGGGTATTTTCCGCAATTGGCCGTTTTTGGGCCGCAACCTGGGAATTTGTAAGCACTTCTGCAATTCTGACTACGCTTTTCGGCTGAATGCCGTTCGGATCAGGTGTGCCTAAAAGACATCAAAGTGCCATTTTGGTCAACATCGACCGCTGCGCTTTGCGGCGACTTCGGGGCCAGCGGGGTCGTTCTAAGGCCAAGATCGCCCTGTTTTGAGAACCCGTGGCGGTCAATCCGATTATTCCTGCTTCTGGGGGAGAATCTGATAGCAGCATGCCCCCGGCTGGGGAGCCGTTTGGATTTCCCAATTTTTTTCTCGCCGATCTGCGCGAATCTCCCAATATCGCCTCAAGTGCTGCGAAGACTTCCTTATGTCAGGCGTTTCTGTTCCGGAGGCAGGGAATGAGCGAAACCACAAACAAAGCTTGCTTGCACGATCGCTGCCGGCAGCTCCGCAGTCACTGGGAGGGTTTTTCGATGTTCAAAAAAATGATTCTTGTGGGCGCCGGTTCCGCGATGGCGCTCGGACTACTGTTTGGCCGCGACGCCGTCAGCTACGTCGCCACCGGGTATGGTCGGCTCCACGACCAAGTGAAACAAAACGTGCCGATCGAGTTTGAACTCGAACGCGCCCACCGGATGATCAATGATCTGACTCCGGAAATTCGCAGCAACATGCATCTGATCGCCAAGGAAGAGGTCGATGTCGACAAGCTTCAGCGTCAGGTCGAGAAGCTGAACCAAGGCCTCGCCCAGGACAAGCGCGAAGTCCTTCGCCTGAAAACCGACCTGGACGACGGCTCGCAGACCTATCAATACGCCAGCCACCGCTACACCCGCGATCAAGTGAAGGCCGATCTGGCCGGTCGTTTTGAACGCTTCAAGACGCAGGACGCGACCCGCGAAAAGCTGGAAGGGATCCTCAGCGCTCGCCAGAAGGGGTTGGAAGCCGCTCGCGCCAAGCTGGACGGCATGTTGGTCGCCAAGCGTCAGCTGGAAGTTGACGTCGAAAATCTGCAGGCTCGCCTGAAGATGGTCGAAGTCGCCCAAACGACCAGCGCCTTCAAGTTCGACGACAGCCAACTGTCGCGTACCGAGAAGCTGCTGGAAGAGATCTCGACGCGGATTGAAGTCGCCGAGAAGCTGGTCTCTTCGGAAGGTTACTTCGGCGAACAGATCCAGCTGGACGAAGTCGAAGTGAAGGACGTTTCGGACGAAGTCGCGGCTTACTTCTCGGGCGGCGACGCCGAGGAAATCGCCGTCGACCAACGCGTTCCGACGATCGAACTGACCAGCAAAAAGCCGGCCCAGCCGAGCTTGAACTAACGATTATTCCGGCGCCCGGCAAGAAACGCCCGGCGCCGACGAATGACAGGATGGATGGGATGCGATGCGAAGAGGGTGAAAGCCCTCTTCGCTGCGTCGCATCGGGCCACGGAAAGCAGGCCCAGCGTAGTCGTGCTGCCGCCGAATGGGATCGACGGCGAAAAGCGCGTGTTCGAGGGCTTCCCAACGAACTAAATTAGTAATGAGACGCCAGCCGCAAAACTCGCCGGACTCGGACTCGCGAAAAACGCGTCCCGGGCAAGTTTGGTTGAGCCACGGCGACGTCTCTTACGCGTCGGCCGTCCTGGAAACTCAGGTCGGCGACAAGACAGCACGGGAACGGGTCATGAATCGATCATCGGCGGAACCATTGGCTGAAGCGCCTTCGCGGCGTCAGTTGTGGGTCGATGGAGTCGGCGGTTTCCTGCTGCTGACTTCGCCGGACGTGTTGATCGGCCAGGCGACGCCGCAAAGCGGAGTCGACCTGCCGATCTTGGGAGACGTCAGCCGGCGGCACGCTTGGATTCGTCGCCGCGGATCGGAATATGTGGTCGAGCCGCTGGCTGAAGTTCGCCGGCGCGGAAAACTACTCGACCAGCCGACCGTCTTATCGGATGGAGACCTGATCCAGTTGGGGCGAAGCGTCGTCCTCAGCTTCCAGAAACGGCATCCGCTGAGCGCCAGCGCGGTCCTGCGACTGGAAAGCTCGCAGCGGACCGAACCGGCCGCCGATGCGATCGTGCTGATGGCCGAAACCTGCATCCTGGGCCCCAAGGGTTGCAACCATGTGGTCTGCGGCGGTTGGAAACAGGATGTGGTATTGTACAAGCAGGGAGAGGGGCTTCATGTCCGCTCTCCTGGCGCATTTCAAGTGAACGGCGCCGCGGTGAAAAACAAATCGCCGCTGGTCGCCGACTGCTCGGTCCAGGGAGAAGACTTTTCGTTTTATCTGGAACGACTGGCCGCCAGCGCGTGACCGAGAGCGCGGCGAGACGCGGGGAACGTCTCTGACGGCCGAATTGCGGGGAAACAATTCGATGCGCGATGACGCAGCGACGATAGAGCCGGAAGAGGAGCAGCGGCACACAGCCGACCTCTCTCCGCAGGCCAATCATCGCCCGCGAGGGGGAACGATGAAATTTACCTATGCCAGCGGATCGAAGCCGTTAGAGGGCTTCACCATTAAACGAGGCGTCGGCGCCGGGGGCTTCGGCGAAGTCTTCTACGCGCTAACCGACTCCGGCAAGGAAGTCGCCCTCAAACATATCCAACGCAACCTCGACATCGAGATGCGCGGGGTCAAGCATTGCTTGAACCTGAAGCACCCGCATCTGGTCGCGCTCTTCGACATCAAGTTTGACGACGCCGGCGAAGGCTGGGTCGTCATGGAATACGTCCGGGGCGAAAACCTGAAGGAAATCCTCGATCGTCGCCCCAGCGGCCTGCCGCCGGAAGAAGCGATTCGCTGGTTCCGTCCGATCGCGGCCGCCGTCGGCTATCTGCATGACCATGGCATCGTTCACCGCGACCTGAAGCCAGGCAACATCTTTAACGACGCCGGCACGATCAAAATCGGCGACTACGGCCTCTCCAAGTTCATCTCGGTCAGCCGCCGTAGCGGACAAACCGAAAGCGTCGGGACGTTCCACTACATGGCGCCCGAGATCGGCAAAGGGGTCTACGGCAAAGAGATCGACATCTACGCCCTCGGCATCATGCTTCATGAGATCCTGACCGGCCATGTTCCCTTCGAAGGGGAAAGCAGCCAGGAGATCATCATGAAGCACCTGACCGCCGAGCCTGACCTGCGCGGCGTGCCGGAGCCGTTCCGCTCGACGATCGCCAAGGCGCTGGCGAAAGACCCGGCCAAACGAACCGGCACCGTCGAAGAAATGCTGGCCAACCTCGGCCTCTCGAAAAACGAGACGGTCGTCGAGTCGCTGCATGACGACGTCAAGATCGAACGTCCCCGACAATCGGCGCCGCAAGCCGAAGATCCGATCGTTCCGCCGCTCAACAGCGCCGAACCGGACGAGCCGGTCGCTCGTGCGATCTCCGGCGGGATGCGTTCGCTGAATGACTGGTGGAACAACGACAACATCAGCTTGCTGCCGAAGATCTTGGTGCTGGTTCTCTGCTCGGTCGCGCTGATCGCCAACCTTGGTTGGTTGATACCGCTCGGTCTGTTGGCAGGGGCCGCCTACATGGTCTATCTGCTCGGCCGGACGATCTACCTTCACATGAACGACACGCCGGCGAAATCGTCGGCGACGCAATATTCGACGTACCATCCGGTGGTGATGACGCGCAAAGAGCGCGCTCAGGAAAGGCGAACGCAAAAGATCAGTCGTCGTGAGCGCGAACGGAACGCGCTCGCCGCGATCCCGCTCGACCTGCGGATGAAAAGCCTGGTCGGCTCGTTCCTGGTTAGCGCCGTTTCGGCGGCGGTGATCTCGCTGCTGGCGCTGATCTTGGGAGGAGTCTCGCTTGAAGCTGCGCCTGCGACTTGGGCGCCGCTCTTCGGCTGGTTGACCGTGATGACGATCTGCGGTTCGTGGAGCGTCCTGTTGGTCGGCAAACTTTGGGAACGGAACGAGGGGGATCCTTGGCTTCGCCGCTTCGCCATGGTCGGCGTCGGCTTGACCTTGGGCCTGATCGGCTTCGCCGCCGGCAACGCGCTGTTGCTGGAGATGCCTGCCCCGGGACAAGGGGCGGTCACCGGTTGGCATGAAAACCTCGACCTCCGCGATTGGTTCGAGACCCTAAAACGAGGCCCGTCGCTAACCACGTTCGCGATCGTCTTCGGCGCCCAGTTCGGCTTGCTCCGCTGGTGGCGTCAGGCCGATCCGCTCCGCAAGACGCGACTTAGCCTGTGGACGCTCGCCGTTACGGTGATGACCGCCGCGCTGATCAACTACTTCACCCCGTTCATTCAGCCATGGGGCCTGATCCTGGTCGGGGCGATCTCGCTGGTCGTACAGATCTCGGCGCCGTGGTACAGCCCGCAACAGCGCGAAGCGCTCCGTCATCAACAACAAGCGCTCGCCGAAACCTCCGCTTCGGCGTAGCGACCAACAACCGGTCCACTCATCATGGCAGCAGAACCAACCTGGGCAATGAGCGTTTTATTACTCCTAGGAATCGGCGGTGCGTTGGCCATCATTGCGATCATCGCCGTGATCGTCATCGCCGCCGTGTCGCGGCGCAGCTAGGAAGGTGGCCGCGGTGATGGGAATTGGTTTGCAAGAGTTGATCGTCATCGGCATTGTCCTTATTTGTCCCGCGACGATCGCACTCGGTGTGATCGCGGCCGTTATTTACTTGGTGAAAACGCCGCAGCGTCGAGATTAGTTCCACTTCTTTCTTTGGAGAAGCCACCGTGGCATTTGGAATCTTCGAACTTCTGATTATCGGCGGTATCGTCCTGGGGATGGCCCTGGCGGTCGTCGGCCTGGTCGTTGTCATGGCGGCGGTGTTGAGTCGTTCGCCGAAGAACTGAGTTTTTTAGCGCGTAGCGCCAAGATTCGCCTCTGAGCGGCGAATTGGCGCTAGAGACGCAGTAGTCCACCAATGGGATCAATCATGTCGCCGGCAATCCAACTCGCTCAGTCCGTCGCCTGGTTGGGGCAAATGCAGCAGCCGATGCCAGGCCCCGCCGAGACTCGCATGATTCCATTGGCCTTCCTGTTCCTGCTGGGGCTGTTGGCTTTCGGTTTTCTGGCAGGCCTGCTGGCGACCATTTTTGGCCGCTGGAAGGTTCTGGCCGCCCTCTTGCTGTGCGGCGCCTTTGGACTAGTCGGCATGGTACTGGTCGCCTACTTGGCTCTTCCGGTCCGTGTCGAGCACGCTGAGGTCACCAGCTACTACGACGCATCGCCGCAAGTGGCGGATACGAATATCGCCTATGGACCTGCCCCAAAGGTAAGCCCGGCGCCGCCGATCGAACTTCCTCCGCCCGCTTCCGCCGGCGATTCTTCCGCCACCAACGCGACGCTTGTCAAAGCGGTTGGGGGCGCCCTGTTTGACGCCTTCGTTAAACCGGCCGTCGACTCGGCCGTCGACGCTGGCGCCTCGAAGATCATTCCGCCGGGACGTCCGGAATGGGTCGATCAAGAGCCGGAGTCGCGCGACGGGGTCGACTACGTTTCGATCTCGACCGGCCCCTACACCAGCTCGACCGAGTGCTACAAAGTTCTGAAATCGCTTACCAACGAAGCGGTGCAGGAACAAACGGCGCGCCTGCTGGGGAGCGAAACCAAGGCCGCCCGCGTGCCGCTCGACGAGCAGTTCATCGCCGACCACATTTATTTGCAAACCTACAAAGAATCGCTCGACACCACCGTTGGCCCGATGCAGCAATGGCACGCCCATCTGCAATTCAACGATCAATATCGCAGCGAGGTCGAGCGCCGCTGGATGCAAGTGCAGCAATCGACCCGTTTGACCTATGCTGGCGCTCTGTTCGCCGGCGTTCTGGCGGTGCTGAGCATTCTTTACGGGGCCCTTTCTTACAATGCGGCGACCGGCGGACGGCACCAGGCAAGGTTGCAGACGGTCGCCGGGGCGGCGATACTGGGGGTAGTCGGTGGGGCGATCCTGCTGACGCAATGGTTCCCGCCGGTTTAGTCGGCGCAGCGAACGTCCCCAAGGGCGGCTGCGGCGGCGCACACGGCCGCTCCTCTTACCGTCCAAAATGCCGCCTATGTCTGAGGTTTCTGAAACCGACGTTCTGCTGATCGATCGGATTCGCACCGGCGACGCTGACGCGTGGACCGATTTAATCGGCCGCTACGAAGGTCGCTTACTCGCCTTCGCCGAAAGTCGTTTGCGTCGTCGTGCGCCTAGCGAAGACGTCGTGCAAGAGACGTTCATCGGCTTCCTGAACAGCTTGCCCAACTACGACGGGAAACGCTCGCTGGAGAGCTACCTCTTCGCGATCTGCGCTTACAAGCTGACCGACCACCTGCGCCGCGAAGGTCGCCGTCCGACGTTGCCGATTCATTCGAGCGGAGAAGGTTCGAGCGACAACTGGGAGCTCCCTGGTCCGCAGCGCGCCGCGTCGAGCATCGTCCGTAGCGGCGAACGTCGCGACCTGGAAGAAGCGGCCCTGGTCGAAGCGATCCAAGGCCAAATCGAACATTGGCGCAGTCGCGGCGACTGGGTGAAGATCCAGTGCCTGGAGTTGCTGCTGGTCCGCGGCTACGCCAACAAAGACGTGGCCGATCTCCTCGGCCTGACCGAACAGAACGTCGCCAACTACAAATTCGACTTCCTGGCGAAGCTGCGCGCGGCGGTGCGTAAACAAGGCCTCAACGAGGAGATCTTCCCAGAACTTTACGCATCCAACTAAGATCCGCTCACTTACCGCGAATAGTCACCCATGCGGTAGTCGTTGCCCGGCAAACGCAACGTCGCCGCTTCTCATCATCGCACCTAATCAAGATCCCCGGGGGAAATCATGAGCACTGCTGACGTCGCCAACCGTTACACCTTGCGCGAATTTGTCGAACAAACCCGCCAACGAGATCGCGGACAGGGAATCTTCGAAATGGAGAGCCCGCGTCTGCTGGAAGTCAATCTGAACGGGATGATCTGGACCAAGATGGGCTCGATGGTCTCCTACTTGGGGAATATCAAGTTCGAGCGGGAAGGGGTCTTTGAAAAAGGGCTTGGCGGCTTCTTGAAGAAAGCGGTCACCGGCGAAGGCGCCCGGCTCACCAAAGCGACAGGGCGGGGGAAGCTCTATCTGGCCGACTACGGCAAGAAGGTGCAGATTCTCAAACTCGAAAACGAAGCGATCGTCGTCAACGGGAACGACATCCTCGCCTTCGAGCCGACCGTCGACTGGGACATCAAAATGATGAAGCGGGTCTCGTCGATGCTCGCCGGCGGCCTGTTCCAGGTTCACCTGCGCGGCACCGGCATGGTCGCGGTCACCACCCACTACGAACCGCTGACGTTGGTCGTTACGCCTGATTGCCCGGTCTACACCGACCCGAACGCGACGGTCGCGTGGAGCGGCAGTCTAGAACCGAGTTTGCGGACCGACGTCTCGCTCAAAACCTTCTTCGGTCGCGGCAGCGGCGAGTCGTTCCAGATGGAATTCCGCGGGAACGGCTTCGTCGTCATTCAACCGTTTGAAGAGGTCTACCACGTCGAAGGGTAGCCTTCACGCGCTATTCAGGAGAAACTGTCGTTCATGACGCGACCTATCAGCAAAACCGATCTCGAAGCCTATCTCGACGAGGCGCTCCCCGCCGAGCGAATGGCCGAAATCGAAGAGACGCTGCGCAAGCAGCCGGAACTCGCCGAACAGCTTTCGCAAATCAACGGACGTCGAGACGCCGGCGTCCACACGATCGGCGAGATCTGGCGGCGGCATCGGCTGACTTGCCCCAGTCGCGAAACGCTCGGCAGCTATCTCCTGCAAGTCCTCGACGATGAAGAAGCGGCCTATATCCAGTTTCATCTCGACACGGTCGGCTGTCGCGTCTGCCAGGCCAACCTGCAAGACCTCGCGTCGCAGCAGGACGCCAAGTCGGAAGACGCCGCGCCGCGCCGGCAGAAATACTTTCAGTCGTCGGTGGGACGACTGAAGAAAGAGTAGGCGCATAAAAAAACCGCCGGCATGGCTGGACGCCGGCGGTCGCGACTATTGGCGGATCGTCGCAGATTCTTTATAGCTGAAAGTCGGCGGTCGTCGTTCCGTCGGCCGTCACTTCGATCTCCATACTGCCGTCAATCGCTTTGGCCGGCAATTGAAGCGGCGGCTTCTGGGCGGCGGCCGGATCATCTTCCGAACGCTCTTCCATGCGGACGCGGATCACGACTTTGTGTTTGCCGATCAGCGCGCCGTCGCGCGGCTCGTCGTCGGTGGTTCGCAGCGTATATTTTCCGGCGGCGTCGGTGACTCCCATCGAACCTTTGCCCGCCTCCAGCTTGCCGGTCTGCGGCATGAAGCTGACGACCAGGTTCGCCTGCGGTTTTCCTCCGACGGTGACCGTTCCCGAAACGGGAGCGGTCGGTGCGCCTCGCGCGCCGCAGCCGACCAGCGCCGGCGTGCAAGTCGCCAGCGCTAACAGCAGCAGGGCGCCGTGGTGAATTCGTGATTGTTTCATATTTGGTTCGCTCTTGATCGTAGCGAGGTGCGGATTCGGTTCTCGCCCTCCGCACGCCGATCCCTTCGGCATGCGGACCAGGCGACCAGGATAATGACTTACAGCTGCGAAACTTCGCCTCCCCCCATCGTCGCCAGACCGGCGAAGATCGTCAGATCAACCGTTTCCGGCACGAACGAGACCGAGCCGTCGGCTCGCGAGAAGTTGAAGCCCCCGGGATGATGCGAAGCCCACGCACGACGGCAAACGCCGATGTTGCTGGCGACCGCCGCACAGTCGTTATACTGATTCCCAATGATATACGGCTCGTTGATCACCATGCCGATGTTGTAGCCCCAGTACGAGTTGCCCCAGAAGGCGCCGCGGGCCGGTTGATCCTTCGGCTGATGGTATTCGCCGACCATCAGGGTGTTGGAAGTGCCGTCGGTAATTGAGGCCATCTTCTCAAAGCCGAGCGTCTGACTGTGCCCCGTTCCGACCGTGTGAAAAACCCCTTTCCACGAACCGTTGAGACCGCTGATCTCGGCCAGGTGATCCCAGTTCTTCGCCCCGTTGTTGCTGTAGCCTCCCATCGCTTTGTACGAGATGGCGTGCAAGTCGTAGCTGTAGCCGGACGCCGGTCGGATGATCGGCGAAGTCATCGCATCGCTCGGGCAGATGAACTCATCGACGCGCGTTCGCGCTACCGTCGCATTGGCCGACGTGTTGCAATGGGTCGTGTGGTCATATTGGTTGTACAAGTTCTGCTGCTCGATGAACGGCAAGATCCCAATGCACCAGTTCCCATAGAAGGTGTCGTTGATTTGCACGTGCCCTGACGGGAAGACCAGATAGGTGTCGTGATAATTGTGCACCGCCAACGCCATTTGCTTCAGGTTGTTGGTGCATTGCATCCGCCGGGCCGCTTCGCGGGCTTGTTGTACGGCGGGAAGCAACAGCGCGATCAAGACGCCGATGATGGCGATCACCACCAGCAATTCGACCAGCGTAAAGCCGGCCCTTCTGCGCAGCGAATTCAACGGAAATCGCATGACGAGGTTTCCTTGTCGAGAAGACGATAAGTAAAGATAAGAACGGAAATCGATAAGTTGACGCGTCGCATCATTGAATGGGACGGCCAGAAAAGTTCCGATCGATTGGCGCTGATTCAGATCGAGCGTTTGCGCCTTGGGCATCCTGCCGCATGCAGAAAAGTCAGCCGCCAATCCATCGCATCCACTGCGACTACAAATAGAAAATTTAGAGAATTAAACTGCAAAAATCGTCGCAATTCGGGTTTGCTCGCTGCGGAGATCCTTACTCCGTTAAATCATCGCCCGCGAAATTAGTGGACGGATGGCTCACCAACGGGACTCCACCGACGCTCTGCGCGAACAAACTTTCGCCCAATTCGCCAATAGCTTACGGGCACAAACTCCATGCTCGTTGCATAGTTTTGTACGCGTAACGTTCGGATATTGAACTTAAACCGGCGCCGGCAAATCTCGTCGACAGAAGATCCAATGACCGAGTGCGAAGGTCGCAGCGCCTCCCAGCAAGAGTCCGCTGACAAGCGACAGTCCGCCGAGCGCCAACTCTCCCTTGTTGTTCTCAAAGTAGAAGGTCCAGACTTCGGTCGGATAGCGGACGCCGTACGAGGTCAACACTTCCGGCTCGTAGAGCGTGAAGATCGTGAGGTACTTCAGCCAGTGGGCCGTGTCGACCGCCAGCGAAACGACGCGGACGATCATCTGCACGATCAGAAACCCGGTCACGATCCCGATCGTCCGCCAGCGATAGCGATCCCACGAACTCATCCAGGTCGTCAGCCCCGCAAAGAAGACGCCGAGGCAACCAAGATTGATCGCCGACGGAATGAACAAGCTGGTGTCGACGAAGTCGGCCAATGGAACGCGAACCGGCGCCTCTTTCACTTCGGTGAACGGGACCTCGATCTTCATGTTCAAAACCGGCAGCTTGATCGCGACCGGCGGCTTCTCTTGTTTGACCTTCGTCGTATGCACGCCGGTATGCGTCCCCAGCCACGCGGCGGTCGCGATCACCGCGCAGCCGACGACCGTCACCAGGCTTTTGGAAAAGAGGAGCTGAAAGCGGCTGATCGGTTGCGCCAGCATCATCTCCATGGTTCCCCGGCCCAGCGGTCCGCTGACCGAATCGCTGCCGCGAGCGATCGCCCAGGTCACCATCAACAAGACGACCAGCGGCTCGTTGAACGTCACGCCGACTCGTCCTGGATAGGTGAAGAGCTGCGCGACGTCGACCGCCGAGTAACGTTCGACCTCGGGGCGGAGGATCTCCACGATGTTTTGAAAGCGGCTCATTTCGACCCGGCCGACAATCCAGGCCCGGATCATGCAAAAGCCGAAGATCGTCACTACCGAACCGAGCAACAACCAACGCGCCTCGCGAAACGATCGCACCAACAGCGCCGTGTTCATGCTGAAACCGCCTCTGGCTGCTCGAAGTGATACCGGTTGTAAATCGCTCGCAAGCCAAGCTGCGAAATCTGAATTTGCGACGTCGGCAGATTGGCGATCCAGGCCAGTGCCGGCTGCAAGTCGCCGTCGGTCTCAATCTGGAACGTCTCCGCCGTCTGCCGCACGTCGACGACGAGCGAAGTCAGTTCGTGAGGAACTTGCGGTAGCGGCTCTTTCAACACGCCGCGAATCACATGTCGCCGCCGCATCGCATGCAAATCTTGATCATGGACGATGCGCCCTTGTCGCATGATCACCGCTCGCTGACAGATGTCTTCGATCTCCGACAACACGTGCGAACAGATGATGACCGTTTTGCCCCGTTGATGGGCGTCGCCGATCATTTGCACCACTTCGTGCCGGACGTTCGGATCGAGACTGGTCGTCGGCTCGTCGAAGATTAGCAGCGGCGCGTCGATCGACAGAGCGATCGCCAGCCCCAACTTTTGCCGCATCCCGGTCGACATGAACGCGACGCGGCGACGGAGATCCAGATCCAACCGCTGGGCCGTCTCTTCGGACCGCGTGCGACTCCCATGCGGGTGGACGTCGGCGAAGAACCGCAGGACCTCGCGCCCCTTCATTTCGCCAAACAGGCGGACGTCCCCCGGAAGGTAGGAAAGTCGGCGATGGACGTCCAAACTGCGTCCGTGACAATCCATTCCATCGATGGACGCACTACCGGAAGTGGGGCGTAAAAATCCGAGGATCAGGCGAAACATCGTCGTTTTTCCGGCGCCGTTGGGCCCGAGCACGCCGCAGCACTGCCCGGTCGGGACGTGCAGAGTCACCCCGTCCAGCGCCAGGAAATCGCCGTATCTTTTGGTAAGTCGGTTGGTTTCGAGCATAAGCTTCTTACTTCCGAGGACCGCCATCGGTTTTGGAAATTAACCGATTCTTCGGAGCGGCGTGCACGCAGCGCCGGGAGAAACTAGAATATCAGAGAAGTCGGGCGCCAGCGCCACGGCTTACCCTATTCAACATCTCGCCCCACCCTCCTAACAGCTGAGATTCACCATGCTGCGTATCTGGATGATTGGCTTGCTAGCCTCCTTCGCTCTCGTTACCGTTTCGCGCGCCGAAGACGCCGTGAAAGAACCGACGGCCGTGACCTCGGAATCGCGCAACGACCAGAAGTGGTGGAAAGATCGCCACGAACAAAAGCTGGCCGCCGCCAAAGCCGCCGACAAGATTGACCTGCTGATGATCGGCGACTCGATCACCCACGGCTGGGAAGGGAAGGGGAAGGAAGTTTTTGAAGAGTTCTACGGCAAGCGCAACGCCCACAACATCGGCTACGGCGGCGACCGCACCGAACATGTGCTGTGGCGTTTTGAACATGGCGAACTCGACAACATGCATCCGAAGCTCGCGATCCTGATGATCGGCACCAACAACACCGGTCATCGCAAAGACCCGTCGGAAAACACCGCCGCCGGCATCAAGAAGATCGTCGCCAAGCTGCGTGAGAAGCTGCCGGAAACGAAGGTCCTGGTCCTGGCCATCTTCCCCCGCAGCGCCAACAAGACTGACGAGATGCGTAAAATCAACGACGGCACTAATGAGATCATCAAAGATCTGGCCGACGACAAGATGGTCTTCTTCTTGAACATCAACGACAAGTTCCTGACCGAAGACGGTACGCTGGCCAAAGAAGTGATGCCCGACCTGCTGCACCCGCACGAAAAAGGCTATCGCATCTGGGCCGAAGCGGTCGAACCGACCGTCGCCAAACTGATGGGCGAACAGCAGTAAGGACCGCTCGATGCCCATGTATCGTTCTCTAGTTTTGTACGCGACCATCCTGCTTGGGATGGTCGCCGCCGCGAACGCCGTCGCCCAAGAGAAGGCCCCGGCCGTAGAGCAAAGCGTCAAACCTGGCGTCAACGCCAACTTTCTGGATGAGTCGCTCGACGTTAACGCGTGGATTGAGCGGTTCGAAGTCGAAAGCCGCGAGGTTTACCATGCCCGCGAAGAAGTGTTAAAAGCGGCCGGCATCAAACCAGGCATGCGGATCGCCGACGTCGGCGCCGGCTCCGGTTTTTACACCCGTCTGTTCGCCCGCGCCGTCGGTCCGACCGGTTGGGTCTACGCCGTCGACATCTCTCCGAAGTTCCTGCAGCACGTCAGCAGCAGCAACGCGGAGTTGGGCCTGAACAACATTACCTGCGTTCTCGGCGGCGAGCGTTCGATTCAGCTTCCGGCCGACTCGGTCGACCTCGTCTTCATCTGCGATACCTACCATCACTTTGAGTATCCGCAGTCGACCCTCGCTTCGATCCATCAAGCGCTTCGCTCGGACGGGACGCTGGTGGTGATCGATTTTGAGCGGATTCCTGGCGAGTCGCGAGACTGGACGCTCGATCACGTCCGCGCCGGCAAGGAGACCTTCCGCCAAGAGATCGAGCAAGCCGGCTTCACGCTGGCGGAAGAGCCGAAGATCGAGTCGTTCAAGGAAAACTACTTCCTGCGGTTCCGGAAAAAGTCGGCCGAATGAGCGATCGCCGGGCGTTCGGCCTCTGGACTCTGACGTTTCTGGTGGTCGCCAACATGATTGGCGCCGGCGTCTTCACGACGTCGGGCTTTACGCTCGCCAGCGTCGGATCTCCCGGCTGGGTCGTTGCGGCGTGGATCGTCGGCGGCTTTATCGCGATCATGGGAGCGATCAGCTACGGACAGCTGAGTCGCGTCATGCCGGAATCGGGCGGCGAGTATCTCTTCCTCTCGCAAGCGCTCCATCCCGCCGCCGGTTTTGTCGGCGGGTGGATTTCGCTGATCGCCGGCTTCACCGGCGCGATCGCCTACGCGGCGATCACGCTCGAGAAGTACGTCACCCACAGCATTCCCCTTCCGCTGCTCGACGGCTCGATTGCGATCGTCACCGTCGGCGTCTGCGGTTTGTTGCATGGCTTGGGGGCGCGACTTGGCGCCGGTCTGCAGAACGTAGTGGTGCTGCTTAAACTGGCGCTGCTCGGTCTCTTCCTGTTCCTGGCCCTCACATCGGACATCGACTGGCAAGGAGCGCCCCTTCCGGCAGCCGAACCGCTGACCGGCTGGGGTTTAGCGCTGGCGCTGGGCAACTCGCTGGTCTGGATCGCGCTTAGCTATCTGGGCTTCAACGCCGCCGTGTATGTCGCCAGCGAAGCGAAGAGCGCCGGCGACGTGCCGAAGTCGCTGCTGATCGGCACGCTGATCGTCACGCTCCTCTACGTCCTGTTGAACGCCGTCTTCGTCTACGCTCCAGAGCCGTCGGCGATCGTCGGCAAGCCGGAAGTCGCCGCGATCGCGGCCGAAGCGATCGGCGGCGAACCGTTGTCGCAACTGGTCAGCGCTACGATCGTGATCGCCCTCTTCACCTCCGTGATGAGCATGATCATGGCCGCGCCCCGGGTGTATGCGAAAATGGCGGACGATGGGTTTTTGCATCATTCGTTCCGCGCCCAAGAGTCGGCCCCGCAAACGGCGATCGCGCTGCAAAGCGTCCTGGCGATTGGAATGATTTTGTTTTATTCGCGGCTCGAGTCGCTGCTCGGCTATTTGGGGCTGACCCTCTCGCTCTGCGCCGCGTTGACCGTGTTCTGCGCGCTGCTGCCGTCGGTTCGCCCCGGGCCGCTGGTTAGTCTCCACAGCCTTCCCCCGGTACTATATTTGATCGGCACCCTCGTTTCGGCGGTGCTGATGTCGATCAATCAGCCGTGGGCTTTACTGCCGGTGGCGATCACGTTTGGGGTCGGTGGCGCCGCCTATTGGGCGATTCGCAGCCGAACCGAACCAGCGATCGAGGGTCCTCCGTCACCATGACGCCTCCTTTGGGGGGAATAACAACGGTCATCAACCTTGCCTCTGGCTCGACTCAGCGGTTATTCTGAGTGAGTAAATCTTTGCAGCTAATCCAATTGCGGAGGGCTCCTATGGGCGGCCGCCTGGTACTTGTACTTCTGCTTGCGCTTTTCTCGACCTTCGTGTCGCGGCCCGTTTCGTTGGCTGCGGCCAATGAAGACCCGTCGCGCGATCGGATCGATCAGCTGATCCAACAGTTAGGGCATAAGAATTTCGCGATTCGCGAACGGGCCCAAAACGAACTGTCGGCGATCGGCGTCGCCGCGTTTGACCAGGTCTACGAAGCGATGAACCATCGCGATCTCGAGATCGCTCGCCGTGCGCAGTACCTCGCTCGCAGCTTGAACGTCAACTGGGCCCGCGAAGATTACAGCCCGGAAGTCCGCGCCTTCCTGACCCGCTACAGCAAACAGAACGAAGACCAGCGGAGCAGCCTGATCGGTCAACTGGGCGAGCTCACTTCGATGGATGCGATCTCGGCTCTGTCGCGGATCAGCCGTTTGGAAATCTCGGAGCGTCTCTCGAAAGAAGCGGCCCTCGTCATCGCGTTGAATCAAGGGATTGGGCTCTCTCCTGATTCGATCCAGCAACTGAAGGAAACGATCAACGAAGAGATCGGCAACAGCGAGCGAACCGGTCCGGTCTGGTTGCGACTGTACGAGAAGAGCCTCGACGATCCGGCGCCGGCTATCGATGCGCGCCAAACGCTGATCGAACAAGAGCTGCAAACGTTCGCCGGTCGTCCCGAACGGACGACGCGGCATATCGTGCAGGACCTGTTGCGCTGGCAAGTCGAACAGCAGCGCAAACTGGGTCGCGATGACGACTCGCTCGAAACGATGCGGCAAGTGATTCGCATCAGCCAACCCTCCAGCTCGGAATTGATCGACATCACCACATGGCTCCTCAATCAGCGCGGTCCGCAGATTGTGGAAGAGCTGGCCGCTCACTACGCCGATCCAGAGCAAAAAGAAAAAGAGGGAGTCGTGACCGGGCAATTCGTCGATGACGCAAACCTCCTCTACCTATTGGCCGAAGCGAAACTGGTCCAAAGCAAAATCGACGAAGCGACCGCCGTCGCCGATCAGGCGCATCACATGAACGACGCCCTGGTCGACAACGTCTTTCTGACAGCAGCCGCGCTCCACAATCGGGGGCTGATCCGCTGGGCCGAGCGCGAATATCGCCGCGTGATCGAGAAAGAAGGCGCCCTCAGCCCGCGCTATAGCGCCTGGCCGACGCGTCAGCTGGGCGAAATGCTTTCGGATCGCAAACGCTACGCCGACGCCGCCGCAATCTACAAGCCGCTGATCGATATCTACGATGCCGAAACGAAACGAGGCAAGACCTCGGACGAAGCGGAAGGAGATCGTTCGCGCTACCACTACTTCCTGGCTCGCGCCGCCGAACAGAAGGGCGACGTCGAGTTGGCCAAAACGGAACTGATCAAAGCGAACGAACGGGACCCGTTTGAAGTCGACGTGCTGATCATGATGCACCGGATTTCCAAGGATTCGAAATGGCTCGAATCGACTCGCCCGAAAATCGAAGACGCGCGGGCCGAGTTCAAGAAGACGGTCGAAGACTTCCAGAAGCATTGGGACTTCTTCAAGCGGAACGGCCGCGGCGTCGAATTTCTCGGCAGCGACCTTCGCACCTACACGCGTGAGCTGAACCAATACGCCTGGCTGGTCGGCAACACTTACGGCGATCTCGATCACGCGATCGAAGCGAGCCTGTTGTCGCTGGAACTCGCCCCCGGCGAAGGCGCCTATCTCGACACCTTGGCTCACTGCTACTACGCGAACAAGGACTACGCCAAAGCGGTCGAATGCCAGACCGAAGCGGTGGAGCAGATGCCCCACTACACGGAAATCCGCGAGAAGTACAACAAGTTCGCCGACGCCTACGAAAAGAACGTCGGCCCGCTCGTCCGCTGGCAGCCGCCGGTCGATCCCGAATCGTTCTTCCCGGACGAAAAAGAGAAGGGCGACAAGTGAGCGATTCCGTAGAAGCGATCGACGCGATTCCGCTGGAGCAGTATGAACTCGTCGAGTCTCCCGAGCGTGCGTCCCTCACCTTTCACTGGGTGATGCTCGCGATGTCGTCGGCAGTGTTGATCGCTTCGTTCGCACTCAACTTTCAAGCCGGCGAAACGGTCTATCTACCCTTCAGCGAGTTCGCCGTTCCGCCCAGCTGCGGCATGAAGCTCTTCTGGGGCGTCGATTGCCCCGGCTGCGGCCTGACCCGCAGCTTTATTCTCCTCGCCCATGGCGACTTGGCAGGCTCACTCGCCTACAACCCCTCCGGCATCCTGCTGTTTGCGGTGGTTCTGTTCCAAGTGCCGTATCGCATCGGCCAGCTCTGGCGAATTCGTCAGGGGCTTCCCACCTGGAACCTGGGGACTGCGTCCGCAGTTGGCTTCTCGGCAATCTTCGCCGTGATGCTGATTCAGTGGGTTGTGAAGCTGCTCTAGTCGTCGCCTCGTGTAGGTCAGGCCTTGGCCTGACGAACTGTCACGCGATTGCGTCAGGCCAAGGCCTGACCTACGACTGACCTAGATCCCCAGATACTCTTCCAGCGTCTCGCGGATCATCGCCACGTCCGCTTCATTGCCGGTCCAGATGCGGTAGTTGAGTGCATGGACTTGGGCGGCGATCGTCAGGCCGTCGTGCAGCGTCGCTTCGGTCGACAGAACCGCGTCTCCCAGCGCGTTGCTCGGCGTAATCGCCAGGTCGACGATCGTCATCTCTTTGGTGATCGTCGCCGGATCGAAGAGGAGCGTCTCCTCGGCGTCGCCGGTCTGGATCACGATGTCGACGTCGGACAGCGGCAACGGCTTTTCGGCCAGTTCGTACGCCGTTTCAACCGAGAAGTCTTCGTGCAGTCGATGTGCGAGCGATTGTCCCGGCTCGTCGGCCGCGGCCAAGATCGTCATCTTCTGCGGCGACATCGCCGCCAATTGCGCGGCGATCGCACGTCCGCGGCTACCGGCCCCGGCAATGACGATCCGCTTCTCCGTCACGTCCCCCAAGGTCTTGGCGACGGCCGCCGCTTCGGTATTCTCGCCGAAGAGTTTCCCTTCGCGAATCGAGACGCAATTGACGATTCCGCCGATTTCGACCACCGGCGTCTTCTCATCCAAAAGCGCGACCGCTTCTTTCAAGAACGGAGTCCCAACAGAGACTCCCAGAAAGCCGAGCGCTCGCGTTCCGCGGAGCGCCTCAGCGAAGTCGCCCAGCTCCACCTCCAGCGTCAGACATCGCCAGTCGCAGCCGGCGGCCTCAAAGCACTTTTCCATGACATACTGCGTCGGGTTTCCCGCGGCGGGATATCCGAGCGAGCAGACGATCTCTTGGAGCGTTTCGTGCGTCATGGCGTCGAGGAGGGAAAAATCGTTACGGCCGATACATTCTGAAGCGTAATCGGCCGCCTTGCAACGACCCCGGCGACCGTAGCGCTTCCCTTCGCCCGCAGCCGCAATCATGCTGAAAGGCATGACTCCCCTCCGTTTGCTACGTTTGCTCTTCCTCGCGGCCACTCTGGCGGTCGATGCGGCCTTTTTCGCCGCGGCCGAAAAATTTGGCGCACGCAGCATGCCCGGAGTCCTGCTGCTCGGCGAAATCCTCGCCCAATGCGGGGCGGCGGCGATCTACCTGGGGCTTTCCCCCAGACGGCAACTGACCTTTCGCCTGCTCGCTTGCTCTGGGGCGACGGTCATGGCGGCCATGCTGATGGCCCGGCTCACGCCGCTCGCCTGGCAAATCTGGCTCGCATCCCTCTCGGCGATGGTCACGATGATCGCCGTGCCGATTTTGGCGAGTCGCCTCCTGACCGCTTCACGACGGCAGTTTTCCCTGGCCGAAATCTTGGGTCTGACGACGCTGATCGCCGTGTTCTGCGCCGCGTTTCGCTCGCTCCCGCTTCAGATCGAATATGCGGGCCTGCTGCTCGGCTGCCTGACCGCTTTGGCGACAATCACCTGGCTGGCCGCCTGGTTGATTGCGACCGAAAGAAATGGCCCGCTGTCGCAAGCCGTGTTGATCATCACGGCGTTTGGGCTGGGACAACTGATGGGAGCGATCGACGCGTCACCTGCAGCTGGCTTTTTTGCGTCGACCATTTTCACCGCGATGGCGGTCTACTTTTTGATTTGGATGTTGGTCGAAAAACATGGCTCGCGAACTAGAGAGGCGGAGCCGCCGGTCGAGGAAGTCGACGCGGACGCCGAGCCAGTATTGCTGCCGCTAGCAAGAGACGCGGCGCCTTCTATTCGCTGATCTGCAGGAAGCGCAGGATCGCCGCCATCGGCGTGCTGGCGCCCCAGCTGCAACAAGCGACCGAGTGATTTTGATTTTGCCCGGCCGGCGGAGAAAGCCCGTCGAGCGGCGCTCCGAGCATCGCCGCAATCGCCAACAGCCCGGATCCTTCGATCAGCAGCATGTTGGCGAAGCCTCGCAACGTGGACGCCGATTTACGCGTTCGACCCGATCGCTGCATAACGCCTATTCCTCCGTAAACATGGTTTCCGCGGCGCTCCTTGCTGCCGCGGCCTTTCTACGGAGGCTTGTTCGGTTGGGTTCTAAACAGTCTGTTGATTTTCTGCTTCGATAGCGAGTTGCTGAGACAGGACCGAGTGCAAGGCGTGAATCCGCAGGCATATCCAATAGATATGTCGAGGAATTCACAACGCCGCAATCGGTTCTGTCTCAGCAACGTAGCCGATCCGAGGAAATCGACAGGCTGTTAAGCCGTTTCGTAAAGAACGACCAAAATGACGTCGGAGGGGGGAAATCGGAGCGGGCCCGACGAATTGCCCGGCGGATCGCCCAACGGCGCCGTCTGCGGAGCGATATTGCCGAAAATCTGCAACACCCGCACGCCGCTTTCCCGCAGCCACGCGTTCACTTCCGCTTCGGTTTGCGAGACTTCGTTTTCGACCGACATGAAAATCTTGATTTGTTGCATCGGGGCGATTCCTGGTAGAGAAGCTCGGCGTCTCATCAAAGCATCGCCCGGCGGCGATGGATTCCTTCGTGTTGCCTATCCGTTACACTAAAGCGTGACGCTCCTCCTCGCAATCCTTTCGCCAACTCCTCTGACCAAATGTCGATCGAACCGACGCGCCCCCAACGAGAATCGCTCCTCTCGCATTTCGCCGTCATGATCTGCGCGCTGGTCGTGATGTGCGGCGTGCTGGCGGCGATCGGCTGGGGAATCTCGCTGGCGATGACTCCCGCGCCGGTCGAAGCGGAGCGAACTGACCAGAATGAAACGGTCGCCAGGTTTCGCGAGATCGGACTCGAGATCGGCCGTAACGGCGAAGACCAGATCCAAGTCGTCGCCACGCGATACCCGCTGCTATTGACCGACCAGGAGTTGGCGATCGTCGACGGGCTTCCTCACCTTGAAGTCCTCGATCTCCGTGGGGCGCCGATTACCGATCAAGCGCTCGTCCACACCGAAAACCTGCCGAACCTTCGCGAACTCTATCTCGGCGGCAGCATCATCACCGACGTCGAACAAACCCTCTTTCGCACCACCATCACCGACGCGGCGATTCCGCACATCACGAAGCTGAAAACCTTGCGCGTCCTCAGTCTCGCCAGAACCGGAATCACCGACGCCGGCATCGCGCCGCTTTCGGAGTTGCCGAATCTAGAATCTCTCTACCTGGTCGACGTCCAAGTAACCGACGACGCCATCGAAGACCTGGCGAAATTGAAGTCGCTCAAACATCTCTATCTGCACGAAACGCCGATCACCGCCGAAGGAGTGAAGCGTCTACAAGAGCTTTTGCCAGGCACCGACGTGCAGCACACGCACTAGTAGAGCCCAACACTAGCCCGTAGCGCAAGCGAGGGAATGTGGATGGAAATCCCTAATGACTAAACCCTAATGTCTAATGCCAAGAATCTGTTTCTCTTGTTCATTAGACATTAGGGCTTAGTCATTAGTCATTCAGTTGCGCACGCATTCCCTCGCTTGCGCTGCGGGCTAGTATTAGCGCCACGCGAACAACTTCACCCGATTCCCATCCGGGTCGGTCAGCTTCAGTTCGCGAAACCCTTCCCGGTTTTCCTGGGCGACCAGCGGGACGCTTTTGCTGTTGAGGGATTCGCGCCAGACGTCGAAGTCATCCACCTCAATTGCCAGGCTGACGATCGCTTGCCCCTGGATCGCGTCATCGCGAGAGAGCAGGGCGATGCGATATCCGTCGCCCACGAGCAGAGCGTATCCCTCTTCCTGCTGCCGAATGCCGACTTTGAGCTGCAGTACGTTTTTGTACCACTCGAGCATCGTCTCGAATTCCGCGGTTCGAATTTCGACGGCGAAGAGCTCCGCTTTCATGACGCCGCCGTTTGTGAGTCGAGCGCCGCCAAAACCTCCGACAGCTGGGGAAAATCGGCCGAGTGTCGCGGAGTATGGACGAGCCGGATCACCCCTGTTTCGTCAACGACGAACGTCCCTTGCAGTTGCACCAGGTCATCCCCCGGCGTACCAATCCCGCTCCGCAGCACGGCGCTCAGCCCCGGTAGCCAAACCCGCGGTCCGGCGATCTCCGAGAAGCCTCCCCGCGGAACGCGAAACGCCTGATAGGCCGAGCGATGCGGATCAACCAGCACGTCAAACGGCAGCTGCATGCTTTCTTTCAGCTGTTGCGCTCGTTCGTGCGGCCCCATCGTGATGAAGACGACGTCGCCCCGATGTTTGGCGATCTCGGCGTAATCGAGCTTCAGCTGTTGCGCTCGATCGCGGCAAAAAGGACAGCCGAGATGCCGCGCGAATTGAATCAACAGGGGCTGGTCGCGCCAACGATCGGCCAACTGGACCGGCTCTCCCTGACATGTTTGCACCGTCACATGCGGCGCCGCGTCTCCAATCTCCAAGCTGTTTCTCGCCGACATCGATTCAGTCTTTCCGTTCGCTTTACTTTTTCGCCGCCGGCTTCGCTGGTTTGGCCGGCTTGTTGGCCTGCTCGGCCGCTTGTTGTTCAAACAGCTGGTACTCGCGCTTCATGTAGTCCCCGAGCTTCACCCGGTCGACGCCGTACCAGGTTTGATTCGGCGTATTGGCGTCCAGCTTCAGCCGCTCGTCGTACAGCTTCGCCATTTCCGTCAGCAACTCTTTCTTCAGGGCCGGATCTTCGGCCGAGGCCAACTCGGCTTGCAGCTGCATCGCTTTCGCATTGAGGTAAAGCCCGCGCGGTACCTGGTTCTCTTTGGCCCGCTGCTCCATGTAATCGCTAAAGAGCCGGAGCGAGTCGAGCTGCTGCCGCGCCAGGAAGTGCATGTAGTCGGACAAACCGTTCGGCAGCGCATGCGGGCCCGGCAAGACGCGCACCTCTTGCGCGAAGGCGCCGCCGCCAATCAACAGCGACAACATGACCGTCAGTCCCAGAATCGAAATGCCGCGCCGCATCACATCACTCCTTCGCTTTTCCCACGAAACTCCCTCTAACGGCATTGTATCGGCTGAAAGAGTCGCGGCGCGGAAAGAAGAGGAGCCCGCGGTACAATAAATTCCGCCTCTCACTACGAACCGGATTAAAGGAGCTTCCCCTCCCCAGGCGAAAAGGAACAAGCGGGCCTCCTTTCCTGAGCCCGGCTCGGCCATGGTCGACCCGGGGGCAAAATTCGCCAAAAACTCGTCTCGGCAAATAGAATAGAGAAGCCGGCCTCCACCTATCGGGCGGCTCGCCTCGCAAGCTAACTAGTTATGCAATAATGACTTGCGAGCCTTTCGGCCTCCCGCAACCCTCTTTTTGAGTACTATCGCCCGTTTCGGCCGCTTCTATGAGCGAACAGCCAACCGATTTGACGAACGCCGCGTCTCAGGCGACCCGCCTGATTCAGACCCACCAAACAGGGGTCTGGCGGTATTTGCGTTCGCTAGGCTGCGACGATCACGAGGCGGAAGACCTGACGCAGGAAACGTTTCTTCGAGTCCTGCAGAAACCGTTTGACGACTTTGATCGAACCGCCACCGCCGCTTACCTGCGACGGGTCGCCCACAACCTGCTGATCGATCTGAGGCGCCGTCAGAAGCGTCTGATCGTGACCGACGAAGTCGAAAAGATCGACGCGTTCTGGCAGCAAGTGACTGCGACTGATCAAGGGGAAGAGGTTCTCGCCGTCTTGCAGGAATGTTTGGCGTCGTTAACCGCCCGGGCCCAAACGGCGCTGCGAATGCGATTTGAAAGTCGCAAGTCGCGGCAAGAGATCGCAGACGCACTCGGCGTCGGCGAGCATGGAGCGAAAAACCTGATGCAACGCGCGAAGACGCAACTACGCGAATGCATCGAACGAAAATTGCGTCTTGAAGACCACGTGTCGACTCGTAAGTCATGACCGATCGCGACGATCCACTGATCGACTCTCTGCTCGACGAGCTTTTCCAACAGAAAAGCCCGCCCGATCTGACCGCGCGCATCCTGGCCAAACTTCCGTCGCAGAACGGCGCCTCGCATCCGGCCCCCATTTCGGCCCCGATCTATGACGCCGCGCTGCAAGCGACGGCGCCGGTTGCGGAAGCGGACGTCACCGAGTCGGGCGTCACTCGCAGCGAACTCGCCCGCCGCCGCACCGTCTGGGCTCGTCGTCGCCAGTTGGCCGCTTCCGTCGGGATGTCGATCACGCTGTTGGCGCTCGTCGCCTTCGGCGCCTGGGTGATTCGTAGCAATCAGCTGGAACAAGAACGTCTGGCCAACGAACAAAAAGCCAACCCCGCGGCGACCGTCGAACCGGTCAAAGTCGCGACCAACGACAAGCCGCTCGAACCGATCGAGCCGGCTCCTCCCAAGACGCAAGTCGCTGACAACAGCCCGGCGCCGGCCGTCGCGCCGTCGATGCCGAAGATCGATGCGCCGCCGCAAGTCGCCGCCAACAACAATCCGCAGCCGAACAAGTCGCCCCGTCCGCAGATCATCGCCGAGCCGATTCCGTCGCTCGCCAAGACCGACGCCCAGGTCGTGACCGAAATCAATGACGCGCTCGCCGCCGGCTGGAAAGAGTCAGGCGTGAAGCCGACCGATGAAGCGACGCCGGAAGAATGGTGCCGCCGCGTTTATCTCCGTCTGCTCGGCCGAATTCCGACCGTCGACGAGATCAAACATTTCGCGTCGCAGCGTGGTCGCGATCGCAACGAGAAGCTGGTCGACGAAATCCTGTATGGCGAAGCGCATCGCGCTGAACTGTCGCAGTACTGGGGCTCGCGTCTGGCCAACACCTTGATCGGTCGCGCCGTTGGCATGAACGACGACAGCGATGTCGATCGCACCGCGTTTGAAAAGTATTTGGGCGAAAGCCTCGTCTCTGGGAAGTCGTACGATTCGCTTACTCGCGAACTGCTCACCGCTTCCGGCAGCAACAAACCAGGCTCCGCCGACTACAACCCGGCGGTCAACTTCCTCGGCGCGCTGCTCGACCAAGACGCGACCCTCGCCACCGCGAAGACGTGCCAGGTCTTCCTCGGCCGTCAGGCGCAATGCTCGCAATGTCACAATCATCCGTGGGATGCGTTTGATCAGCGACAATACTGGCAGCTGAACGCCTTCTTCCGTCAATCGCATTCGGTGAAGGGGAAGGATAGCCTGCAAGTCGTCGACAAGGACTATGCACCTCCGGGCGACAAGCCGGATCAAGGCTTCGTTTACTTCGAGCGCAACAACGGCGTCGTCGACGTCGCCTATCCGCAGTTCCCCGGCGAGCAACCGATTCCGCCGAGCGGACGCGTTAGCGAAGTCAATCGCCGCGACTACCTGGCCGAGTACGTCACCCACAGCGACATGTTCGCCGAAGCGACCGTCAATCGCATGTGGCAGCACTTCTTCGGCGTCGGCTTCACGCCGCTGGTCGACGACATGGGAACGCACAACCCGCCGTCGCATCCGGAACTGCTGAAGGAACTCTCAGGCGACTTCGCCGCGAGCGGTTTCGACTTGAAGCGGCTGATGCGGTGGATGGCGCTGACCGACGCTTTCCAGCTTTCGAGCCAAACTTCCAACGACCAAATCGCCGATCAACCGTATGCCGGCAAACCCCTGTTCGCGCACTACTACACGCGACAGATGGAAGCCGAGCAACTTTATCAATCGCTGGAGATGGTCGCTCAGTCGCGCCGTACGCCGGCGCTGATCGCCGATCCGGCCGCTCGTCATCAATGGCTCGGGCAATTCGCTCGCGAGATGGGCGACGACGAAGGTTCGGTCGAACACGCCCTCGACGGCTCCTACGCGCAGTCGCTCGAAATGATGAACGGCCGCTTGATGGAAAACGCGACGCGGCTTGATAGCGGCGTGCTGAAGAGCGTCATCAACAGCAACATGTCGCCCAGCGAAAAAATCGATCACCTCTTTTTAGCGGCGCTCGCGCGCAAGCCGAACGCCCGCGAACGAAAGTCGATCAGTCAGATTTTGACTGCTCGTAAAGATGAAATGCCTGCCGCGTTGCAAGACGTCTGGTGGGCGCTGTTAAACAGTAACGAGTTTTTGCTCGATCACTAAACGAACACCGGCAAGGCTTATCACCCTTTTTGAGACGGAGAGAGAACATGTCCATTCCCACCGGGATGTCGCGACGTCACTTTATGAAGCATATGGCGGGCGCCTCGGCCATGGTCGCTCCGGCGATGATGATGGGTCAGTCGATCCGCGCTCATGCCGCTGATCTGACCAGCCGCGGCAAGAGCTGCATCATGCTCTGGATGGGTGGCGGTCCGAGCACCATGGACATCTGGGACCTCAAGCCGGGCCAAACGACCGGCGGTCCGTTCAAGCCGATCTCGACCTCCGGCGACCTGCAGATCTGCGAACACATGCCGAAGACCGCCAAGGTCATGAAGCACTTGTCGGTCGTTCGCTCGATGAGCACCCGCGAAGCGGACCACAACCGCGGTCGCTACTACATGCACACCGGCTACGTGCCGAACCCGAACATCGAACACCCGGGCTACGGTTCGGTCATCGCGCACGAACTGTTTGACCAACGTCCCTACCTCGAAATCCCGCCGTTCGTCTCGGTTGGCGGCGGTAGCGTTGGACCGGGCTTCTTGGGCATGACCTGGGCCCCGTTCACCGTCAGCAGCAACGGCCAGGTTCGCAACCTGAAGATGCAAGGCATGAGCGACGAAACGCTCGGCAAGCGTCTCGAGATGCTGAAGCTCGTCGAAAACGGCTTCATCAGCCAACGCCGCGGTCCGGCCGCCGAAGATCACGCCAAGATCTTGAACAAGACGGTCAACCTGATGACCAGCGAACAGATGAAGGCCTTCCGCGTCAGCGAAGAGCCGGAAGCGATGAAAGAGCTGTACGGCACCAACGGCTTCGGCCAAGGCTGCTTGCTCGCTCGTCGTCTGGTCGAAGCGGGCGTCCCCTTCATCGAAGTCGACCTCGGCGGTTGGGACAACCATGCCAACATCTTCAACACCCTTTCCGACACCAAGCTGCCGGTCATGGATCAGGCGATGTCGGCCCTGGTCACCGACCTCGAACAACGCGGTTTGCTCAAAGACACCACCATCGTCTGGATGGGCGAATTCAGCCGCACCCCGCGGATCAACGGCAACACCGGCCGTGACCACTGGGCCCGCAGCTGGAGCACCGTCGTCGGCGGCGGCGGCATCAACGGCGGCATCGCCGTTGGGAAGACCAGCGAAGATGGTACCCGCGTCGAAACCGAACCTTACTCGGCCGAAGACTTGATGGCGACCGTTTGCCGAGCGATGGGCATTTCGCTCGAAACGACCTTCACCAGCAAGAACGGCCGGCCGATGAAAATCGCCAACGGCGGTAAGGTGATCAAGGAATTGGTCGCCTAGTAACGAAGCATTGGCTGCATGCACATTCCGCGTCGCGGAATGTGCATGCTCGCCCGGCCGATCGTTTCCCGTGGGAAATCTTCGGCTGAAAGCGCCCAAGGACGGATGGCGCTGCACCACGCCCCACGGGCCCAGCAATCTTTTTACACTTCTTTCGTCAGCCGGAGTCTTCGGAAAGACTCCGGCTTTTTTTCTGGCTGCAGCCGACGCCTTGCCGATTGGGTACCATATTTTCTGTACCGAGCGCAGCAGGGCGCCGCCATCTTCCCAATTTGGCCAGATAGACCTCGCTCATGAATTCGATCGAAATGCTTCCCGCCGACGAATACAACGCGGCGCTGGTGAATCATGTCCATCCGCCCGATTGGAGCAACCCAATCCCCAGCGGAAAGTACAACTTGATCGCGATCGGCGGCGGTTCGGCCGGCATCATTGCGGCGCTCGGCGCCGCCGGCTTGGGAGGAACCTCGGCCCTGATCGAACGGGGACTGCTCGGCGGCGACTGTTTGAACTTCGGCTGCGTACCGAGCAAAAGCCTGATTCGCTCCGCCCGCGCAGCGCACGCGTTTCAAACCGCTCCGTCGTACGGCGTGAATCCGGTCTGCGATCCGCGGGTTGAATTCGAGCGCGTGATGGAGCGAATGCGGCATGCCCGCGCCGATATCTCGCGCCATGATGCGGCGCAGCGGTTCTCCGACATGGGGGTCGACGTCTACCTGGGAGCGGCCAAGTTTACCGCACCTGACGCCGTTCAAGTCGCCGGGCAAACGCTCAAGTTCGCCCGCTGCGTGATCGCCACCGGAGGTCGCCCGCAAGTTCCGCCGATTCCTGGCCTGGAAGAATCCGGCTATCTGACCAACGAAACGATCTTTTCGCTCACCAAGTTGCCGGCCCGTCTGGCGGTGCTCGGTTTGGGTCCGATTGGCGCCGAGATGGCCCAGACCTTTCGCCGCTTTGGGAGCGAAGTCCACGCGATCGAAAAGGAATCGCGTCCTTTGTCGCGCGAAGAGCCGGCCGCCAGCGACGTGATTCGGCAACAACTGCTGCGCGAAGGAGTTCACCTTTACTTTCATCACCTGGTGACGCGGGTCGAAAAGAACGGCGACTCGATCCGGGTGACGATCGATGCGGCCGGCGATACGCAAGTGATCGAAGTCGACGCCATCCTGGTGGCGCTTGGCAGACGGCCGAACGTCGAGGGGCTGAGCCTCGATAAGGCGGGGGTCGAGTTCAACAAGAAAGGAGTGATCGTTAACGATCGCCTGCAGACGACCAATCCGCGCATCTTCGCCGCTGGAGACATCGCCGGCAGTTATCAGTTCACGCACGCCGCCGATGCGATGGCGCGGGCCTGTCTGCGCAATTCGCTCTTCTACGGCAACGAGCGGCTCTCGAACATGATCATGCCGCGCACGACTTATACCGATCCGGAAGTCGCCCATGTCGGTTTGACGCCGGCGCAAGCGCAGGAACAAGGCTTGCAGATCGATAGCTATCGCGAAGAGATGAGGAACGTCGACCGTGCGGTGGTCGACGGAGAAACGGCCGGCTACGCCGTCATTCATACGCGGCGGGGATCCGGCACAGTGGTAGGAGCTACGATCGTTGCGCCGCATGCCGGCGAAATGATCGGCGAGGTCGCCCTCTTGATGACCAGCGGCCGGAAGTTGGATACGCTTTCCAGCGTGATCCATTGCTACCCGACGCAGGTCGAAGTTCTTAAACGAATCGCCGATCAATATCGCCGCACGAAGCTCTCTCCTCTAGTGAAAGCCTTGTTCCAAAAATGGTTGGCTTGGCATCGTCGTTAACAACGGCTAATCGCCGACGCCGATGTCGACGTCGAACGCACGTTGCACGAGCGAGTTCTCATGATGCTCGTGATGCAGGTAGCGTTCGGCGAACTTCCGGAAGCGACCTCGCAGGTCGGCGCTGTATGGCGCCTCCTGATAGTCCGCCTCGCGGCGACATTCTCTTACTTCCAACAAAAATAAAGGGTGTTCGCCTGACAATCTTGCGGCCTCATCCGCCAAGTGAGGTGCGCGACGGAGCACGTCGCTCATGTAACCGCCATGTTCTTCGGCTAAAAAATGCTCGTACAGACGATCGTAAAGTTCGTCCAACATGCCGGTCAACGAAACCCGCTCCATTCGTCCATTGTCGTCCGCGGAAAGGACGTAATGGATTTCGCGAAGCAAGTGATGCTCCATTACTAACGCATGAAAATCTAAGCGAACTGCTTGCTCTGTCATCGTCCATCCTCCAGCCCAGGAAAAGGATTCAAGTGAGCGGCCATGGGTCGCACTAAGGCGACGTCGACGACAGTGATCAAAGGCAGGGCGTGCCCAATATTATAAGCGTATGCGCGGAGAGATATTACCTGATATTTCTCGAAGAAAATGCAAAATAGACGCCGCTAACCTGCTTAGATTTCGGCCGCTAAATTCGCAGTGCGCAAACGGTTCGTCTACAATAAACGAACCCGTTTTCGATCGTCGTCGGCGACGTTTTTTTGAACCGCTTCGCCGCAGTTCGCACCACTATCGCTCCTAGGAATTTAATTCGGTGGAAGCCGCCAAAGCATACGTCGTTCGCCTCCTCTATCGCTCGCGTCCAACGCTTCGTAAGTCAGCGATTCTTGCGAAGCTGGAGAATTATGCGCCCGATTTTACGCCACTAGACGGGGACCGTGATGAGGGGCTGCTAGCTTTCGTCCGGAGCGAGCCCCTTTTCGAAAAAGCGCAGTGGATCGCGACCCCGGCCCCGTTTGATGAAGCGACTTGCGACGAAGCGTGGACCGAAGGCTTGGAGCAATCGTGGAACTGGCCCGAAGCGCGCGACGTCGCCGCCGAGTGCAAATTTGAAATCCAAGTCGCCGACGTCCGCGCCCTTGATCTGCCAGCGGCGCGTCGCCTGCGGATGATCCAACAGGTCGTTGCCGCGATCCTCCATTCGGCGCCCTGCGACGCGATCTACTGGACCGCTTCCCGATCCTTCGTTTCCCCCGCCGAGTTTCTGGCCGCGGTCGATTCGCTCGAAGAGCACCCATGGCTCGCCCCCGGCGCGATCCATATCCGCCAGTTCCGCGTGGTTGAGTACGAAGATGGCGCCGACGCCAACCTCCAAGACGCGCTGCTCGACAGCGTCGGGCTCAACACGCTTGGCTTGCCGGACGTGCAGTGTCACTTTCGCGGCATCGACGCCCAGTTGATCGTGCCGCTCCTCTACCGCGCCGCGTGCACCCTGTTTGAAACCGGCAGGGTCGCCGCCGGAGATGCAGTCGCCGGAATTCGCCCCGGGCAATTTTGGCGCCATCGGGGGGAGAAATCGCTCGCACCGCCGCTCAGAACCGTCGTTGACATTGCTCCTTCCGGGGGGCACAAAGCGGGCGTCAGGGACTGATTTGAGGTGATATTGGGCGAATTCACGCGCTATTTCCCGAAAAATCCAAGATCTCGTGTGCATACGTGCCCAGTATGGCTATCTTAAAAAGAGAGCCCCAGAAATCGCAAACCCACGCGTAGACAGCTGTCGTGACGATTGCATTTGAAAAACTCGTTCCGCCGCCTGGACATTCATTTCGCTGCTTTGAGCGCTCGGCGCTTGAGACTCCGGCGAAGTGGCACCGGCACCCAGAATTGGAAATCACCTTCGTTCCTTATGGGACGGGCACGCGGCTAGTCGGCGACCATGTCGCTCGCTACAGCCCTGGCGATCTCGTCTTCTCTGGCGAGAACCTGCCGCACACGTGGCTTTCTGACGACTTCGTCGGCAAGAAGTTCGACCGGCACATCGCCTACGTCATTCAGTTCAGCATCGACTTCCTCGGCGCCACGTTTTTCGACGCGCCGGAACTGACCGACGTCCGGATGATGCTGCACAAAGCTCGCCGCGGCCTCCTCTTTGGCGCCGAAACGACGCACAAGGTTGGCGAGATCATGAAGCGGATGCCCGAGCAACAAGGGCTGCCGCAGCTGATCTCGCTCTTGGAATGCCTGAACCTGCTCGCCGAAGAAGGGGGCGAAGTCCTGGCCAGCGAAGGCTACACGCCGGGCTTCGACAACGCTTCGGACTGGCGCATCGACAAGGCCTGCAATTACATCAACGAACATCTGGAAGATCCCGAGCTGTCGCACGCTGCGATCTGCAAAGAAGTCGACATGAACCCGTCGTCGTTCAGCCGGATGTTCAAGCGAGCCACCGGCCGCACCGTGACGCAATACGTCAGCGAACTGCGGATCGGCATCGCTTGCCGCCTGCTGATGGAAACCGGCGACAGCATCCTGGACGTCAGCCTGAAGTCAGGCTTCGACAACCTGTCGAGCTTCAACCGCAGCTTCCGCAAGATCAAGCAGATGACGCCGCGGGAATATCGCTCGACCTTCCTCGAAGCGAACAAGACGACGGCCGTTCCGGTTTAGTTCGACGTTGCCGTATCAAGCGGCGCGCCAGCGCAACACTAGCCCGCAGCGCAAGCGAGGGAATTTGCGCGGCGCAATTGTCAGAGCTTCCCTACGCGTGGAGCCGAAAACATAGGCCCAGCTCTTCGCCAGATTCCGACCGCATTCCCTCGCTTGCGCTGCGGGCTAGTGTTGGGCAATTGCGAATCGCCAACTACGTCCGGTCTGCACAACGGACCCTACAAGAAGCAAGCCGACGAGCCAATAAAAAAAGCCGATCCAACTTGGATCGGCTTTCTTTGTTTCTTGCTTAAGCGGGGAACGCTTAGTCCCACCACCATTGGCCCGGGGCGAGTTCCGGAACTTTGATTTCGGCACGTTCCTTCTCGAGGGCGCCATTTTCGTCTTCGATCATCTGTTCCGGCAACAGGGCGTACTTCGGTTTGATCGAGACGCCGCCGCCGATCGGCGTGACCAGGCGATTCCCCTTCCAGACCGCGTTGACGGCGGTTTCGACCTGGTTCGGAGCGTTGTAGACTTCGACCGGGTAGCGGCTTTCGTCGTTGAAGACGCCGAGGTTCCAGTGGGCCTGACCGTACAGGTCGTACTCTTGGATGTAAGCGGCCGCGATCAGCATGTCGATCTGGTTACGCATCTGAGCGTAGACCGGCGAACGCTTGGCCAGTTCGGGATACGCCTTGGTGAAAGCCATGGTGAACATCCGGCTGGCCGGATCTTCGCCGCCCGACTGCACGCGACCGCCGTCGCGGGTCACCATTTCGTTTTCGCCAATCAGCTTCACGCCTTCGCCGACCAGTTCCATCGCCAGGCCGTCTTCGCTCAGCTTCACGCATTCGTAGTTCGGGGTAAAGAACCAACGCTGCAGAGCGTTCTTCGAACCGCCGCGCGACTTTTCGGTGTAGCTCGGAATCCGAACCGGAGGACGTTCCAGGCCGATGCCGATCAACTTCATGCGATAGTCCGCTTCGACCAGCGTCTTGGCGAAGTTGGTCTTCGGCGAGATGCCGGTGACGGTCACGTCTTGCTTGCCGAGGGCTTGCTGCATTCCCGGAACGAGCGTCGCCACGTTGATCTTGGCCAGGTCGGTCCCGACGCTGCGGAGATACTCTTGGTAGTTCTTCAAACCTTCCTTGGTCGGGTCAATCGAGACGCCGACGAAGTTCACTCCCTTGGTGCCAGGAGCGTAAGCACGCAAAGCGACGATCATATCGTCGAGCGATAGAATCGCTTTCCCGCTCGTCGTACCGACGGCGCGACCAGTAAGATCGCTGACGAATCCTTCCGCCGGACCGGCGATCACAATGTCGCCCGATTCGGGATAGAAGAAGACGTACTTCAACTGGGTCAAGCCGGCGAGATTCTTCATCTCTTCCGGAATGGTGTTGTTTTCTTCGGTCGCCTTGGCGAGCGCCGCTTCCAAGCGATTGAGCGAGATCATGCGAAGTTCGCTCGGCTTGGTCAGTTCCGGCGCCAAGGTCGCCTTGGCGGCTTGCACGCGCTGACGCATCAGTTGGCCGGTCGGATCCGAAGCCTGCTGCATCCGCAACACGCCCTGCGCGTCGACGTAAACGCCTGACTGCTGGAAGTTGTTATTGTTGTTGGTTTGAGCCGCGGCCGGCGCGACCAACAATCCGACTGCGAACGTCGCTAGCAGCAAGTGAAACAGCCGGGTCGAGCGGGATTCCATGTCTGATCCTTGGTCCAAATACGCAGCAAGAAAGGGTAGGCGCGAAATGCTCGCCGCTGATTCCAGCAGCGAAAGATGAGCGGGCAATAGCCGTTACAGTTAACCTAGGGCAAATTGCCGTAAGTAAGCTGTCCCTTTGATCTTAATTTGGGAAAATAGGGAAGGCAAGCAATCGGTAAAAAAGGCTCCGGCCGTGCCGATTTTTCGACATCGGCGGCCACAACCCTGCCTTCATTGCGCGCAAGCTATTTACAGATATAGACTTGCGCTAATTCTTGCTCGCCCGCCGTGCGTTTGGCGGGGCGGTGATCAGTTTGAAGTTCCCCTCTCCTAGCAACTGATCGACCCGATCTCGCATCTCCAGCGAGACGTCGACCCGGCGGGAAGTTCGCAACAGAGCCGCATGACCATCGGTCAGCTGCAGAACGAGCTGTAGATCGCAATCGCCCGGATAGGCCCGGAGAATCTCGTTCAAACTCGGCAGAATCTCGGCGCCATGGTGCGCTTCGTCGATCCGAATCCGGACCCCTTTGGTATAGCGGGCATGGGCGTCTTCGATCGGCACCAGGTTGTTGACGATCATATTCGCCTCGTCGTCACCCCCTCGTTTGTCGACTCGTCCTTCGACGATGAAGACCGCTTCCGTTTTTACCAGATCTCCGAAATTTGCGTATTGCTCCGGCCACATGATGCAGCGGATCGCGCCGTTGACGTCTTCCAGGTCGAAGTTGGCGTACTTCGTGTTGTTGCTTCCTGGACGAGCTCGCTTGGTATGGGCCAGCTTGATCGAGGAGATCATCCCCCCCATCACGACATCCTGCTTGTCCTTCATCTGCGGAATGTCAGTCGACGTGTGCGAGCAATAGATCGCGAACGACTTTTCGTACTCGGCCAGCGGGTGACTGGTGAGGAAGAAGCCGAGCACTTCCTTCTCGTAGAGCAGCTTCTCGCGTTCGTTCCACTCTTCCACTTCGGGCAGCTTCACCGCTTTGGGCGCCGAGCCGTTGGCTTCTTCCATGGCGGCGAACAAGTTCTTCTGCCCCGCTTTGCGATCGGCAAGCGCTGCGGCGCCGGCCGTGATCGCTTTTTCGAGCGCTGCGACCATCTGGGCGCGGACCGGATGAAGCGTGTCGAAGGCGCCAGCCTTGATCAACGTTTCGATCGCCGCACGGTTGCACTGCGACGTATCGACTCGTTCGCAGAAATCGAAGATGTCGGTGAACGGACCATCCTTGCGCCGCGCGGCGACAATCGATTCGGCCGCGCCGCCGCCGCAACCCTTGATCGCACTAAGCGCAAACGGAATTTTGCCGTCGACCACCGAGAACTCAACGTCCGACGTATTCACGTTCGGCGCGAGGACCTCGATCTGCATCCGGTCGGCGTCTTCCATATGCTCGACAAGCGAGTCTTTCGTCTTGAAGTTACGCCCGGAGATGTCGCCCGAAAGGAGGGCCGCCATGAACTCCTTGGGATAGTGGGTCTTCAAGTACGCGGTCTGATAGGCGACCAGCGCGTAGGCGGTCGAGTGGCTTTTGTTAAAGCCATAACCGGCGAACTTGACGATCATCTCCCAAAATTCTTCCGCTTCTTTCTGGGTCAGACCTTTCTCCGTCGCACCGATCATGAACTGTTCGCGGTTCTGCTGGATCAGCGACTCTTTCTTCTTGCTGATCGCCTTAATGCAGGTGTACGCTTTGGCGAGCGGAATGTCCCCCAAGCGATTCAGAATCCGCATGACCTGTTCCTGGTAAACCATCACGCCGTTGGTTTCAGCCAGGATCTCTTCGAGCACTTCGTGCTTGTATTCGGCCGCTTTGCGACCGTTTTTCACTTCGATGTACTCGTCGACCATGCCCCCTTCGAGCGGACCAGGTCGATAGAGCGCATTGGTCGCGATGATGTCGAGGAAGCTGTCGGGACGCATCCGCCGTAAGAGGTCGCGAATACCGCCGCTTTCGAGCTGGAACACCCCCTTCGTTTCGCCGCGTCGCAGCAATGCGAATGTCTCTTCGTCGTCGAGCGGCATCTTGTGGATGTCGAACGGCTTCCCTTCACGCTGTTCGATCAGATCGATCGCGTTGCGCAGAATCGTCAAGTTGCGCAAGCCCAGGAAGTCCATCTTCAGCAGACCGGCCGCTTCGACGTCGTTCATCGACCACTGCGTGATCAAGTCTTCCTTGCCGGTCACGCGGCAAAGAGGGACATATTCGGTCAGCGGCTGGTCGGCGATCACCACCGCCGCCGCGTGCGTACCGACGTTCCGCGCCAAGCCTTCGATCTTCATCGCCAGCGTCAGCACTTCGCGGGCTTCGCTGTCATGCTCGTAGGCGTTCTTCAGCTCTTCGCTCGCTTCGATCGCCGCCTTCAGCTTGATGCCGAGCGTTTCCGGCACCATGCCGGTAATCGCATTGACGCGATCAAGCGGCAAGCCGAGCGCGCGGCCGACGTCTTTGATCGCCGCGCGAGCCGCGAGCGTACCGAACGTACCGATCTGCGCGACGTTGTCTTCGCCGTACTTGTCTTTCACGTAGCGAATGACGAGCCCGCGCCGCTCTTTGTCAAAGTCGATATCGATATCGGGGGCTTCCAAGCGGTTTTCGTCGAGGAACCGCTCGAACAGCAAGTCGTACTTGATCGGGCAAACGTGGCTCATGTAGAGCGCATAACAGACGATTGCGCCGACGCCGCTACCGCGCGCGGTGGCCGGAATGTTTTGCTTCCGGGCTTCGACCACAAAGTCCCACACGATCAGGAAGTAGTTCGGGAAGCCAAGTCGGCTGATCACCCCCAACTCGCGGTCGAGTCGCGTCATGACGACGTCCGATAATTCGCCGCCGGGACACATCTCTTCGTTCCCTTCGTACCGCTCTTTGAGCCCTTGGATGCAGAGCTCGCGCAGGTATTCGTCGGCCGTCTTCTCCGGCGGCAGAGCGAAGGTGGGGAAGTAGCGTTTGCCCAACTCCAGGTCGATGTCGACCGTGTCGGCGATTTCCTGACTGCGCGAGACGGCATGCTCCAGCCCCGCGAAGTCGGCGTACATCTGATCTTGCGAACGGAGGAAAAACTGATCGTTCTCCATTCGCATCCGGTTGGTGTCAGTCCGGAACTTGCCGGTGTTGATGCAGAGCATCACGTCTTGCGCTTCGGCGTCTTCCTGATCGACATAGTGGGTGTCGCTGGTCGCAACCAACGGCACGCCGATCTTGTTGGCGATGTCGACGGCGCCTTCCAGTTGCATCCGCTGAATGTCGAGACCGTTGTTCATGATCTCGATGAAGTAGCGATCGCCGAAGACCTTCTCGAACCAACCCGAGATGTTGGCGCCTTCCTTCATCAAGTCTTCGGTCGACGTGCCGCGGAGGATTGCCTTCGAAAATTCACTGCTGACGCAACCGCTGAGGCAGATGATCCCCTCGCTATGCTTCTGCAGCAGCTCTTTGTCGATCCGCGGCTTGAAGTAAAAGCCTTCCAGGTAAGCGGCCGAGGCCAGCTTCACCAGGTTGCGAAAGCCAGTCCGGTTTTGCGCAAGCAGGGTCAGGTGATAGTTCGAGTCGCGCTGGCTTCCCGATTTTTCGAACCGGCTGCCCGGCGCGATGTACGCCTCGTAGCCGATGATCGGGTTGATTTCGTTCGATTTGCACTCGCGATAGAACTGCAGCGCGCCGTGCAGGTTACCGTGGTCGGTAATCGCCAGAGCGTTCATGCCGTGGCTCTTCGCCCGAGCGACCAATCGCGGAATCGACCCGGCTCCATCGAGCAGGCTGTAGTGCGAATGGCAATGCAGGTGGACGAAGCGGCGATCGCTCATCATTCCCTCCCAGGCGAAAAGAGCAGGCGTTCCTTCAGTGCGGCGAAAGCGTCGCCGCGGTAGACAGCTTTGATTCTAACCTGACGGCCGCAGGTTGATAACCATCAAGACTTTTTTGCGGGACTTCCCCAAACAATTTTTGCCGCACAGCTTGCCCAGCCGGCATCTTGGGTTCCAATAGAGATCTCTCCCGTTTTGCACATCCCTCGGAGTTCCCACCGGTGTCTCGATTTCTCTCGCTCGCCTGTTTGGCGTCGCTGCTGCTATTCCCCTCGTTTGTCCTGTCGGCGGAAACCAACGACGCTATCCGCGTGATGTCGTTCAACATCCGCTACGGCTCGGCCCAGGATGGCGAAAACCACTGGGACATCCGCAAGCCGCTGGTGGTCGAAACGATCCAGCGCTACAACCCCGACCTGCTGGGGACGCAAGAATGCCTACCGTTTCAGGAAGCCTACCTGCGTGAGCAACTGCCCGAATACGACTGCTATGCGGTCAGTCGCGAAGGGGAGGGGACCGCAGGTGAAAAGTGTGCAGTCTTCTTTCGCAAGTCGCGGTTTGAGTTGCTTGAAAAGGGGAGCGTCGCGCTGAGCGAAACGCCCGAGAAAATCGGCTCGGTCAGCTGGGACTCGTCGCTGCCGCGGATCGCGTCGTGGGTGAAGCTTCGCGACAAGGAGTCCGGTAAGACGTTTACCTTCTGGAATACCCACTTCGATCACCGCGGCCCGAAGTCGCGCGAAGAAGCGGCCAAGTTGCTGGTCGCCCAAATGAAAGCCGCCCCCGATAGCGGCCCGGTCGTTTTGACCGGCGACTTCAACACCGACGCCGGCTCGGCCCCCCATAAAACGTTGGTTGCCTATTTGACTGACGCGTGGGACGCCGCGAAGTGGGAAGGCTCGACCTGGACCTTCAACGGCTGGAAAGATCAAACGAGCGGAGCCCGGATCGACTGGATCCTCCACTCCGCCGGCTTCACCGCGGCCGATACGACGATCGACCGCTGGAAAAGCGACAGTGGCCACTACCCGTCGGATCACTGCCCCGTGACGACGACGCTGACCTTTACGAAGAAATAGCGGCCTACGAGCACCACAACGGATGCGGCGCATCCAACAGATGCGCCGGCTCCTTCGCCAGCGACCGAATCGATTGCTCCATCTCGGCGACCGCTTCAGCATTCGCATGGTAGGCGAGTTGAATCTCGAAATTCACTTCGCCGCCGGGGGGCAGCTTCACCACGCGATTCTGCTTCCCTTCAAACGACCGCGGATTCGGGAAATTGGTCGCCGGCTCGAGTCCCGTGACATAGCCGTCCGCTTCCGCCGCCGTGTTTTTCCAGATGGTAAAGCAAGGAAGCTGCCGCGCGTCGTAGGCGACCGAGATCCCGCGATCGCCGGCGCCGTTCTTCAGCATCGTCGGCGTCCAGCCATCTTCCCCGTGCGCGTTTTCGCAGAAGTAGACCATTTCCTCGAAGCCGACCTGCGGCCCGCGGTAGCGATCCCAGTTGCCGATCTCGCCCGCCGAGTGATCGTTCCGCGGGACAACCTTCTTGGCCGGTACAACCACCGTCGCTCCCTCGGACAAAACCGGGTCGCCCAGGTTGATGTGATACAGCATCTGCGCTTCGGCCGGCTTGGCCGAAAGATTGGTGATCGTATCCTTAAGGCGGAACCCTCGTTCGCCGCGGGCAATGCGGTACTCGACCGTCAGCTTCAAGTTGCAGAAGAACAAGCGGGTCTCGTAGACTTCGCCGCGAACGATCACTTCCCCATCTTCGGTGATCTCGGCGGTTACCTTCTGCGCCGGCTTGTTGGCGATGCGGCCATGCAGCGGATAAAGAAGGCGATGCGTCTGCGGATCAAACTCCGGCGCGCCGTTGCTTTCCAAACCGCAGCGGACCAGCAGTTCATCAAACCCTTCCAGCCAACCGATGCCGCTTGGTTCCGAGATCGGCACAAACGCCGGATGAACTGGTCCCGGCGTCGGCGAGCTCCAACCGATCCGCTGGCCATCGTAATGCGCATCCCAGACGCCCATGCCGCGCGTCGGCAAGATGCGCATCCGGAATCCGCCGCTCGTCACTTCAACGACGTCGACCCCTTGGGACATGCCGCCAAGCAACGTCCACTTCCGAATCGAAACGTCGCCAAACGGCTCACGAGCGAGCGTGGCGACTTCGCCGTCGAGCGTATCCAAAGCAAGGTTGTTTTCGGCGTCGAGTAACGTCCAAACCATGCTCGTCATCGCGGACCCCCAAACTGATTAGTGTGATCAAGACATTTTTTTGGCGCTTTACGACATCGCGATCACGATATCGCACTAAAGATAACCATTCCAGCACTGACCCGGCGTTAAGGGAAGCCCGTTTACTTGCGACTGCAAAAAAACCTGCTAAAACAGGCGTTTCGCGCGTCGCCGCCGATGCGTCCCCAGGGGCGCTGGACATGCCGCGCGACGCCGTCATTGGCAATGGAAATTTGTCCGCCCCTGACGTCAGGAAATCGCCGCACGAGGCGCTCCATCTTACACCGAGAATCAAGAACGCGATGATCGAAAACGTGGTCAAAGGGGACAGCGTCGCCGCCATTCTGGATCGTGCTTTAGACGCTGGCGAAGGTCTGCTGCGTCTCTCGCCGAACTGGGTGCCCCGTAGTTTCTTGCATCCCGGCAAGCGCATCAAGCTCCATCCGGACGACTGGTACGCCTACGGCACCAATCGCGGCGGGATCGACGAACGTTGGTTCGCCTGCACCACCGACGCCGCGAACGAAGGTCGCGTCTGGTACGAAGGTCAAAGCTTCGCGCTGTTCGAAGGCCAGCACTTCCTGCTGAAAGAGGCCGTCGCCGAACTGGGCGATCGCTTGATCGGCAAAGAGATGTACGCCAAGTACAATCGCTGGCCCATTTACTCGAAGTTCTTCGACAACATGGGCCCGATCCCGCACCACTTCCATCAAAGCCACAAAGACGCCGCGCTGGTCGGTCAGGAAGGGAAGCCTGAAAGCTACTACTTCCCGCCGCAGCTGAACAACGTCGACAACAACTTCGCCTACACCTTCATGGGTCTCTCCCCAGACACCACCAAGGCCCAGCTGCGAAAGTGCCTGGAAGATTGGAACAAGGGTGACAACGGCATTCTTTACTTGTCGCAAGCTCATCGCCTGAAGCGCGGCACTGGCTGGTTGATTCCGACCGGCGTGCTCCACGCTCCAGGTTCGCTCTGCACCTACGAACCGCAATGGGGGAGCGACGTCTTCGGCATGTGGCAGTCGATCGTCGAAGGACGCGAAGTTCCCTGGTCTCTCTTGGTCAAAGACATGCCGCCAGAGAAGCACCACGATCTCGACTACATCATCAGTCAACTCGACTGGGAAAAGAACGTCGATCCGAACTTCAAAGCGAACAACTACCTGGAACCGATCGTCGACGAGTCGTGCAGCGGCAAGGGTTATACCGATCGCTGGATCGTCTACGGCACGGTCGATGGCGAACAGCTCTTCAGCTCGAAAGAACTGACCATCGAGCCCGGCGCCAAGTGCACGCTCAAGGACCCCGGCGCTAGCGGCTGGATCACGGTCCAAGGGAGCGGCCGCATGGGCAAGCTGAAATTGCAGACCCCGGCGATGATTCGCTTTGGCGCCGAGACCGAAGACGAAGTCTTCATCTCGCACGAAGCGGCCGCCGCAGGCGTCGAAATCGAAAACACCGGCAGCGAACCGCTGGTTGGGCTCCGTTACTTTGGTCCGAACGTCCACGCCAACTTGCCGGCGATGGGCGACTTTCGTAAGACCTAATGCCGCCTGCTTATAACCAGCCCCGGAGCGTTCACCCCGGGGCTTTTTTGTCGATCAGAAGCAACGCCACCCACCTCGTCACCCAATCTTTACTCCACCGTAAAGGGACCCAAATATGAGCGACTCCTCTCACACGATGCCCAAGCTGCACAACGCGATGTGGCCCGGCCTGGTTGGCAAAGAAGAGGGCACCGATCACCCGCCGATCAGCCTGGATCACATGCTCGAACTGACCGCCGCCGCCGAAGTGAACGGCCAGAAGTTCGAGGGGATCGACTGCTTCCTCTTTCACCCCCACACCGATCCCGATGCGTCGGAAGACGAACTGAAGGCGCTGGCCGACAAGGTCGCTTCGTACGGTTTGAAGATCGGTTCGCTCGTCGCTCCCGTTTGGCCCGGCACCGTCGGCGCTTCGGCGATGGGCAGCGCGGAAGATACCGAGAAGTTCAAGCTGGCGATTGAAAAAGCGTGCCGCATCGCCAAGATCTTCAACGATCACGGCGTCCGCGAATATGGCGTGATTCGGATCGACTCGGCCACCGGGACCGAAAGCTGGTTTGACGATCCGGTCGGCGGGACCGCCAAGATCGCCGCCACCTTCCAAGAAGCCGGCAAGATCGCCGCCGGTTATGGCGAACGCTTGGCCGCCGAAGGAGAAATCTGCTGGGCCGGCATGCACTCGTGGCGTGACGTGTTGAACCTGCTCGAAGCGGTCGACATGCCGCAGACCGTCGGGTTCCAAGCCGACCTCGCCCACACCTATCTCTACCTGATGGGCTACAACGCACCGGAACACGCCCTCTTGAAAGATGGCTACAGCGACGAAGAGTTCTGGGCCGCTTACAAGACGATGACCGACGCGCTGCGCCCCTGGACGATCGACTTCCACGTCGCCCAGAACGACGGCACCGTCCACGGCACCGGCGCCCACGACAAGACCGGCCGTCACTGCCCGGCCGACGATCCGAACGGCAAGCTCGACATCACCAAGTGCTCCGGCTACTGGCTCGAAGGCGCCAAAGACCGCGGCATCAAACACATCTGCTGGGACGGCTGCATGTTCCCCAACGAAATGCTGGAACAAAGCACGACCTGGAATACGATCCTGGATGCGATGGTCAAAGTCCGCGGCGCGCACGGCTGGGCGTAAATGACGAATGTCGAAACCAGAATGTCGAATGAATGACGAAGCACGAAAGCCCGACTGAAGACGATTCCTCCTCCAAGCGAGTATTCGACTTGGAGGAGAGGACGGCACGCTTCGGCGAAGCGGTAATCAAATACGCTCGGTCTATCCCAGAGAACTCCGTCACTCGTCCTCTCATTCAACAGGCGGTTCGATCGGCCACCAGCATTGGCGCCAATTATTGCGAAGCGGATGACTCCGGTTCGAAGAAAGAGTTCAAATACCGTATCAGCATTTGCAAACGAGAGTCGCGTGAAACGAAGCATTGGCTGCGAATGCTTGCAACGGCGATTCCCGAACGAAAAGACGAATGTCGTGAGTTGTGGCAAGAAGCGAAGGAACTAAACCTGGTGTTCGGAAAGATATTTCGCAATTGCTAGTATCTGGTTCGTGCTTCTGGTTTCTTTCGTCATTCGTCCTTCGACATTCGTCATTCACTCCCAAACGATCACAACCCTTCAGAAAGGTCCCTAATACATGTCGAAGAAGCCCCTCAACATCGGTCTCGTTGGTTACGGGTTCATGGGTCGAACTCACACCAATGGCTATAAGCGCGTCGCCGATTTTTTCCCCGAGCTTGGCATCACCCCAGTCCTGAAAGCGGTCTGTGGACGTAGCGAAGAAAAGACCAAAGCGTTTGCGGAGCAGTGGGGATACGAGTCTTACGAAACCGATTGGGAAAAGCTGATTGCTCGCGACGATATCGATGCGATCGATATCTGCACGCCGAACGATACGCACGCTCCGATCTCGATCGCCGCCGCCAAGGCGGGCAAGATGATCCTTTGCGAAAAGCCGATCTCGCGCACCACGGCGGAAGGGGAAGAGATGGTCGCCGCCGTTGAACAGGCCGGCGTCCCCAACACCGTTTGGTACAACTATCGTCGTCTGCCGGCGGTCACCTTGGCCAAGCAGATCATCGACAGCGGTAAGCTCGGCAAGATCTATCACTATCGCGCCAACTTCCTGCAAGACTGGACGATCAGCGCCGATCTGCCGCAGGGCGGCGCCGCTTTGTGGCGTTTGGATGCGGCCGCGGCCGGCTCCGGCGTGACCGGCGACTTGCTCGCCCACTGCATCGACACCGCGATCTGGCTCAACGGCGGCATCACCGACGTCAGCGCGATGACCGAGACCTTCATCAAAGAGCGGATGCACCAGCTCACCGGTAAGGTCGAAAAGGTCGGCATCGACGACGCGTGTGCGTTCATGTGCCACTTCGCCAACGGTTCGCTCGGCTTGTTCGAGTCGACTCGTTACGCTCGCGGTCACAAGGCGCTCTACACGTTTGAAATCAACGGCGCCGACGCTTCGCTCCGCTGGGACCTGCACGACCTGAACCGCTTGGAGATGTACGATCACTCCGACGAAGGTCCGCAGCGCGGCTGGAAGTCGATTCACGTCACCGACGGCGAACATCCCTACATGAGCCACTGGTGGGTGCCGGGCCTGATCATCGGTTACGAACATAGCTTCGTCCACCAGGTCGCCGACTTCCTGAAGGCGCTCGAAGAAGGCAAACCGTGCGAACCGACCTTCAAGTCGGCGCTCGAAACCGCCAAGGTCTGCGACGCCGTCCTCGAAAGCGGCAAGACCCGCCAGTGGAAGAACGTCTAGTTCGCCCCACGACCAAACAGCAACCCCAGAAAAGGCTCGCCCCCGGCGAGCCTTTTTTCCTGCGCGAGTCACTCTTACTAGCCCGCAGCGCAAGCAAGGGAATGCGGCCGGAAGAAGAAATAGAACACGGAAGCCACGGACAAGTCACGGTAAGAACACGGCAAGAATAGTAGCCCACAGCGCGCCCAATTGTAGCCCGAAGCGCAAGCGAGGGAAATGCGTCCGCAAAGAACAGCGGAAAGCGGAGAACCGAAAGCGGCCAAGAAGCAAAACACTAACCCGAGGCGCAAGCCGAGGGAATGCGTCCGCAAGTCCTCGTAGGTTGGGTGCAGCGCAGCGAAACCCAACAATCCGCGTGCAAGCCCAAGGTGGGTTGCACAAGCGAACAGCGTTTAACAAGCCAAACGCCCCCTCCGCGTTTGCTCCACCCACCCTACCCGGACCATAAATCTCGCTTGCAAAACATACTGGCGCTTTGTATACTACACCCCTCAAGATGCGGGCGTCTGATCAACCGCCCAGCATCCCTTTTTCTTCACGCCTCGTGATCGGACCGAGGCCTCTTTTTTCCAAAGCGCGAAGACGTCGCCGGGATGGCCGTGCGCGCTTGTTTGAGGAAAACGCCAATGCGAAAGGCCCGAATCCGGCGCCTCGGCGCCCTGCTGCGCGCGAAGCAAAAGAAGAACAGCAAACAGGCCGACAACACAACGGCCCACGAAGAGCTCGTCGAAGCCCAATGGCTCGCCTGCATGATGATGTACCCGGAACGACTCAGCGAAGATGCGCTCCCGCTGCAAGTCTTTCGCGTCCCGTGTCATCGGGACATCTACTCGGCCCTCCTCGGGCTGCACCTCACTGGCGACGAAGATCGAGACGACCAGCAGTTGCTCGCCGACCTCCTCACCTACGGCTACGACAAGCTGACCGCGTCGGCATTGATTCAAGCGGTGATGCATTCCGGCGGCGACATGAACAACATTGCCGACTACGCGGCGGCCTTACGAAAACGACTGACGCCGGCGCCGGAGCAAGTTGAATTGCCGCCGGACGGCGAAATCGTCCGACTCGAACTGGGCGGCGGCAGTTCGTTTCGCACGCTGACGACGGAGGAACTATTCGCCGAACAACAGCCGCGCGAGTGGCTACTTGCCAACTTCCTCGCGCGCCACGAAGCGGCAGTGCTCGTCGGTCCGAGCAAAACCTTGAAGAGTTCGCTCGCCGTCGATCTATGTGCAGCGCTCGCGAGCGGTGGAAAGTTTCTTGGCCACTTCGCCGCCGAAAAGCCGCTACGAGTCGGCTTCGCGTGCAGTAGCCATCAACAGCAGACGTTGACTGATCTCGCAGCGCGTTGGGGCGAAGCTCGGCAAGCGGCGCCAAGTCGAAACAATCTGATGTGGTTACTGACCACCGACGATCCAGCCGAACCGGAGTGCCTGGGGAAACTCCGCGACTGGATCACGAAGCACGAGTTGGAAGTGGTGGTGATCGATGCGATTCGGTTAAGTTCGACCGGCAAACGAAAGCAAGCCGAAGCGCTGCAGACGCTCGCGCAGTGTTGTCTCGACAACGGCGCGACGCCGATTCTCTGCGTCCAAACGCGAAAAGAAATGAAACCGGGCAAACTCGACGCTGCGATCCTCGCCGGCAGTCTCGACTTCGCCCAGCAGTGGCTGTTGGTGAATCGCCGCCAGAGTTATGCGCCAGGCAGCGGTGAGCATCGCCTCTGGCTAACGCTCGGCGGCTACGCCGGGCAAGGGGGCGAATGGGGCGTCGATGTCGACGAAGGGAGATTGACCGACGTAGGGCAGGCCGTGCCTGCCGAAATGGAAACACTCGCAAGCAGAGCGGCAGGCACGGCCTGCCCTACGACTACGACCGGGCGACGTTGGCAAACGATCGTGCACGAAGCGGATGCGCTGCAAGACGAAGCCGAACGCTGGAAAGACGCCGCGCTCGATCAACGGATGCGGTCGCGAATTCGCCTGGCGATGACCGACCTCGGCGAGGCGCACGCGACGAAGTTGCGAGTCCGCGAAAACTGCGGCATGAACGGCACGAAGTTCGCCCGGGCGTGGGATCGGATGGTCGCGGCGGGGGAGATCCAAAAGATCATCAACGAGAAACAGTTCTACTATCCGCGGTATCGATTGACCGCGCCGCTAATTGAAGAAAAAAAGGACGCGGTCGAGTCCCGTCCGACGAACGAAAAAAATCGCGTCAGCGGTCCAGTCGATCCGCAATCCTCAACCGACGCTCTTCAAAATGCCCCAACGGGGCAACCTAATCTAGCCCAGGGGAAGTCGCCTTTGGCGACGCAGCCCTGGGTCGGTACGTGCACGAATGACATAAGCCCCATCGGGGCGATCTAAATGGGATCGATCAAGTTGCGTCGTCCCTGCGAAAAAAATTGGCGTGGCGGTCCAGTCGGTTGGTTTTGACCGAACGCCGGCGCCCGGTTAGCGCGCCCCGTTGGGGCTTCGGAAAAAATGGAAGATCGTGACCCAGGGCTGCGTCGCCGTTGGCGACTGACCCTGGGCTAGGTTAGTTCGCCCCGTCGGGGCGGATGGAAGAGTGTGCGCTGTTTGGCAATTTGGAATTGTTGCGCTGCGATCTGCGTCGCTTGCTTGCAAACGCATTTCCCTCGCTTGCGCTTCGGGCTATTATTGGGCGCGCATGCGCTGCGGGCTTTCTCTTACCGTGTTCTCCGTGCTCTTCGCCGTGGCTTCCGTGTTCTATTCTTCTCTTCTTCGGCCGGCCGCATTCCCTTGCTTGCGCGGCGGGCTAGTGAAGGGAGATTCGCACGTTCGTCATTCGAGCTTCGACATTCGTCATTTGCTTGCGTGCGCATTCCCTCGGCTCGCGCCTCGGGTTAGTGCATTCCGCTTTCGGCTCTCCGCTTTCCGCTTTTTCTGCTAGTGCCGGACCTTCGTGTCGATCAATTCGACGGCTCGGGCGAAGCGGTATTCTTTCCAGAGGCCGCGGCGGAAGACTTCGGCGTTTTGCTGGGCGCGTTCGAATAGCTCTTCCATATCGAACGGCCGATCGGCGCAGTTGGGGCGATAGATCGTCAGCCCTTGAAAAACCAGGTCGATGTTTTGCGACGTGCGGCCCCAGCCGGTACGCTCGGCTGGCTTCAGACCTTCCCACATGCTTTCTCGATCGATCAGATAGTCGGCCCGCTCGTCGAGATAAACGGCCGGGAACTTTCCTTCCTCTTGGCAGAGAGCGAGTCGGATGCGGAACTTTTTGTCGAGGAGTTGATTGACGGCCTGTTGTTTGAGCTCTTCCTGCATTTTCACCCACGCGGCGTCTTGGGCGACGGGCCATTCATGGAACGGCGCGACCGAAGCCAGGCGTACGTGCGTTTGCTTGTCGCCGAAGCGGATGGTGATGTCGTCGAGATCCTCGACGCGGGTCACTTTGATTTCGCGTTCGGTTTGCACGCCGAAGATCTCGCGCAGCGTGACCTCTTTCGGTTTCGACGACTGAGCGAAGGTGGGATTCGAAATAGAAATAGCGCTAGCAATGGCGAACGACGTCGCCCATACGAGACGATGCATGATGAGTCTTTACTGGAGAGGAGCGCGAAAAGGAGCGTGGCGCCATGCTGGCCGGCGCGATGGAATCGACAGAAGAGAGAGTGGAGGAAAAGTCAGGTCGTCATTATGTGCGCGAGACGACGAGGTTATCAACTACCGCTGCGCCGATCGAATCGCCAAAAACGTTGACGGTGGTGCGCAAGCGATCAAGGAACCAGTCGATCGCCAGAATGATTCCCACCCCTTCGGTTGGGAGTCCGACCGCTTGCAGCACGATGACCATGGTAAAGAGCCCCGCTTCCGGGACGCCGGCGGCCCCTACTGCAGCGAGCGATGCGGTCAGAAAGATAACGAGCAACTCCCCAATTCCTAGCGGAATTCCGAGGCTTTGCGCGATGAAGATCACGGCGACCGCTTCGTAAAGCGCAGTGCCGTCCATGTTGATCGTCGCCCCCAGCGGCAACACGAAGCCGGCCGCTTTCGGCGACACGTCATTGTTTTCTTCGACGCATTCGATGGTGATCGGCAGCGTCGCCGAACTGCTCGCGGTGCTGACCGCCGTAAGCAGTGCGCGCGCCATCCCCATCGTGTACTTAATCGGGTTCTTCTTGCCGTAGTACCAGACGATCAACATCAGGACCAGCGCATGCAACAGCAAACCGATCGAGACCGCCGCCACGTACCAACCGATACGCTGCATCTGATCGCCGAACCCGGCGGCGCCTCCATGCTTGGCGATATTGCCGGCCACAAGGCCAAAGATGCCGACCGGCGCAATCGCCATCACCATGTGCACCATCTTCATTACCGCTTCGTTTGCGGCGCGGAAGAAGCGAATGACGATTTCTCCTTCTTCGCCGATGGTGGTCAGCGCCGAACCGAAGACGATGGCGAAGACGATCAGCGCGAGGACGTTGGTCGAGGTGGCGGCCTGGAAGATGTTGGCCGGAAACATGCCGCTGCCAGGATCGCCCGGCTTGCCGCGGACCACTTCCAGCAGCTTTTCGATCGGCGTTCCTTTTTCCTTCGCCGAGACCGACTCGCTTTGGTAGGCGAACGTATCGTCCGACTTGGTCCCCGGCTGAATCACCAACACCAGGATCAAGCCGATCAGCACGGCGATCGAAGTGGTGATGAAGTAATAGGTGATCGCATAAACGCCGACGCGTCCGACTTTGCGAATGTCCCCCAGCGAGGTAATCCCGGTGATCATGCTGGTGATGACCAGCGGAATGACCAGCAGTTTCAAGATCTGCAAGAAGACGTCGCCGCAGAATTCAACCAGCATCCAGACCGTTTCGGCGAAGTAGAGCTGACCGGCCGCGCGCTGCTTTTCGGTATCGGCGGCGATCGTTTCCATCTCTTTGAGGCGATCGCCGACTTTAACCGCCTGGGCGGCCAGGCGATCCGCTTCCTTTTGATGCTTCGCCTTGGCCTGCGGATCGTCGGTGGCGGCGGCCGCATCCGCTTCGCGCTGCGAGAACTGCTGCTTTTGCGCCAAGGTTTTTTGCAGAGTTTCAACCGCTTTGGTCGGACCGTGCGCGGCCCGCCACATCGTTTCGCCGTAGAAGAGCCCCAGCAAAGCGCCGGCAAAGATGCCGACCAGGATCAAAATGAGGCCGGTGAAGCTTCCGCCTGAGGAAGAGTGGGACGGCTGCGGTTCTTCTGCGGTCATCGAATCCCCCGTGTTTACCATATTGTTCCTTCTTCGCCGCTGGTTAAAGATAGCGAAGAAGCTTGAGCGAAACTACTCAGCTTCCGGGGCGACAGCTTGTAGCGATGGAATCAATTAGTCGAATATCGTACTTCGCGCAACGTGGCGAAAAAACTACGCAACGCAAAATTCGTGTGCTAATTTTTCATCGAATGACGTCGCATTCTTGATACCGGGATAATTCAGACCATGAACCTACGTAAGTTGCACCTTCCGTTTTTTGTCCTGCTGACCGTCGCTTTCTGCCTGACCACCGTCGGCGAAACCAACGCGGCCTGGTTTGACGTGGTCGTCACGACCGAAGCGCAGCGCGAAGTGATTCGCGCGCAGCCGCTGCTGCAACGCCCGAATCGTCCTGGCCATGTCTATGGCAACACGGTTCGTCGCGTCCATCACTTCCGTCACGGACGCTAAGCGGATTACCCAAAAAAGAAAGGATGACCTGATCGCAGGTCATCCTTCTCTTGTTTCTTGGGCTGAATCGAGTTTCCGTTAGGAAGTTTCGACTTCCTCTTCGGCCGGCTCTTTCAGCAGTTCGCGAACCAGCGTCCGCAGTTGCCGCACCTTGATCGGCATCAGCATCACGGCGCGATGTTCGCCCAGCTTGGCGTCGTTCTTCCAAGCGGCTTGGCGCTCTTTGAGGAGCAGGATCGCCGGAATGTTGACGGTGTGCGGGTCGGTGGCGAACTTGTTGAACGCTTCCAGAGCGACCGAACCGAGATCGACGGTGCTGAACAAGCACAAGTCGGCGGCGCGGGTCCCTTCTTCCGCGAAGCGAGCCATCGCTCGTTCCGGATTGCTGATCACCAACACGCGGTAGCCATACGCCTTCAAGCGATCGCGGAGCACGTCCTGCATTTCCAGGTTTTGCTCGACGACCATGATGGTCTTGTTCATCCCTTCCATGAACTTGGCGACCGGACCGCCGCCACCTTCCGCTTCGAGCTTGGCGCGGATTTCGCCGGCAGCGCCGTCATCGCCCAGTTCCAAGCGACGCGCGGCCAGTTTCAAGTCGTTCAGCATCGCAGCGGCCGACTGGTAACGCTTGTCGGGGTTCAGTTCCATCGCTTTCATCGCGACGGCCGCAACCGAGCGCGGCAAGTCAGGCGCGACGCGGGCGATCGGCTCGTACCCGGTATAGCGAATCGGAGCGAGACGTTTCTGGCGATCGCGCGTTTCGTACAGCGGGGCGACGCCGGTGAGCATTTGGTAGTAGATCGCGCCGGCGAAGTAGATATCGCTGCGATGGTCGTCGCGCGGGGCGTTGGTCGCCATTTCGAGACCGGCGTAGTCGACGGTTCGCGGGTTGGCGGCGGCGCCGTCGTCTTGAACTTGTTCGGCGAAAGCGGCGAGACCAAAGTCGACGAGCTTCGCGCGACCGCGGCTCGAGATGAGCACGTTCGACAGCTTCAAGTCGCGATGGGTCAAGCCGCGCTCTGCGGCGTAGGCCAGACCGCTGCAGATGTCGATCATCAACTTGGTCGCGTCGGCCGGACTGAACTTGCCCCGGATGCGGAGCAGGTCGCGGAGGTTTTGACCTTCGATGAATTCAATGATCAGAAAGTAGTTCGTACCTTGTTGATACAAATTGCTTTCGGAGTGGACTTCGTAGATCGGGCAGATGTTGGGGTGCCGCAGCGCTTTGCCAAGTTCCCCTTCCTGCATGAACTGACCCGAACGTTTGGGATCTTCGCAAAAGCGTCGACGTAACACTTTGGCGGCGACCACCTTGCCGGTGTCCTTGTGTACAGTTCGGTAGACCCGGGCGAAGGTCCCGGTTCCGATCATGTAGAGCACCTTGTAGTTGCCGTAGAAATAGCCGTTCTTCAGCCCTTTCAAGAGACGCTCGACCTGGTAGTTGGTCAGGATCTCTCGGCGCAGCAAGACGTTCTGAAATTCTCCCAAGGAGACTTCGCGTGTACCTAGTTGGCCCCAGATCGCCTCCAATTGAGCAGGTTCGATCAGACCGTAATCGAGGACACGCTGCGCAAATTCTTCCGCAGACAGGTCAGCCATAGCGCATTAAGGCGCAAAATACGCGCCTTTACCCTCTTCTCGCGTGACAAGTAAAAAATCGAATGAAAAGTGCCTGTTCCTACTCGCACAATTTACTGGAGCGAAGGAGGCGAAGCAAACGTCTGTTCCGAGTTCGTCGCTTCGAGGCAGGCTGGCTCCCTTAATGTTACCACGTTCACAGAAAGTTCCGAGACAAAAAAACTCGGCGCGAGGCCGAGTTCCCATAAATCAAAGTACACCGATTGGTGTTAATCTTCGTTCGATCCCGATTTGTAATGATCTCGTTCACGGCGGGTCGCTTCGAGGTCGAACATCAGGTACTTCATGTCGAGCCGCAACTGGCTCAAAGCTTCCTGAACCAGGGTGTAAATCCGGCGGCGGCGACGGCTATTGTCGATCACCTTGTTCATGATCGGTTCCAACTTCATCCGGACGTCGCCGGGCATCTGAGCAATCGCGATCGCCAGTTCGACCAGGTCTTTCGGCAATTCGTCTTGGGCGGCTTCGTCTTGACGCTGGGTTTTGGGCGCTTGGCTCATGGTGGTTCTCTTTCTTCCGGTTCTAGCGGCGACAGGCGACGGTGGGTTTCGCCAGGGATTATAAGCACCCACCGTGCCGAGAATGCCGCGAGAACGCCACATGTCGCCGCAAACCAAATAACCACAAGCACTTACAAAAATCCGCTTTTTGCGGCACGCAGGCAACACGTTGCCAAAACACCACACGATTGATCTGGCGATATCGCCTAAATCCAGGTACAAGCCCACCTTATGCGCGACAACATCGATTTCGCGCGACGTTGCGGTTTCGCCACACTTTTTACATCTCTGATGTTGTATGCGTTATTCGTTGTTGCTTGGAATCACCGTCTGCGTCGTAACGGCCTTCTCGGCCGCTGCGCAGGCGTCGTACCAAGAGGACTTCGAGGGAGCGCAAACCAGTTTCCAACTGCTCGATCTCGACATCAACTTCCGGGTCACTCGTCACGAGCGAACGCAAGATGTCGTCCGCAGCGGCCGAGGCGCCGAGACGATCGCCTTTGAAGGAACCTCCGGCACCAAGCTGATGTTCGGCGCGGCGGTTCCGCATAGTACGGTCATCTCCGACCTGAAGCCGAGCCTCTGGGTCAAAGGAGAACGCCCCGGCGCCCAGATCGTCGTCCGGATCGTCTTCCCCCGCTTCACCGATGCCAACGGGATCCCGGCGACAATGCTCCTCGGCGGTTCCACCTATCAACAAGCGGGCCGTTGGCAACAGTTGACGATGGGAGACCTGAAAGCGGACGTCGAGCGCCGTACCGCCGCACTCCGCGCGCAATATGGCCCCGAGTTCGATCCGCGGGAAGCGTACGTCGACATCGTCGGCCTTAACTTGTACGCCGGGCCGGGGCTCACCGAGTATTGGTTTGACGACCTGGAACTGACCGGCCAATTGACGCCGCAAGGAGAAAAGTCGACGGTCAGCGTCAGTCTTCGCTCAGGCTCACCGCGCATGGAAGAGATTGGCACGCCGCCGGTTTCGGTCGTCTCTCGCGACGGCAACTTGCTGCTGGTCGACAATCAGCCGCTCGCGCATCGCGTGATCGACTATCACGGCGAACCGTTGCCCCTGTTGCGGCAGTTGGGCTTCAACGCGATTCGCATCAACCGGAAACCGGACGAAGCGTTGCTGTACGACCTGCAGCGGAACGGGATGACCTTCATCGCTCCACCGCCGCCGCAGGGTACGCTTGACGGCGCTTACCAGCGCCTACTCGCCTGGCAGATTCCGACATCGGAACGTGCCGAAGACTTTCCTGATTTCGCGCTAACCGCCGACGACGTTCGCCGCGCCGATCAAGGCGCCAATCGCCCGATTCTGGCCGCTCCGACCAACTCTCTCTACGAACACAGCCGCTTCGCCGACATCATCCTGCACAATGTGCCGATGATCGGCGGATCGTCAGCGCCGGCGGAACTCTCCGGCGAAATCGAAAAACGTTCCCTCTTCTGTTCGCAGACGACGGCCCACTGGAGCGTGATTGAAACCGACTATCCCGACGAAACGCGGCGTCAGCTCCAGGCCCTTTCGTCGCTGCCGCAAATCTCGGCCGCGATCGAAGCCGATCAGATGCAGCAACAGCTCTTTTTGGCGGCGAGCGGCGGAGCTCGCGGCTTCATCTACACGAGTCGCTCCTCCTTGGCCGACGAACGCCCCGTCAACGAATATCGCCGCGCGGCGCTGGAACTGGCCAATCGTCGGCTGGCATTGGTCGAACCATGGATCGCTGCGGCCGATCAATTGACGTCGATTCCGACTGTTAATCCAACCATCCAGGCGACGCTCCTTTCGACCCCGACCGCCAAATTGCTGATCGTCGTTCGCTCGGTCCCCGGCGATCAATTCACCGTCGCCCCTCCTTACGCCAGCGCACTTGAGATTCAGGTCCCAGGCATACCGACCGACAGCGAACCGTATCTGCTGCACAGTTCCGGCCTCCAGCAGATGCAGCATTCGCGCCGCTCCGGCGGGATGCGTCTGGTGCTGCATGATCAATCGCGTGTGGCGTTGATCGTGCTGACGCAGGACCCGATCGTGCTCCGCGACATGCGACGCCGCATCGAAGAGAACGGCCGCCGCATTACCGAACTGCAATACGAAATCGCTCAGCAGACGCTTGAACTGGCTCGCGACGTGACGGCGCAATTGCGAGGCGGAGACCAGGTCGCCAACACCCAGATCGCCTCCGCATGGGGAGACCTTCGTGAAGCGCAACGCGGGCTGGAAGTCGGCAGCATCGCGTTGGCCGAAAAGAAAGTCAACGCGGCGATGAACTCGCTAGAGCAAGTGCAACGTCTTCAATGGGAACGGACGATCGCCCAGTACTATTCGCCGCTCACCAATCCGCTGACGATCTCGTACGACCTGCTGCCGCTCGCGCTGCAGTTGCAATCGCGTCTGGCGATCATGGAACCTTCGGCCAATCGCCTGGCTGGGGGCGACATGGAAGATCTGACCTTCCTGCTGGCGACCGGCTGGCGACAGACCGAGCATCCCAGTCCCGGCGTCAAACTGCTGTGCGAACTGACCAGCACCGACGTGAAGGATGGAAACTACGCGCTCCACCTGGGGGTCTTCCCCGAGAACGAACTGACGCCGGTCTTGGCCGGCGCGGCGCCGCTGAAAATTGACTCCGGCGTCGTCGACGTCCAGCCGGGACAATTGCTGCTGATCCGCGGCTGGGTGAAGGTCCGCTCGAAAACGACGCCGGGGAAGAACGCGCTATTGATCTACGATTCGCTTGGCGGCAAACGGCTCGGACTCCATTTGCCGGCGATCGACCAATGGCAGGAATTCTCGCTGATTCGCGCCGCCGATCAGCCTGGCACGATGCGGCTCACCTTCGAGATGACCGGTTTCGCCGAAGCGACGCTCGACGACGTCACGGTCGAATTGTACGAACAACGCCGCCGCCAATCCCGTCCCACTCCGCAAATCGACAACGAGGCGTACATCGACGACGCCTGGCTGCGATAGCGGCGATGGTTTGCAGTCGGCGCAGGGGAAGCTACGATACGTTTACTTCGGCTCCCATCCTTTCCCGCCACTTGCTCGTCCTGTCGCCCGATGCCGGTCTTATTTCTGCAAGTTGAACCCGAGACGACCGCTTCGTGGTTCGACTACGTGCCGTCGCCGGTTCTGTTGGGAGTCTTGGCCGGAATCGCGGTGTTGGCGTATGCCGCGCTCCGTTGGCTCCGTCCGAAACCGGCGCCTCCGCCCGACCGAAGCTCCACCCGGATCGATATCGAACGGGGCGTGACGCAAGGACCGCGGACCCTGATCGGGCCGCGCGTCGAAGTCTATCACGTGCCGGTCCGGATCATCGCCATCGTGATCGCGCCGGCCGGTCGCAATCGTCCGATCCCGGACGAAGACCAGCTGCGCAAGATCATGGAAGCGTTCGCTCCCGGGATGATGCAGATCGTCCGCTCGCACCGCCCGGACTTTTTCCGCTGGCCCGGTCAACTGAGCGTCAGCGGTTTCGCTCAAAGCTTCTTCGTCGAAGCGGCCCTCCCCGGCGAAAAAGGGGCAGGGACTCCGTGGTGCGCGGTCGCCGGACGTTTCGACTCCGGCGGTCAGCAATACTTGATCGGGCTGGTTTGCTGCGCCGACGAAGAGAACTCCCTCAGCCACATTCAAGTCGATCGCTCACAGCAGTGGCTCGACATCTTCCGCATTCGCGAAGCGGGGACGAAGTAATCCGATGAAGCGCACCGCAGCGCAACTGCAAGAAGATCTGCTCGCCATTTGGCGAGCCGGCGTCGACGCCGTCGATAGCGAACGTCTCTTGCGCGAGAACGTCGAACTGGTCGGCAACTTTCTCCGCCTGGCCGATATCGAACTCGATCTTGCCGAAATCGATCGAATCTACGTCGTCGGCGCCGGGAAAGCCGGAGCCGGCATGGCGGCCGGTCTCGAAGCGGCGCTTGGCGCCGACCTGATGCAGGCCAAGCAAGTGCGCGGTTTGCTCAGCGTTCCGGAAGATTGCGTTCGCCGCTTATCTCGCATCGAGCTCCGCGGCGGTCGTCCGGCCGGAGTCAACGCGCCGACTGAAGCCGGCGTCCAAATCGCCAGTGAGATCCTCGACGGCGTCGGTCGACTGAACGAACGAGACCTTTGCATCGCCCTGATCTCCGGCGGCGGTTCGGCGCTGTTGCCGGCCCCGATCGCCGGCGTCACGCTGGCCGACAAACAAGCGATCACCAAATACCTGAGCGGCGCCGGCGCCGACATCGTCCATCTGAATACAGTCCGCAAACAACTGAGCCGCATCAAAGGGAACGGTCTGGCGGTTGCGTGTCGCGCGGGCTATCTCGTCTCGATGATCATCTCGGACGTGCTTGGCGATCCGCTCGACGTGATCGCCTCCGGGCCGACCGTTCCCGATTCGTCCAGTGCCGCCGATGCGCTGCAAATCTTGCGAGACTTTGGCGCCGCTGGCTTGCCGCAGTTCGCCGCGATCGTTTCCGTGCTGCAGCAGAAACAGAAGTCGGCGCCGCAGCCGACTTGTGACGTTTACAACTTCGTCATCGGCAACAACGCGGTCGCGGTCGACGCGGCAGGGATCGAAGCGGAACGCCGCGGCTATTCGCACGCGATGACCTCGGCCCGGCAAAGCGAAGGTCAGGCCGAAGCGGTCGGGCGCCATCTAGCCGAGATGACGCTCCGGATGCGCGACTCGAAAGGGCCCGACTGTCTAATCACCGGCGGCGAACCGGTCGTACAGCTCGCCGACGAAGCGGAGCGGGGGATGGGGGGTCGGAATCAACAGCTGACGCTCGCCGCTTACAAGCGACTTTGCGAACTCTCTCCAACCGATCCGATGCAAGGAATGGCGATCCTGAGCGGCGGAACCGACGGCGAAGATGGCCCGACCGATGCGGCCGGAGCCTGGATCGACGCCGCGGGCTCAACGCAGGCGCAAGAATTACAGCTTTCCGCCGAAGACTACTTGCGGCGTAACGACGCGTATCACTTTTTTCAGCCGCTCGATCGACTTCTGAAGACCGGTCCGACGCATACCAACGTCTGCGACCTGCGCGTCGCAGTGGTCGACCGGATCGAAACCGCTTCTCGCAAGTGAAGTCCTATGTCGGAATCGCTGAAAATCATCTTGATGTGCATCGCGGCGGCGATTCTGTATGGCGTTTGCCATGACATGATCACCACGCGGATTTGTCTGGAATACTTCACCGTTTTCCATGCGCCGGTTTGGGGCGGCGCGACCGATCCGACCGTCTTGGCGCTCACCTGGGGAGCGAAAGCGACGTGGTGGGTTGGCCTGATTCTATCGATCCCAGCCGTGCTGTTGGCGCGAGCCGGCGCTCCGCCGAAACTGGCGGCCCGCGATCTGGTTCGCCCGATCGGCTACTTGCTGCTGACGATGGCGATTGGTTCGCTGGTCGCGGGATTGGTCGCTTGGCGACTCGCCGAAGGGGGCGTGATTTGGCCGGCGCCTGATTTCGCCCGCTTGATGAAGCGGGAAGCGCACGTCGGATTTCTGATCGACGCGTGGGCCCATTCAGCCGCGTACGCTTTCGGCTTCTTTGGCGGCATCGCCGTATGCATCTGGATTTGGATGCAGCGCCGCATTTTACGCGGGCGAGAAGCGCTCGCCGCACGAGAAGAAGAAAGTGCGAGCGACTAAGCTCGCTTCAAGGCGACCGCGGTCACTTGACCGGTTCGGTTTTGCGTCAGGCTCAACACCGCCTTCATCGAAGCGGACAACGGCTGGCCATGGACGACGTTGACCGGGCAGGTCGGATCAGGCGTTTCGTAGTTCAAGGTCTGCGGAATCAGCGACTCTTGCAGCATCATCGTCGCGGTCACCAGATCGATCGCACCGCACCCGGCGCCGATGTGCCCGGTCATGCTCTTGGGAGCGGTCACCGGAACGTCGCCGAGCGTTTCGGCGATCGCCGCCGCTTCGAGCGCGTCGTCGTCTCGCATGCTAACCCCATGCGCGATCACGGCGCCAACATCCTTGGCTGACAACTTGGCTTCTTCAAGCGCCGCTGCAATACTGCTGGCGACGGCGCCGGAGGTGAACGGTTGATTCTTTTCAGTCCGAGCGAAACGGCAAGCGTCGCCGCCGACGACCGCCAGGATCTGGGCGCCGCGGGCTTCGGCCGTCGCTCGGCTTTCCAGCACCATCGCAGCGGCGCCTTCGCCATGGACCGAACCGTCTCGATCTTTGTCGAACGGTCGGCAGGCTTTGCTCGGATCGACGTCTTTGTGCGAGAGGAGTTCCGGACCGCGGAACATCAGGGCGTTAATCGCGACCCGCGAACCGGTTCCGCCGACGATCATCGTGTCGACATGTCCGCGGCGAATCTGCGACGCCCCTTCCGAAAAGGCGACGTGCGACGAAATCGAGTCGCTACAGATCGTATTGTTGTGGCCGCGGCCGTCAAAATAGATCCCGACATGACAGGCCGGCATGTTCGGCAAGTACTTGAGCATCCAGAGGGGGTTAATCTCAGAGGTAAACGCATCCCCCCAGTTCTCAAACAGGAACTCGCCATCTTTCAAGCATTTGGCGTAGGCCGAGATCATGTCGTCGTAGTTCGAGAAGAACATCTCGCTGCCGTAGACGACTCCCAGCCGATCGGGATCGACGCTTCCCGGCTCGAGACCCGCTTGCTCCATCGCCATGGCGGCGGCCGAGAACCCGGTCTGGATCTCGCGACACATCACCTTCAGGCTTTTCCGCGGCTTAACGTAGATCTTGGGGTCAAAATCGCGGATCTCTCCCCCAAAGTTTGCGGGGAAACCTGGCGCAGCGAACTGCTCCAAGGGGGCGATGCCGCACTTTCCCTCGAGCAGCGCGTTCCAGAAAACCGGAACGCCGATGCCGGTCGGGGCGACGACGCCTAGTCCGGTGATCACAACTTCGACAGGTTCTGCCATGAGGGGTCCGAAAAGCCCGTTGGGAAAAATTAGCGGTAACGGTAGTTAATTCGGGTCAACCGCGCGAAAAATGCCGCCCGATGGCGAATCTACTGATTGTCGCCGTTGTAGTAAATGCGCAAAGGCCCGCTTCCTTGCTTATCTACCCGAACTTCCACTATTCTAGTCACTCTGGATAAAATAAAACGACTTTACCGATCACGGAAACTTTGGTATCCCGACTGGTGTCATCTGCCGTTAATTATGGATAGTTTTCGCCGAACCACTCAACCCGATGTAGGATGGTTTCTACGGAGGGCTTGGATTTCTCGCATTTGATCGCTGCGAAAAAGGTAAGCATCCAATGAGTCTCGCCGATACGCGTTCATCGATTTCGCAAAAACGCCCCGCCGCTCGTCCCGAGGTTTCGCTGGCCAACGCCCGGCGAATTGTACACGACCTGCTGAAGCCCAACCCGGTCATCTATTGGACCGACATGCTGGTTTCGTTCACGATCGCGGCGACCGCTTTTCACTTCGTAAGGGTCTGCCCCCCCTTCTCGCTGGCGCAGATCGGCCTCTTCATGCTCAGCTGCCTCATGTTCTATCGCCTGGCGATGTTCATTCATGAAATGGTGCACATGCGGGCAGGGTCGTTCACTTACTTTCGCATCGTCTGGAACATCTTGATCGGTATTCCGTTCCTGATGCCTTCATTCGTTTATTACACCCATCTCGATCACCATCGCCGCAAGCATTACGGCACCGACAAAGATGGGGAATATCTGGCGCTCGGACAAAATGGGCGCTGGCAGATGATCGGTTTCGTGTTGAGCAGCGTCGTCGTTCCGATCATCGTCGTCTTTCGCTGCCTGGTGCTGACGCCGCTAACCTGGTTCAGTCCCAAGCTGCGCAAATTCGTTTATACGCACGCGTCGTCCATGGTGATGGACCCGACCTACATTCGCCCCCTGCCGACCGAACAAGCGCTCCGCATCATGCGTCTGCAAGAGACCGCTTGCTTCCTCTGGTGCCTGGGGTTTGCGATCGGCGTGCTGACCTTCGGTAAGTTTCCCTTTCCCGTCCTGCTGCAAGCTTACTTGACCAGCGTGACGGTTCTGACGCTCAATGCGATCCGCACCTTAGGGGCGCATCGGTTCGACAACGACGAAGGGGAGATGACCTTCCTCGAACAATTGCTCGATTCGATCAACTATCCATACCGTCCTTGGATCACCGAACTGTGGGGCCCGACGGGAACGCGCTATCACGCGCTGCATCATCTCTTCCCCTCGCTGCCGTACCACAACATGCCGGAAGCGCATCGCCGCTTGATGGAGCAACTACCGGAAGATGCGCCGTATCGGCAAACGAATCGCGTCACGCTGATTTCGGGGATCATCGACCTGTGGCGCCGGTCCAAAGAGGTCGAACGTCGTCACGCCGCCGAGCGCCGCGCCGCTCGCCAGGCAAAGGTCGATTCGACCGTCGGCTAACGGCGAAACCGACTTTAACACGTACGCCGGCGAGTTTTTGACCAGGGTGACTTCGTTCCCCGACTCGTTGAAGATCACTTCGTCGACGAACGTATGGATCAACACCAGGCCGCGCTTATCGGCCTGGATAAGACGCGATGGATCAAGCTGCACGTCGGGCAATTGCCCCAGATCGAAGCCGTTCCCTTCGTCTCGAATCATGAACCGCGCCTGGTCAGGCGCCAGATTCGCACGGACGTGAACGCGGCGCTGGTTATACGGCGCTTCTTCACGACGAACGGCGGCCGCTTCGTCGGGATGATCCAAATGACTCGACGAGATCTCGAGATTGCCGTGGTAGATCGCGTTGCGGATCGCTTCGGCGATCGCTTTGCCAAGCCGAATCGAGCCATGCTGATCGACGATCCCGAACTCGATTGTCGACTGCTGCAGCTTGGTGACGAGCGGACCGACCAGACTGACGTCGTTCTCGATTTCGTACCGCAGCTCTTCGTACTGAAGGCAATGCGATAACCGCTTTTGCGGTCGCTCTCGATCAGAGATCTGCAGTACGCTTTCGACCGAGTGGGCTAACTCTTTGGCGAGCGTATCTTTCGGGACGTAATCGGCGGCGCCTTGCAGCAGCGCTTGCAGCGCGATGTCTTCGCTCCCATGCCCCGTGATCAGAATCGCCGGCACCGTCGGGTAGTGCTCACGCAGTTTCGCCACCAGTTGCATGCCGTCCATCTCGGGCATCTGCAAATCGGTGATCACCGCCAGCGGCAACTTCGCTTCGATCTGCTCTAACGCGTCGAGTCCATTGGATGCGTATTCGACTTGGTAATGGGTTTGGCTTTCCAACAAGCCGCCGACCAACTTGCGATCGACCGCCGCATCGTCCACGACGAGCAGATGGCTCATAGCAACAATCTCTGCATGTAATCAAAGTTCGATGAAGAACCCCGATTATGGAGATACGATCGTCATTACGGCCAGCAGTCGCGACAAATCTTCACGAGACGTTCACGGGAACGTTACTTTTTGGCGGTCGCCCGTTTCTTGGCGGTCCGCTTTTTCGGTTTGACGTCGTCGACGTGTCGGCCATTGGCGGTGCTGGGGGCGCTCATGGACGGTTCCGGCGAACCAGTCAGCGGATCCCCCGACTTGACCTCTTCGATCCGCGACTGAGCGGCCGCCGCATACTCCTGCGACATCTCGAATCCCAAGTAGCGACGTCCCAATTTCTTGGCCACGACCAACGTCGATCCACTGCCGGCGAACGGGTCGAGGACCGTTTCCCCTTCGCTGCTGGAGACCTTGATGATCCGGCCAAGCAGCTGTTCCGGCATCTGGCAGCCATGGAACCCGGCTCGTTCTTTGAACGTCCCCGCCACCCGCGGAAAGTGCCAGGTATCCTCTTCGGACTGGAAGCTCTCTGGAATGTCTTGGGGCCGCAGGACCCAGGTATCATCCGGAACGCGCCCCTTCGGATTGGCGCGACGATCGCCGTAAACGAGCATCCGCGCCGACGGGACCCGAATCGACATGTCGTTAAAGGTGAACTTCTCCGGATCGCGGACGAAGTAGAAGAGGTGGGTATGGCTACGGGTGAACTTCGCTTTGCAGTGCATCCCGAAGGTGTAATACCAGACGACCCAGTTGCGGCAATGAAGTCCCAGATCGCGCGTCGCGAGCACCTTCAGCTCGGCGGCGAAGTCGTCGCCGATCGCCAGCCAGAAGCTGCCGTCCTCTTTCAGGACGCGCACCACCTGCTCCATCCAGCCGCGGCTCCACTCCAGATACTCGTCGGCCGAGCGACGATCGTCGTAGACGTCGTACTTATAGCCGATGTTGAACGGCGGATCGGCGAAGACCAAATCGACCGAGCCGTCAGGCAGCTTCTTCATCCCCTGAATGCAGTCTTCGTTCTTCAGCTTATCGAGCGCGACCTTCGGCAAGGGATGGCCCTCCTGGCGATGAATTCAATTGGCGATTTGGTATGCAATATGATAACCGGCGCGGCGTTTCGCGCCAGCCTTTGTCTCGGCAGTTTCGCGATTTGCCGGGCGGTTTTGCAGCCAATTGTCGCCATTAATAGCCCGAAGCGCAAGCGAGGGAAATGCGCTGGGCAATTCCCATCCGTTTCGAGGCGGCCGTCCGCAATTCCCTCGCTCGCGCTTCGGGCTACGAAAGAAGTGGGCTACGCGCCTCTGGCGAGCGCCAGCCAATCGATCTGCCCCGGCAGTTCCGACGCCGCGTACGGCACGTGCGCGAGCATCGGCGGGACGCAGCGCTGCTGCAGCTGGTCGAAGTTGCTGGCGCGGCTGATATCGTCCGGCTGCGGCGCGATGTCGTTGAGAATCACGCCGGCGATCTCCAAACCGTTGCGAAAGACCGACGCTGTGATCAGCGTCTGGAGCGTTTCGTTGATCACCCCCAAACGATTGGCCGCGACGACAATCAGCGGATAGCCGAAATCATTGGCGAGGTCGGCGACGTACTCTTCGTCCGCCATCGGAGACATCAGCCCCCCGGCGCCTTCGACCAGCAGCAAATCGCACCGATCGATCCAAACCTCGGCGCCGCGGCGGAGGAGTTCCGTATCGAGCTCTTTCCTCTCGGCTCGCGCCGCCAAATGGGGCGCAAGGGGAGCGGCGAACTTCTGCGGGCAAACTTCGTCGAGGGTTCCGGGCCGACCAGCTGCTTCCCACAGCTGGACCGCATCTTCGGCAACCAAGCCCCCCTCTTCGAGACGGCAACCGCTCGCGGCCGGTTTGTAGACGCCCAAGCGGATTCCGGCGGCGGCGATCTGACGCGCAATCAGCGACGCGACGTACGTCTTGCCGACCTCGGTGTTGTTGCCCGTAATGAAAAGCCCTAGCGGCGGTTTGCGGATCATGAAATTAAGCCTAACAAGCCGAGCGGCGCTCGGCGACGCCCCCTGATCGAAACCGCCGCCGGCGGTCTATAATCTCTGGCTATGACGGGCAAACGAAAACCTCGATGGCAGCTTCCCAGCGGCGTAACCCGCGGCACGATGGACTACGTCGAGTCGCCGGCGATCGCGGACGACTACGACGAGTATTTCGCCTTCAGCGAACTCTTCCAGTTTGACGAAGCGGTCGTCGCCGAGTCGATTCCGCCGACCGGACTGGTCGCCGATCTGGGGTGCGGCACCGGCCGAGCGCTCGTTCCGCTGGTCCGTCGCGGCAATCGGGGCCTGGCGGTTGATCTATCGGCCGAGATGCTCCGCGTCGTCGCCGAGAAGGCGAAGCTCGACGATCTCGACATTACGTGCGTTCAGGCCAACCTGGTCGATCTCAGCGCGATCGAAACCAACTCGGTCGATCATGCGATCTGCCTCTTCAGCACGATGGGGATGATTCACGGCGCCGAGAATCGCGCCCAGTTTCTGGCCCATGTGAAGCGGATCCTCAAGCCCGGCGGCAAGTTCGTGGTCCACGTCCACAACTTCTGGTTCAACCTGTTCGAGCCAAGCGGCTTCAGCTGGGTCGCGCTCCACCTGTTTCGGTCGCATGTGCTGAAGTGGCATGAGCGCGGCGACAAGTACTACGACTACCGCAACATCCCGAACTTCTTTTTACACGTCTTCAGCCGGGGCGAACTGCTGAAAGCGCTCCGCTCGGCCGATCTCGAGATTGATCGCGTCATTCCGCTGGCGATGAACCGTCAGAATCGGCTGCGAGCCAGTTGGCTACTCGGCGGCTATCGCGCAAGCGGCTGGATCGTGGTCTGCTCGGCCTAAAGGGTTAGCCGCGAAAGCTCAAACGGCAAAACGCTCGCCGCAAACGCGCCGGCCGCGGATTGACGCTTCTTGCCGACTTCGTCGGCCCAGATAGCGGGAGCTATCTGGGCTAACCGGTTGGTTTCTACTTATAGACGGCGACTGGTTTGCCGAGCACGTCAAGCTTCGGCGTGATGCCGAGACCTGGTTCCTTCGACGCCGCCATGCGTCCGCTGACGCGCTGCGGCGCTCCTTCGGCGATACTCTTGGTGACGTAGCTGTTAAAGTCGGTCGACGAGAAGAGGAACTCGGTCGGCGTGCTATGAGCGAGATGCGCGATCGCGGCGGTGACGATATCGCCCCCCCAGGTATCTTCGATCGTCATCCCGATTCCCAAGGACGCACACATGTCGCGGGCCTGGCGCGCCTTCGTCAGACCGCCGAGCTTGCTGATCTTCAGATTGACGACGTCAGCCGCGCGATCGCTCGCACATTCGACAATCCGATCGATGCTGTCGATCACTTCGTCCAGGATGAAGGGGAGGGTGGTCCGTTCGCGAATCACGCGACAATCTTCGTACGAAGGGCAGGGCTGCTCGATGTAGACGTCGACGTCGCGAACGGCGTTCACCACGCGGAGCGCCTCGTGCTTGAGCCACCCGGTGTTGGCGTCGGCGACCAGCTTGTCCCCTGGCTGCAACATCTCGGCCGCTTCGCGGATCCGCTCGATATCTTCGTTCGGATTGCCGCCGACCTTCAATTGGAAGCGACGATACCCTTCGCCTCGATACATCGCGACGTTCTCGGCCATCTCGGCCGGCGGTCGCTGCGAGATCGCGCGGTAGAGCGTCACGTCTTCGCCGTAGCGTCCCCCGAGCAGCGTGCAGACCGGCAAGCCGGCCACTTGCCCCAGAATGTCCCAGCAGGCGACGTCAATCGGCGATTTGACGTACGGATGCCCCTTGAGCAGGTAATCCATCTTCCGGTTCAGCTTCGCCAGTTCCGTCGGATCGTCGCCAATCAGTTGCGGCGCAAGTTCGGCGATGCCAGTTCGGACCCCAGCGGCGTAGGCAGGCAAATAAACCGGCCCAAGCGGGCAAGCCTCGCCGTGGCCAATGATCCCTTCATCGGTCTCGACTCGCACGACCGTGCTGTCAAAGACGGAGACGCTTTTTCCTTCGCTCCACGCGTAGTTCCCCTCGCGTAGCGGCAAATCAACCTGGTAAACGGATATCGACGTGATCTTCATGACGGGGCTCGATAGGAGGTGGCGGAGCAGGAAGGGAAGACGCTTCGATTATAGCGTACGGACTCAGCATTTGTACACAATAAACGCGCCGGCTAGGTGAACCAGAAGGAAACCAGCCTTGTCGAAACAGCAGTACAATACCGGCAACGCGGCCTACCCTAATCCTAGCACGTGAGCGTAGAAAAATGAGCGAAGCGGACGACATCGCTTTGGTCGCCAAATGGCTGGCCGCGTCAAAATCGACCGTTCTGTTTACCGGCGCCGGCATCAGCACCGAGAGCGGCATTCCCGACTTTCGCTCCCCCGGCGGCGTTTGGACCCGCTATCGCACGATCTATTTTGACGAGTTCTGCCGTTCTCCGTCCGCACGCCGCGAGTACTGGGAACAGAAGGCGGAAGCCCATACCGAATTCGCCGCCGCCGCTCCCAACGCTGGACACCAAGTTTTGGCCGAGTGGGAATCGCGCGGAGTCGCTCGCGGGGTCATCACGCAGAACATCGACGGCTTGCACCAAATCGCCGGCAATCAAAACGTGCTGGAATTGCACGGCACCGCCCGGGCGGCGACCTGTCTCGACTGTTCGGCCCGCTTTGATATCGAGCCGCTGATCGCCGAGTTTCGACAGACCGGCCAGGTTCCCTTGTGCCCCAAGTGCGTCAAAGGACGTTTGAAGCATGCGACCGTTTCGTTCGGTCAGATGCTGCCGACCGACGTCTTGGAGAGGGCGTACGATTGGTGCGGCGAGGCGGAGCTGATTTTGGCGATCGGTTCTTCGCTGGTCGTCACGCCAGCCGCCGACTTGCCGGTCTACGTGAAACGAAACGGCGGCCGCATCGTCATCTTGAACCGCGACGAAACGGGCCTCGACTCGATCGCCGACGTCAAACTGACCGGCGGCATTGGCGCCACGCTGTCGGCGATTGACGTGGCCCTTTCCGGCGGCGCTTAGAAGAACGCGTTGAAGCCGATCGCGAAGACGATTAGTGCAACATAGAAGGCGAATATCGCCATGATAATCGCTTGAAAGATGGCGGCGACCTTAATCGAAGTCGCCAGTTTTTGAATCGACATTTGCAGCAAACGACTATCCTGCAAACGGTGCGCTTCGGAGATCAGCGACGCATGTTGCCACAGGAGCACTCCCGCCCAGATCGGCAGCCAACCGACGATAATTCCGGAAATCGAAATGATGAGCAAGATCCCCACCAGGATCATCGCAACCGCGAAGATCTTCGACCAGACGCCGATCTTTACTAGCGGCTGCAAGATGCCGAGCGAACCCAGCGATTCGACGCCGGTCGTCGAGAGGGAAGAATCGGCTTCGGCAGGAGAGGCGAAAGGATTGTCCGACATGCGGTCCACTTTCTACGAAAGAGCGAGTTAGTCGCCGCTGTCGGCGACTAACTATCGTGACCCAATCGCAACGTGACCGCAATCGTTCGCGAACTAAGCCGCTGCGCCGGTACGGTCAAACGCGCGATGCAGATTGCCAAAGTAGTATTCGATCGCGTCGGGATGCTTCACCACTTCGTCGGGGCGTCCTTCGCACAAGATCTTGCCGCGATGGACGACGTAGCAGCGGTCGATAATCTCGAGCGTCTTTTCGGCCTGGTGGTCGGTGATCAAAATCGAGATCCCCCACTGCCGCAGTTCTTTAATGATCAGCTGGATGCTGTCGACGGTGACCGGATCGATCCCGGTGAACGGTTCGTCGAGCATGATGATTTCAGGATCGGAAACCAAACAGCGTGCGATTTCCAATCGGCGACGTTCGCCTCCAGAGAGAGACGCGGCGCGCGACTTGCGAATGTGGGTGATGTCGAACCGGTTAAGCAGCTCTTCGCACCGTTTGCGGCGCGTCTTGCCGTCCATCCCCAGCAGCTCCATCACGCCGAGCAGGTTCTGCTCGACCGTCAGCTTGCGGAAGACGCTGGAGTCCTGGGCCAGGTATCCCATTCCGCCGTCGCGGCAACGCTTGAACATCGGCCAGTCGGTGACGTTCTTGCCGTTGAGATAGACCTTTCCCTTGTTTGGTTCGATCATACCGCAGGTCATGCGGAAGCTGGTCGTCTTGCCGGCGCCGTTGGAGCCGAGCAAACCGACAATTTCGCCGCGACGGACGTCAAAGGTGACTCCATCGACCACTTTGCGTTTGCCGTAGACCTTTTCCAGGTCGTTGGCTGACAGAATGAGCTCTTCCATGGTCTCGCTGCGCATCCATGCCGCGTCGAGAAGCGATCGAGCGAGTTACTCGATGAACTTCATCCGACGGAAATTAGGAAAGTAAGGAATCGGTTTGTGCGTTGAGTGGGGCCAGTAGACGAACAGCGCCTTGCCGATCAGCAAGTCGCCGGGGACGTACTGTTCGCCGATCGGCCACAGGCGGCCGTCCAGGCTCGCCGCGCTATTATCCCCCAGGGGGAAATACTGCTCTTCTTCCATCGTGAACGAGACGAGCGCCCGCATGTCCCACAGCTCGGAAGAGTTCCAGAGGTGAGGACTACGCATGATCTCTAAAATCTGATTGTCGGCCTGCGGACGATCGCCGCCCGGAGTGTGATAGTCGAGGATCGGTTCATGACTGCGCGATCGACGCGTCTGGGTCGAATCGGCGATGTAGTAAACGTCGCGTTTGATTCGCAAGCTCTTCGCCGACAACTCGACGCCGCGCGAGCCGATACCGACCGGCAACAGGTCGCCGGGGTCGTCTTCGCTCCAGAACGGCTTCACGTTGCGGGGAGAGACGAAGGTCGCCGGCGACGACAAGGTAACCAGGCTGTCGTCGACCCAAAGACGCAATTCGTCATCGCAGTTGGCGAAGCGAACCGAATGCTGCCCCGGTCCGCGAACCGCGGTCTGGGCGGTGATCGTCGGGCCGTCGGCGGCGTCGAACGTGATCTTGTCGCCGATGATCGACAGCGTCGCTTTGCCGGTCGCCACGTCAAACGTGCAGCGGAATTTATGCTGTCCCTCGACCAGTTCGAGAATGACCTCGCCGGAATTGGACTTGATGTTCAGATCCGCTTCCACCGCCAGATCGCCCACCCAATGCATGCCGTAGTCGCGAGCCGGCAAGCCCGGCGTTCCGGCGTAGGAGGCGGCGTTGTAGACGTTGAAGTCGGTGATCAAGCTGCTGTCGTCTTCGCGAGCTCGTTCGGCGTTCACCTTCTGCCCATGCTTGGCCGAATTCCAATCGGACGAATCGGGGAAAATGTTGCGATAGCGGAGCCAGTCAACTTCGCCGCCGCTCGGATTGCAGACGTACGGGAACTCGGCGTCATCCTGCTTTTGCCAAGCCGTGCTGCTCAGCGGGAACGGCTCAAAGCGATTGGGGTAACCGGCTTCTTCGAGATCGGGATTCGGAAAGTCCGAATCATACACCATCTGCAATAGCGTCAGCTGTTTGCGGGGAGGCTTGCGAGCGATCTTGCCGACTTCATCTTGCGGATCGTCGGAGATGTAGATGTCGCCGTGCCAGATGTGGACCGTTTCGCCGGGAAGACCGATCAGACGCTTGATGTAGTTGACGCTTGGCTCTTGCGGCTGTTTGAAGACGATCACGTCCCAGCGCTTGGGCGAGAAGAACTCGTAAGCGAATTTGCTTACCAGGATTCGATCGCCAGGGTACGACGGCATGTTTTCGATGTTCTGCACCGTGTGGTACAGCGGATCGATCGTGCCGATCAGATTGTGCCCTTCGATCTCTTGTCCGGAACTTGCGTTGACTTCTTCACTGGCGCCGACGTGATATTCGTAGCCGGTCTCTTCGTCGAGGACGTCTTTGTGCCGACCGAACAAGGTCGGGGCCATCGATCCGGTCGGAATGATGAACGCTTCGGCCTCGAACGCGCGGAACAACAGCGCCAGCACGATCGCGATCGCCACCGATTCGATGAACTCGCGGGTGATCGCGAAGTTATCGGCCGCCGACTTTTTGGCCGGAGCGGCCTTCTTCGGCGGCGGCATCGGAGTAGCGCCTTCGGGAATCGCGGATTTGGTTCGGTTCTTACGGGCCATGCACGTTCTCAGACAATTGGGGCGCTCGACGGGGGCGCCGGAAGCGAAACTATACCGGATTTGCCGATCCGAAGGAACTTTAGTCCGGCCTGCTAGCGGGGACCATCCGGCGGGCGTCTTTCGCCGAAATCGGGCCGAAATCACGCGAATCTCGCGAAGCCAGGACATTATCCCCCAAAACGAAGTACGCGTCAGCAGGGATCTCGGTTTCAGGAAAATCGGCGTAGCGGAGATCCCGGTAGATTTTTAGCCCTTTCACCTGGCCGCTGCCTGCCAGGATCCGAACCGGCACGGCGGAGCAGTTGGCGAAATCCAGTTCCGTCGGCAACTCAACCCCACTGGTGCGTCCTTCCCCACCAAACTGTAGTTTGCCGTCGCAAAGCGCCGCATGGACTGCCAACTCTGGCGGCGGCGAGTGGCCCGAGCCCGATGACTCCAACGTGGTGGGGGGAGGTTCTTCGCCGGCTAAAATCCAGCGATACGTGGTTTCGAGGGAAGGATTGCTGCAAATCTGCTGGTCGTATCCATCAAAACCGAATCTCACTTCCAGCAGTCCGGCGGCTTGCCAGGTAAACGTGCAGATCAGTTCGTCGAGCGGATGGAGTTTGCCTGGCAAACCTTGGTTATAGGGATAGTCGTCCAGCGGCGGCGCGGCGCCTGCGATCTGAATTCCCTGGCTATGAACCTGGTGATGATATTCGGTCCAGCCGTCGCTCGAAATCTTGATTCGTGGGTCGTCGGCCAGAGGATCGCCAGCCTCGTAAATCGGAATCATGACCCGCGACAACTCTTCCCACGATTTGACGTATCGCTCGCCGTTGATCCAGAGATCTCCGTCGCGACACTCCACCGTTTCGCCCGGAAGTCCTACGACGCGTTTAACGACTTGCTGCGCGGGATTCTCGGGATCGGGAAACATCACCAGATCAAATCGCTCGATCTCGCCAGCTAGGGGCTTGATCGCGTCGCCGGGTTTCACATCGCCCGTTTTCACGGGAGCTCTGGCGCCGCAGTAATCGCAAACCGCCGTCGGAATCGGTCCGCGAGTCGCGTCGATCGCGAAAGTGTGCCCGCACTCGGGACATGCGACGTCATAGTGCGGCCCCAACAAAGCCGGCGCCATCGACGGCCCAGCAATGCGATAGGTCGGACGCTGCGCATAGCCGACGTACCAGCCGGCAACGGCCGCGATTGCGAAGAGTACGCCAAGTGCGAGGAGTCGTTTCATCTCTTCGATCGTAGCCCGAGGCGCAAGCCGAGGGAATGCGGAGCGAAGAAAAGCGGAAAGCGGAAAGCGGGGATCCGAAAGCGGCCAAGACCCCAAACACCAACCCGAGGCGCGAGCCGAGGGAAAGCGTTGTGCGGCGACGAAGGGGAACGAGTTCAATTCCAGCCGCGAACCGTAGAAAGTCATTACTCGCTGATCTCACCCACATTCCCTCGGCTCGCGCCTCGGGTTAGTAACCAACGCAAAACGCCCTGGTCGTGGGACCAGGGCGTTTTTCAGTTTTACAACTGTGGGTCGTGAATCGGCGCTGCGATTAGAACAGCTTGGCGTCGCGCATCTTGGCGGCCATGCCGGCTTGGCCGAAGGCGGTCATGCGGGCGATGCAGACTTGCTTCATCGCTTCACGGGCCGGCTTCATGTAAGCGCGGGGATCGAATTCCGACGGCTTTTCCATCAGCACCTTGCGGATGGCGCCGGTGATCGCCATGCGGTTGTCGGTGTCGACGTTGATCTTGCGAACGCCGCTCTTGATGCCGCGTTGGATTTCTTCGACCGGCACGCCGAAGGTTTGCTTCATCTCGCCGCCGTACTTGTTGATGATGTCCTGCAGCTCTTGCGGAACCGACGAGCTGCCGTGCATCACCAGGTGGGTGTTCGGCAACTTCTTGTGAATCGCTTCGATGCGGTCCATCGCCAACACTTCGCCGGTCGGCTTGGCGGTGAACTTGTAAGCGCCGTGGCTGGTGCCGATCGCGACGGCCAACGCGTCGACGTTGGTCAGCTTCACGAATTCGGCCGCTTCATCGGGATCGGTCAGCAGCTGATCGTGCGACAGTTCGCCGACGGCGCCGTGGCCATCTTCCGCTTCGCCGGTGCCGCTTTCGAGCGAACCCAAGCAACCGAGTTCCCCTTCGACGCCGACGCCCTTGGCGTGAGCCAGTTCGACCACCTTCTTGGTGACCGCAACGTTGTAATCAAAGTCGGCCGGAGTCTTGCCGTCTTCCTTCAGCGAGCCGTCCATCATCACCGAGGTGAAGCCGTTTTCGACGGCGCTCATGCAGGTTTCCGGGCTGTTGCCGTGGTCCTGGTGCATGACGATCGGAATCTGCGGATAGAGTTCCGAGGCCGCGATCATCAGGTGACGCAGGTAGTTGTCCTGCGAGTAGGCGCGGGCGCCGCGGGAAGCTTGAACGATCACCGGAGCGTCGATTTCGGCCGCAGCCTCCATGATCGACTGGATCTGTTCCATGTTGTTGACGTTGAACGCGGCGACGCCGTATTCGTTTTCGGCGGCATGATCGAGCAGGGTGCGGAGCGTAACCAGAGGCATAGACTTCTCTCCTCAGCAGAACTATTCGGACGCGCTAGAAGCGAAATTGCCGCTCGTTTGCGCCCTGTGGTAAGTAATTTCCGTGATTGAATCGCTCGATTATCAAACTGCAGGAGCGTTCCGGTCAATCCCCCGGAAATTAATCAAACCTCACGGAGCTATAGCTTTCCGTAGACTCTGCTTTAACGGGCGAAATCTCCCCTGGCTCGGGAGTTTTTTCTACTTCGCCGGCAAAAAGTCCGTCGGTTTGGCTCGCCGCCAACCGGATCAAGAGTACCTGACGGCGCCCATCGGAGCGGGTAAAGAACGATTTGCCGACCCCACGCAGCTCGTCGGTGGCGCCCAAAATGAGCGTCTCGCCGGGGGACATGATCGCCTTCATCGTCAGATCGGTGAGAGGTTCCGAGCGGGGTTTGGCCGCCAATTGAAAGACGCCGTCGCCGCTGGAGGAGAACTCGCGCTGCGGCTGGCCGTGTTGGATCTCGGGAATCAGTTCAATCAGGACGCGACCGTCTCCCTGCGGATAGGTGAGAATCGCGAAGCGGCACTGCGCCTGGTAATAGGTCTCGCCGGTTACGGCGTCTCCTTCTTTGACGAAGCAGGTCAGCTCCGGCATCACGTCCGACGCGACCAGCTCGCCCCGTTTCCCTTTGCGGAAACGGCGCTGTTCGGCGATCGGGACTTCGCCATCTTTGATTAAGACTGACGATTGTCCGTTGAGACCTTCCTTGCCGGAACTCGCCGCCAACAGATCGCGGATTTGCTGCGGCAAGTGATAGTTGATCAGCCCGACGCGAATCCCGTTTTCATACAGACGGCTGCGCATTGTGGCCGGCATGAATTGCTCATCGACTTCCAACCACATCTGCGCGACGGCGTCTTCCTGCACGGTCGGAATACGGACCTTGGTCGTTTCGAGGATAACGGTGTCGTCAGAGAGATTGCCGGAGGGCAACGTCGAGGGCTCGGTCGTCTTGTCGTTTTGCCACAGCGCGCAGCCGCACACGCAAGTCGCGAGCAGCGCCACAATCGACAAACGATAGACCGGCGGGAACATCCTCGGTTCAATCCAGGAGACAAGGTTGCTAGCTGCAATGGGAATGAGTTCACCATGCGGCCGGAAAACCGCCGCAGCGAAATCTCGCGAGGAGAGTACGTCCCCAAGCGGAGTTGGGTCAACAGCAACCGCCCCGAAAACATCAATAGTGGGGGATGTAAGATGCGACGCGCCGGTTGGCGTTTCGGATTAGAAGTCGCTCTGCTGGAAATCTTGACCGGTCGAGCTGCTCCAGCGATCGCTGCTATCCGCGGCGCTATAAGCGCCCCCCAAGAACCACTCGCAGACCGCGCAGCCAGGCAGCGTGGTGAGAAGGAGCAGCAGCAGAATGACGAGCGTGATTTTCGACATAGGGGGATCATCGGCATATGCGAGGGGGAAATCAATGGGAATCGCTCCCTCAAACGCCGCTGCTAGCGAAGATTTCTCTGTTTGCCCTGCAACCCAAACCGGGTAAATTGCCGTACCAAACGATGGGAGACACCCAGTGCGACGAACAAGGAGGATTCGCATGAACTATGCAAACCTGACGCTAGCGGCTCTTTGCACGGTCGCCCTGTCGGTCGGTACGCCGGCCATGGCCCAATCGCTCGAATCGCAAACGGTCGTGCAAGCGACCGGCGTGTTGAATGAAATCATGCAGATCCCGGCCAAAGGGATCCCACATAAGATGCTCGCCGATGCCCAAGGGCTGGTGATCATTCCGAACATGATCAAAGGGGGCTTCGTCGTCGGCGTCCGTCATGGCAACGGCGTCGTGATGGTTCGTGATGCGAACACCGGCGGTTGGACCGCTCCGCAGTTCGTCAGCATGACCGGCGGCAGCGTCGGCTGGCAGGTCGGCGTTCAATCGACCGACGTTATCCTCGTCTTCCGCACGCAGAAAAGCGTGCAAGGTTTGCTGCAAGGGAAGTTCACCTTGGGAGTCGACGCCGCGGCGGCCGCTGGTCCGGTGGGACGTCAAGCTTCGGCCGGCACCGACCTGGAGCTGAAGTCGGAGATCTACTCGTACAATCGGAGCCGCGGGCTCTTCATCGGCGCGTCGCTTGACGGCAGCGCGTTGCAAATGAACCAGGCCGCGACGCAGGCCTACTACGCCAACGGCGTTCCGCCGGAAGCGAACGAACTGGTCGCGACGGTTCTCAGGTATTCGGCGCCGGTCCCGGCCGGCATGACGGTCGTTGGAGAACAACAGCCGCAGATGCAGTTGAGCGGTCCGTCTCCGGCCGTGGAAACGGTCGGCCAAGCCTCGGAGCATCTGAACCAGTTGCAAGCCGAAACCGCGTCAGCCTCGCAGCGTCTGGCCGCCGTGCTCGACGACAACTGGCGCCGCTATCTGGCGCTGCCGGCCGAAGTCTATACGCCGGGTCGACAACCGTCGCCGCAAGCGCTGGCCTCGTCCCTGGAAAACTTCCGCCGCGTCATGGCAAATCCGGAGTACGCCCAACTGTCGCAGCGGGCCGATTTTCGTTCGCTAGTCGCGTTGCTGGAGCAGTACGCGGCCGCTCTTGCCCAGCCGGTCGCTGATAATGGGCTGCAATTGCCTCCTCCACCGATGTAATCGAGCGTAAAGCGACAGAACTTCGCGGAGATCCGTACCCCTCGGGGTACGTAATTCCGAAGACTTGCGGTTAGAATGTTAGGTACCCTTTCCCCAACATGCCGCCGCAAGTTCGATTAACGCCGTGGATTCGCAAAACCCCGAAAATCTCATCGCTCAGCTGCGCGAGCGGTTGAATGAAGCTGAGTCGAACCGCGCCGAACTGGAGCGCGAGAACCGCGAGCTGCGACAACAAGTCGCAGCGCTCCGCGGTTTGGCCGACAATCTTCCCTGCTTCCTCTTCCAGACGAAGAACAAAGTCGACGGCAGCGAGCTCGAAATGCCCTTCGTCGGCAATGGCATTACGCGTTTCGGCTATACGCCGGAGCAGGTCTACCAACGTCCTGAGTTGATGATCGAAATGATCCATCCGGACGATCGCGAGCTCTACTTCGCCAAGGCCGACGCCTGCTTGAAAGATCCGAGCCTGCCGTTCGCGATCGACATGCGAATTGTCGCTCCCGACCAAAGCGTCCACTGGGCCCGCGTCCGCTCCAACGCGATGCGTCTTTCGGACGACTTTCTTTCGTACAACGGCGTCTGCATTGACGTCACGGAAGAGAAAGAAATTGAGGCGGCCCTGGCCGAATCGCAGTCGCAATTGAAGTTGGCGCTGACTCCGCCGCACGTCGGGGTTTACTTTTGGGACATCCCGACGAACAAGGTGACGATTACCGGAAAGCATTTTCCCGTTTACGGTCGCCAGTTCGAAGACGATGCAATGAGCCTTGACGACTTCTTCAATGCGATGCATCCGGAAGATCGCCCCAGAACGAAAGAAGTCCTGAAAGAAATACTCGCTAACCAAAACACGTATGAAGTGAATTATCGGGTCATCTGGCCGGACGGATCGATTCACCACCTCTCTGATCGCGGCGTCGTCATTCGCAATGACAAAGGCCAGGCGGTGCAATTCTGCGGCGTCTGCTGGGACGTGACCCATCTCGAACAGTCGCGCGGCGAACTGGAAACGAAAGTGGTGGAAGCGAGCGCCGAGATCGACGCGATGGCTGCACGCTGGCAAGCGATGAGCGACTGCTCGCCCGACTTCCTGATGACGCTCGATCGCAATGGCCGCACGCAATACATCAATCGAACGGCGGCGGGAGTGACGCGTGAGCAAGTCATCGGCAGCCCTATGATCGACTTTGCGACGCCGGAAGATCGAGATTCGATCTTGGAGAATCTGAAAGCGACGCTCGAACGGGGCGAAATGAAGCAATGGGAAACGAGCTTTCCCTACGAGGGGGGCGTGCTCGACCTGCTTGTCCGCTGCGGACCGCTGATCCTTGACGGCGAAATCCAAGGGGCGGTGATCGCTTCAACCGACGTTTCGGAACTGCGGCGAACGCAGCGAAGATTGGCGCACGACGAACAACTGCTGCGTGAGCTCTGGCAACTGCAGGAAAAAGAACGCCAACTGACGGCGCTGGAGATTCACGACGGGTTCGTGCAGTATGTCGTCGGCGCCCAATTCGCGCTCGACGCCGTTCGCTATCGGTTGCAGGATGAGGGTCACCCGGCTTTGGAAGATCAAGCCAAAGGACTGGAGATGCTCCGTTCGGCGATCGTCGAAGCCCGCCGCACCATTAGCCGTTTACGTCCGCTGGTGATCGACGACGACGGTCTGGTCGAGGCGCTCCGCTACTTAGCGGCCGAGGAGCAGGATCGGTACGGATTCGACGCCACGATTGACTGCGAGGGAAAATTCGAAGACCTCGATCCGTTGCTTACCGGCGCCATGTTCCGCATCGTTCAGGAAGGGGTCTCCAACGTCCGTCGACACAGCGGTACGTCGCACGCCGACGTCGCGGTGCGCCGGAAAGGGGATCGCCTCGAAATCGGAATCAACGACCGCGGTAAAGGCTTCGACCTGAAGAAAGTCTCCAACGAACGCTTTGGCGTTCGCGGCATCATCGAGCGTGCGCGACTCTTCGGCGGATCGGCGAAGATTGACAGCTCGCTCGGCAAAGGGACGCGGATCTTCGTGCAACTGCCGACGCTGGCGCGGCAAACCGAGTTGCACGCGCTTCAGCAATCGATGACGCAGAAGTAAGACTAGTGCTGCGGAGCCATCGGCGGACGAATCGGTCCCGGGCCGCCGCCGAACGGCAACCGCGGATTCTGAATCATCTTCACCGGTTGTTCGCTCGCTGCGCGCGATTGCAGTTCGGTGCGAAGGCCGTCTCCCGTCGGTATCGGTTGCGGTCCGAAGCCATACCCGGCGCCATAACCAATTCCTGCCGGATAATATCCGCCGGGATAGCTGTAGGGGACGCCGTATCCGATCGGTCCGTAACCAATTGGCCCGATGCCGACGAAGCCGCCGTATCCCAGGCCATAACCGCCGCCCCAATAACCAAATCCCGGTCCGTTGCCGAAGTCGCCCCCCCAGAAATTCATCGCCGGCATCGGCGCGTTATAGGGCGCGAGCACTTCGGGCGTTTTGCCGCGGCGTTCTTTGTCGGACTGGCCCGCCATCATGAACGAGTAGAAATTGTCGTCGCTTTTGGTGGCGTCGCCGTCTTGCGCAAAAATTTCTGCCGACCAAAGCAGCGTCATCGCTACGCAAAAAATCGCAATGCGGTTTTGAGTCGCGAACATGATTGTCGTCCCGGTTGGTGAAAAACTACCGTAGGCGAGGGTGATTTCCCCTCTATCGAAAGCTTAGCTCGCAGTTTGCGCGCAGGTCGGAACAAATCGATTTTTCCGGAGACTCCTTTAATTTCCTGTCCAGTGCGCCCGTCTTGGCTATGATCAGTATGATCTTTGCGCGGTCTATCCTCAGGAACAGGGAGAAACGTCTCGTGATCTTGCGTACTGCTTGCCTTACCTTGCTGCTGTCTCTGACTCTGGCGCCAACCTATTGCCGCGCCGCCGAAGACCTCGCGAAGAAATGGTATCCCGCGACCGCCAAGGCGCCGATCACGCCGCAGTTCGTATTGGTCGCCGACGAAGCAGGCGACGACGAACAAGCGAAAGCGTGGGGCGAAGAGGCGAAGCGACTGTGCGATCAATGGTTCCCGATCATCTGCCAGTTGCTCGACACCGAAGATTGGACGCCGCCCGAGCGCGTTGAATTGGTGCTGAAGAAACAGCAAGACGCCCCCGGCGTGACGATCGGCCAGAACATCTACATCAGCATGCCCTGGATCAAATCGCATCCCGAAGATTTTGGGATGGTGATCCACGAACTGACGCACGTCGTGCAGTCGTATCCGCGGGCTCGCAACAAGCCGGGCTGGCTGGTTGAAGGAATCGCCGACTACATCCGCTATTGGAAGTACGAAGCGGAACGCCCTCGCTATCCGCTGAATCGCGATCGAGCCAAGTACACTGACGGCTACAACAACACCGCCGCGTTCCTCGCCTTTCTGACTTGGAAATACGATCGCCGCATCGTGCCGAAATTGGACGGGGCGCTCCGCGGCCGCGAGTATAACGAGAAGATGTTTGAGGAGCTGACCGGCAAAAGCCTTGACGACTTGTGGGCCGACTTCATGGCCAACAATCCCATGGCGTAAACTGAAGCGGAATCGCGTTTTGGCGGGGCGAATCTACGCGTACAATAGGCGAGATTCCGACTTCTTCGATTTGGACTTACCCTGGGACTTTTGCGATGCGTTTGGACTGTCGACTTCTCCTCTGCTTCTGTGTGCTCGTTAGCGCTGGTTGCGTTCCACCCCAGCGCGCTTCTTCGCCCGCCGCCTCCGCCGTCGCCATGATCAACGAAACGGCGGTGCTGACCGAATCGGGGGCCGCGTGGGGAAGAGTGATGGGGCCTTGGTTCCAGGGAGAAGCGGTCGACCTGGACGCCGCCGACCAGGCGCAAGCGAACCTGGACACGACGCTAAGCGGCGTCCGCGCCAAGATCGAAGCGATGCCGGCGTCGAACGACGCCGGAGTCGCCAAGTTCCGCCGTGACATGCTGGAGTATCTTGAATTCCAAGCGAAGGTGAACCGCGAAGTCGGCAGCTATGTTGCGATCGCCCACGAAGAAAACCCAGCCTCGCAGGCGACCAGGGAGCAAGTGTCGATTTCATTCCGTGCGATCAACGACGAGGAAATCGCGTGGAAGAGCCGGCTCCACGACGCCGCTCGCAACTTGGGCGTCACGATTATGGAGTGATTTCTCCCTCATCGCTTCGCCTCTTGCCTACGTGGAAAACCTACTGACGACGAATCTGCGTCGTCAGCGAATAAACGTGCCCTCCCAGCTCGTAGCGAGCTTCGGCGTACATCGCGATAAAACCTTCCGCCGGAAGATCGACGCTGACCATGTAGCCCCCTTCTGTCGCTTGGATCGGCGTCGCCGACCACTTCGACGGGCGAAAATCGCCGTCGCTGGAGGTCGCGGACCAAAGACGAACTTCCTTCGGCGTCACGTCGCTCTGCACGTTCAGCGTGATCTTGCGATCGGCTTCGCCGTATTGCCACTGCAAATCGGGCATCGGCTTTTCATCGGCCACATGTTTGACGAAGGCGACCAGCGTGGTTAGCGCCGTTTCGACTCCTCCCTCTAGTCCATGCCCGGCGTTCGGGATGTACAGAATGTGCTTTTGCCCGGACAAGCCGTCCCAGTAGATATTGAGGGCGTCGACGACCCAGTACGGATCATTGGTGCCGTTGATGATCAGCTTCGGCAGCGTCAACTGCGAGCGATAGGTGTAGGGATCAACCCATCGCCAAAGGGGAACTTCCGGTTGCTCCTGCATCACGCGGACCAGACCTTTGCTGGTGTAGTCTTCGATCTGCGGGCTGTACTTTCCCCAGACGTCGATCTGGTGCTTCATCTGCGGCTGGAAGTTGAGAGTATCGATCACGATCGGCGCAATGCCGGCGACGCGCGGATCGGCCACCGCCGTCAGCCAGGTGGTCCAGCCGCGCTTTGACGCGCCGGAGACGACGAACTTCTCGACCTTCCCATCCCACTCCTGTTTGGCGACGGCCTGCATTACGTCCATCGCGCGAACGGCGCTCTTGGCCATCGGGAAGAGGAGCGGCCATGTAGCATCTTTGGAATCGAGATACCGCAGGAACGATTCGGTGATCAGGTCATCTTCCACACGATCGCCGAGCAGCGGTTGATTCGGCACTTGCAGCAAATAGCCGACGCAAACCCCGCCGGCGTTGGCCATGCGTGCGCCGGCGATCATGTCGCCGCTCCGCAACTTGCCGCCGATTCGGCCGCCGGTGATGAAGAGGAGGGCATGTTCGGGATGGGCGAGTTCTTTTGGTTCGAAGATCGCCAGCGTGTGAGTCCAGGAGATCCCTTGCCAGGTTTGCGAAGTGAATTCGACCTCGTGCAGTCGCCCCATCGCCAACGGCAGTTCAGTCGTTTTGACCAACTTCCAGGTAAAGCTGTCGTCCGCTTTGGCGACATAGTCTTGGAGCGCCGTTGGGGTCGGATCGGCGATCGACTCGGCCCAAAGATGCCGCGGAGCGGCGAATGCGAACGTGAGCGCGACAAACCAACAGACGACCCGGAGGCGAATCATAGACGGACTTTCCAACGAAGGAGGGAAGAATGCGGCGAAGCGGATTGGGAGCGTTTGCGACGACGCTTATTTCGTCGTCAGCGCGATCGTCCCCATGTCGATCGGCTGGTCATCGGCGATCGACAGTTTGATGGGAGACTTCTCTGGTTTCATGTAGCGGTTCTTCAAGCGATCAGGACCGACGAAGCCGGCCGAAATTGCGTTGTACTTGCCCCAGAAAAACGTCAGCGAATAGTCGCCGGGAGGAACACCATCCCCATCTTGATAGGTCGACAACTGAAACGCTCCGTCCGGACCGGTCAGCGCTTGCGTGACCGAAGGATGCTCGGGATCGATTCCGTCGGCCGGGTGACACTTGATCACGATGGGACTGCCGGGGGCGGCGCCATCCACGGTAACCTTACCCAAGACTTTGGTCGTCGGTTTCGCGTAATAAGCGTGCTCTTGATGGCTGCACCCACCGGGGAAGAGAGCTGCGCCGGCGAGCAGCGCAGCGAATTTCCAATTGCTCATTCAACCTTTCCTCAAGGAGGTGAAAAACGGCAAAGTAAGAGAGGCCGCGCGCTACGGCAAATGACTAGTAGTCGCCGATGACTTCCCCATTATTCAGCGTCACCAGCGATGCGAAGGTATACGACGCGATCGTCGAAGGAATAAAGCGAACCGATCCGTCGCACATCAGGAAATTGGCGCCGCCTGGGTGAAACGAGTAATAGCCGACGCTTCGTCCGTTGGAGCAATTGATGATGCACGGGCCGCCGCTGCCGGTAAACGAACCGTCGTACAGCGAGCCTTGCGCCCAATGTTCGCCGATCAAGATATCTCCCCAAGCTCCCCCTTGCGCCGGACCAGCCGCCGCAGTAAGAGTTGCGTCGATCTTTCGCAGCTTGTAGACGTTCGATCCGCCAAGTCGTTCGCCGACCAGAAAGGTGTTCGACGTGCCGTCGACAATATTTGCGATCCGCGGACACGAGCTCTTGCCGCCGTAACCAGTCTGCCAAAGAACGCCGCTCCGATTCGTCGCCGGATTAGACGCATATGCGACCGCGGCGAAATCGCCCCGAATGCCGCTGGTCGCACAGTAATCGCTACGCGCGGCAGTCCAGGTTAGATCGAGCGGCGGAACGCCGGTATCAAGCGAGCCGGCCGGAACGCCGTAGTTATGGATGGTTTCTTCGGCCGCGGAGGGGCACATGAACGCATCGATCGGAGTCTTGATTACCTCCAAGTTGGCGGTCGCCGCAGCCGCCGGAAAGCCGATTGCAGCGGCCTGGTCCATCGCCGGAACGCGCGAGTCCCATTTGTCGTCCAGCGCCGTTTGTTCCAAGTAGGAAAGGATCTGAAACGGCCAACCCGATCCATTCAAGTCGCCGGTAATGTTCCAGCCGAACGGGAAGCATTTGTACGTGCCGTGATAGTTGTGAAACGCCAGACCTTGCTGCTTGAGATTGTTCAAGCATTGGCTGCGCCGCGCCGCTTCGCGGGCTTGCTGCACCGCGGGCAACAAGAGAGCGATCAGAACTCCAATGATCGCAATCACCACCAAGAGTTCGACCAACGTAAAACCGTTACGTCGGTTCACGGAAGCGCACGCGCGATGCCAGATCATAACGCCGTTCCTTGATCAAGTTGTAAGGAGAAGAGAGGGAGAATAGCGGACAAAACGTCACACGACCGTGAGGCCCCGCTTCGCTTTCGCCTTTGGCTATTGAAGGGAATCGTTTGAAATTGAGCAAGCGAAATCTAAGCGCACTGGATCAAATTGATTCATTTCAAACCGAATGCGGCGAAACTTAACAAGATCCATGCGTGATCGTTTCATTAGAAACAATTCGCCTGCATCACAAACGCTTCCTGGTTTGCGATGTACTCAATGCGCTCACGAAGAAGAAGAGGCGACGTCAAATACCACGTTTCGGGCAACGTGAATCGTCATCGTCGCTGCGCTTTCCACGCAATTAGAAGTTGGAGGACGCGCAAAAAAACAGGACGTGCGAAAAGCAAGCTCTTCGCACGTCCCGATTGAAACCAAATCAGATCAAAAAAGGATCCAATGTGGCAGTGGGGCGCCTACCGGCAACCCGCCGGCAGCCGTTAGGCGTCACCACCTCTTCGGCTAATACAGACAGATTCCACTGAACCACCTCCTTTCCACTAAAGCCACCCCAGCCTCTGCCGATTAAGCCTGTTAGACGGCGTCGGTCTGGGCTCTAGTAAATTGCGTCGCGTCAACGCAACCCGATAACTCAACTTTGCACCACTTGGTTGTCTTCTGCAAGAGCAATTTTCGCAGTGGCACTTACGTAGACAACCCAACTTGGGATGGGTTCGCGCCCGCGGAGAAATCTTTCGCCGAACGTAACTGCCAATCTACCAACGACTTTCAAACAGCTGGGCAAATCCGCGTACAGAAAGTTCGTTTTCATCAGACAAATCGAAACGGCAGCATCCTCCACAACCGCTGATCCCGCAGATAGAGCCCGAGCCAAGCCATGACCGGCAGGATCACTTGCATCGTGAAGTCTTCTCCCTTCAGCCAATGGACGCAGATCGCGCCTCCCATGTATCCGGTCAGCAGAATCGCCCCCAGCATCGAAGTCGGCGGAATCAAATAAAGGACCGCACAGGTCGTTAGCAAGATGCCGAGGGGCAGCAGTTTCTCTACCGGGAAACCACCTTCCTCCATCTGCTTGACCACTTCCGGATCCAACTCTCCGCCCAGCGCCATCGACAGCTTCATCACGCCGGCCGCCAAAAACGCCAACCCCGCCAGAACGCTGATCACGCGTCCGATCCAGACGGCGATCATGTTCGGCTTCGGTTTCTCCATCGCAGTTTCCGATTCGCTCATCTTTATGCCTTTGTGCGTGAAGGGGATGATCACTGAGCAGCAGGTCCCGCAGTATAGCGAGCGGGGAAAGCGCGACGCAAACAAACGGAACAACGGCTTTTCCCGTAATTCTCGCTCGCCGGCGCGAACCGGTTGCGGCACGTTCCTCTCTCTCACCTTCCTGTACATTGCCGACTTCGGATCTCGCTGGTGAGGTGACCCCATGAACTACAACCCAGACGCATATGGATATCGGTTGGCCGACGGTTCGTACCAACTCGAAGGCTTCTCGTTCGATTTCCACGGCGGCAATGCGACTTGCAGCGTCGTCCCAGAAGGTCTCGCCTGGGGCGAGATCGGCAACCAACCGCAAAACGTCGTCTACTTGACGCTTCGCCTTTCAGGCGACGAACTGGACCACAACAACAACCTTCGTCACCTGCAATATCATGCCGGGATCGACCTCCCGTTCTATTGCTTGAACAAGTTGCTCGAAGATATCGATGCGCTGCGCAGCGGCGAAATGGAAGAGTTGACGTTTCCATCCAACGTCAAGCAGTTGGAAGCGCGGACCGAGTTCGCGATTCGTCATGACCCGCAGTGGGGACATTCCTGGATGCTGCATTTCAGCAGCAGCTTCCCGGTTGATTGGAAGAAGAGAAATGTGCCGATTGCCTGGGAAGTCGATCAGCCTCCAGGACCGGAAGAATCGCGACACGATCCGTTCGCACTGAAGTTGCTCGTTCGCTTTCCAATCGACGACGAATCGTTGGCGATCGCGCGGGATCGTTTGCGGCACTTCATCCATTGGATTGGCGATAAGGCGCCAGGCTGTTAACACAAAAAAAGAGCCCCAACACGGGGCTCTTTTGCTGCCTACTTGCGTCCACTATTCCAATTCAAAGACCAGGTCATCGTTCCGCGCCGGCTCGACGTCGACCTTGAGTTTGCTTCCTTCGTTATGCTTGCTCGGGATCGACGCTCGCTTTTTGACGTGGCCGGTGCCGTCGTCCATTTTGATCATCTGGTCAGTTTCCCACGAGCCGTAGATCTCGATCTTCTTCACCCCGGCGGTCGACTCGCCGCTGAACTTGCCGGCGACAATTTCACAGGCGCAAGTCGGCCCACTCCCCAGTTCGGTCGTATCCGGAACAAAGATGATGCGCCCGCTTTCGACCGGCTTTCCTTGGTAAGTCACCAGACCGGAAACCGGATAGGTCGACGGACCGCTCTTCGTCTGGCAACCGCTCATCAGCAGCACCGCCGCCAACATCATCGCGACGCAATATTTCCCCAGCGTCATGAATTCTAAACTCCCCAAGTTGCGAACACGGACTGGAACGACTCGGCTTCGGCGACCTTACAGTTCGCCGAGCACCTGGCCGTCATTACGATTGCCAAAGCGATTCCAGGTCGTCAGATCGACCGTGTCGCCGACAAAGCTGACCGACGCGTCGGCCCGGCCAACCAGCACGCCGCCGGGATGATAACTGCGAGCGTTCATTCGCAACCATTCGTTCGAGTCGACCGCCGGAGCGTGCGGCAGGTAGTCGACCAGCGCTGAGAAATTACCGGCGTCCGGCGCAGCGCTGTTCGGCGTGTCGCGCAGCGCGAGCGTCGCGTTGGCGGTTCGCCAGCCGATCATGTAGTAGGCGCCGCGACGATCGACGTCGTCGGGAACCAGCACGATCTCGCCGACCATCGCAACATTGCTCGTCCCGTCGATCACGTCGGCGATTCGCGTCCGCGAAGCGACGTAGAACATGCCGTTGGCGTTACGTTCGTTATCGCGGGCCTTCAAACTTTGACCGCCCCCGTGCGCGACGACGTAATTGCCATGAAAACCGCGGATTGAACCAACCTTCGGATTCGCCGGATCGGACGGACACATAAAGCCGTTGACGACCGTCGCCCGTTGGGCGAATTCCCACGGAACTCGGCCCGCCTTGATGTCGGTTTGAACCGAATCGGAGAGGGCGGTCTGTTCGACGAACGGCAAGATCGTTTGGAACCAGCAATAGCGGAGCGGATTGTCGTCCGGGTCCGAGTCGTCGAGCCCGACGAAATATCCCGGCGGAAAACGACCGTTGACGTCGTGATAGTTATGCAGCGCCAAACCGATCTGTTTCAGGTTGTTCGTGCACTGCATCTTGCGAGCCGCTTCGCGGGCCTGCTGCACCGCCGGCAACAACAGCGCGATCAACACGCCGATAATCGCAATCACCACCAGAAGTTCGACTAGGGTAAACCCAGCCTGACGCCCCATCCGCGAAACCATGATGCTTCTCCCCAGCCGACACGCGAAAACAGGAATGAGATAAGTCCGTTGAGAGCAGGGCGTAGATAATACAGATCGCCTCTAGACTCTCTTTAAATCGAAAAAGATATTAACAAAGCCTTGTTTGCCGCGGAATGAAGAACAAGCTCCGTTGCGAACGCCGATCACTCGGAAAAATGCCCTTAGAGAGACATTCAGCGCCCTTGTCGCGCGACGACAGCGCAGATTTGAACTCTGAGTTTGGCGCGTTCTGCGCTAGAGTCGAGTTTTCGCCGGTTTAATGTGGGGAGAAGCAACCTAGATCGCCGTTGCGCAATCCTAAATTCACGAAATTTTTCCGTGACAAACCGAGCAAAGTATTTCCCGCAACACAAAAAAAAAGAGCCCCATCACGGGGCTCTTTTCGTTGCGTTCAAGTTTGTCGTTCGAGCGTTAGCTCATCTCAACCGGAGCGGCCGGAACAGCGAAGTTCTTGCAGAGCTCCAGCACTTCGGCGCGGATCGCGGCGTGGGTCTTGTCGTCTTCCGGCGACTTCAGCGCCTTCAGGATCCACTCGCCGACCTGCTTCATTTCGGCTTCCTTCATGCCGCGGGTCGTCAGGGCCGGCGAACCGACGCGGATGCCGCTCGGGTCCATCGGTTTGCGTTCGTCGAACGGAATCATGTTCTTGTTGACGGTGATGCCGCAGTGATCGAGCACCGCTTCGGCGATGGCGCCGGTCGTGCCGATCGAGGTGACGTCCATCAGCATCAAGTGGTTGTCGGTACCGCCGGTCATCAAGCGAACGCCGCCGCTCATCAAGGTTTCGGCCAGCGCCTTGGCGTTGGCGACCACTTGCAGGGCGTAGTCCTTGAACGACGGCTGCAGCGCTTCGCCGAAGCAGATCGCCTTCGCCGCGACAATGTGCATCAGCGGACCGCCCTGCGTGCCGGGGAAGACGTTCCGATTGATCAGCTTGGCGTGCTCTTCCTTGCAGAGGATCAAACCGCTGCGGGGACCACGCAAGGTCTTGTGGGTCGTCGTGGTGACGAAGTCGGCGTACGGCACCGGGCTGTTGTGGACGCCGCCAGCGACCAGACCAGCGTAGTGGGCCATGTCGACGAACAACTTGGCGCCAACTTCCGCGGCGATTTCGGCGAACTTCACGTGCGGGATTTCACGCGGGTAGGCGCTCGCGCCGGCGACGATCAGCTTCGGCTTGTGCTCACGCGCCAGCTTGGCGATCTGATCGAAGTCGAGACGCTGCGTTTCGCGATCAACGCCGTAGCTGATGAAGTTGTAGAGCTGCCCTGAAACGTTCAGCTTCATCCCGTGGGTCAAGTGACCGCCGTGGGCGAGGTCCAAGCCGAGGATCGTGTCGCCCGGCTCAACCGCGGTCAGATAGACGGCGAAGTTGGCCTGCGAACCGGCGTGCGGCTGAACGTTGGCGTGTTCGGCGCCGAACAGCTCTTTGGCGCGGTCAATCGCGAGTTGTTCGACGACGTCGACAAATTCGCAACCGCCGTAATAGCGACGGCCCGGGTAACCTTCGGCGTACTTGTTGGTCAGAACCGATCCGGCGGCCTGTTGGATGGCGGCGCTGGTGTAGTTTTCCGACGCGATCAGTTCGAGCCCTTCCGCCTGGCGGCGCTGCTCGTGAGCGATCGCTTCCCAAACCGCGGGGTCATTCTGCTTAATGAAATTCATGGCGCTTTGAAGTTAGCGGGGCGAAACGAAAAGGTCGCGATTGGCCTTAAGCGTCCTAAGCAGCGACCGAGGAATCCGTCATTGTCGGGGGGAGGCCCCGATGCGTCAATCGCCCGGCCGGCGGGAAAAGCGGCGCAGTCGCCCCGAAAGTCGAGGAGAACAGACGCAAATCGCCCAGAAATTGCAGCTTCCTTACTTCGCTTCGCCCCAGATGGCCGGCGCCTGGTAGTCTTTCGGCTGCGGACCGGCGTTTTTGGCCGGAGCCGCAGCGGCGGCCAGCTGGTCGAACTTGGCTCGCAACTGCTCCAGCTTTTTCACGTTGGTCTTCGCCAGGTTTTTCTGCTCTCCCAGGTCCTGGCTCAAGTTAAACAGCTCCACCTTTTCCTTCGGCTTGCCGATGTTGTGGACGACCAACTTCCAGTCTCCCACACGAATCGCCCCTTCGGTCGGCGTGATGTTGCAGACGATCAGGTCATGGGGCGAAGGTTCGCCGGCGGTGATCGTCGGCCAGATGTTCTTCCCGTCGAGCGGTTTTGCCTGCTCGAGCGAACCGCCGGCTAGTTCGATCAAGGTCGGGTACCAATCGACGATATGCATCGGTTGATCGACCACCGTTCCCGGCGCGATCTTTCCTTTCCAGGATGCGAACGCACAGACGCGGACGCCCCCTTCATACAGTTCATGCTTGCCGCCTCGCAGCGCTCCATTGTCGGTCAGCTTCCCTGGCTCTGGTCCGCCGTTGTCGCTGCTAAAGATGAAGAGGGTATCGTCGAGCATCCCTTGCCGCTTCACTTCGTCGACGATCTGGCCCACTGCTTCATCCAAAGCGGCGACCATCCCGGCGTACGCCTTCCGTCGCTGCTTCATGTCGCCATACGGTTCGGTGTAGCTATCCGGAACTTGCAGCGGCGAGTGGACCGCATTAAACGGCACGTAAAGAAAGAGCGGCTTCTTCTTGTCGCGATCTTGAATCAGGCGAACCGCTTCCTTCGCAATCAGATGCGTCGCGTACCCTTCGTCTCGATTGACCTGGTCGTCTTTGTGCCAATCATGGCCCCCGTCCCGATCGTGGGTGAAGTAGTCGAGCGCGCCGTTGTAGTGACCATATTGATGATCGAACCCGCGCTCGGTCGGCAGGTAGTCGCGGCTGAGATGCCCCAGATGCCATTTGCCGACGATCGCCGTTTCGTAACCGGCGTCATGCAACGCTTCGGCGAGCGTCCGTTCTTCGAGCGGCATTCCATAGTCGGCCCAAGGACGAATCACGCCGACCTGCAGGCCATACCGAATCGGATAGCGCCCCGTCATCAGCGCCGAACGCGTCGGCGAGCAAACCGGCTGCACATAAAACTGCTCGAGCTTGGCGCCGCTGTTGGCGAGCGCGTCCAACTGCGGCGTCTTGATCGGACTACCACGCCAACTGACGTCGGCCCCGCCCAGGTCATCGGCCAAAAGAAAGATGATGTTGGGGCGAGGAGCGTCGGCGGCGAATGCGACGTTGGCGCCAATCAACAGCAACAGGACGACGGCGAAAGGACGAGCGAGCATGGCAAGTCAGCAGAGCAGGGGAGCGGGACGGGGAATTCTTCGACTCCAGTCTAAACCGCCCATCGGCGGAAAAGTAGCGGCACGCTCGCGGCCAACCTACTTCAACGCCTCCAGAACGTCATCGGTCGTCAGTTTCTTAAAGTTCCCCCGTCTTCCTTTTCGGGCGTCGTCGATCCAGTGATCTTGAGCGACCACTTTGAATTCGTCCGGGGCAACCGGCTCGTTCGCTTCCAGCAAAACGATCTCATGAAAGGCAAGACGTTCGATCTGCCCGTCGGCATTGTATTTCGCCCTGGCCAAACGCTGCGGCAGCGCGACTCCTTTGTGAACGACTTGCCCGTACTGGTAATACTCTTCCACGACCTTCCCGTTGGCATCAAAACGCTTTCCGCTAAGCGGAACGTTCGTTTTGTTGTCGATCGTCCACTCGTATCCCTGGGCGGTTACGCGACTTTGCTGGTCGTCGATCGGCGTTACGGTCAACTGACTTGGGTCGGCATTCAGATCGCGGTAGCAAAGATCGCGCAGCTCGGGGTTGTGGCCGCTGAATCTGCCGCCGGCGTCTTCGATCATGATTTGATGCGGCTCATCGAGCTTCAGCAGCGTCGTCTTCGGATCGAAATAGAGCGTTTGCTTTTCCCCCTTATGAATCACATCCAACCGCAACCGATCGCCGGCGACGGTCATACGGACGTATGCGGTATAGAGATAGGGCGATTCACGAAACTTCGCCGTGACCAGGTCCGGCAGTGTCCGCTCCATCGCGCCGGGAGCGCCAAAGACTTCCCGAAATCGGGTCGCGTTCGGCAACTTGCCTGGGGGCCAATCTTCCATCGTGCAGAAGTAGCGAAACTCGACCGTCGCCGACTTCACCTCGGTCTGCAGCTTCTTCCAACTAGCGGCGACCTCTTCCGCCGTTGGGGGCGCAGCATCGGCCGCTACGGTCAGCAAAACAAATGTCGCCAGGAAAGCGAAGATCCGGAACATCGTTCACCCTTTCGGTTTCGGGAAGCGGTCAGAGCGTCGGCTCGGTTCAGGATACCCGACCTCACGTTCGATCGGCCAAGTGATTTTGCCGGAAAGGGGGAAAAGAAAGCCGCCCAGGCGTCAAGAAAAAAAGAGTGTTATTAACACGAAATTGAGAATGGTTTCCGTCGTTTGAAGTTCTTTGTGGGATTGGACTTGCAAAAAACCAATTCTTTGCCGATACCCGCAACTTTCGGCTTGGACTTCATCCCTTTTTGGTTTCCAATCGCTATAAAATAGACTACGTTGAAGGTCACCCACCGCGATTATGATCCCGCCTAAATTCACCGCAGCATTTGATCGCCCTGCCTTCCAAGCTGCGGTATTTCACCGATTTCTAGGAAGCGCTATGTATCTTCGCATCCTGTTCGCCGTTCTGCTTAGCCAGACCCTGTTGGCCGCCGCCCAGGCCCAAGAGATCGTGAACTTTGCGCGCGACGTCCAGCCGATTCTGGAGGCGCGCTGCATCGAGTGCCACGGCCCCGACAAGGCGAAGAACGACTTCCGCGTCGATGAAGAAGATTCCATGACCTCGTACGTCGAAGCCGGAGACGTCGAGTCGAGCTCCCTCTGGACCGACTACCTGGTGACCGACGACCCCGACATGAAGATGCCGCCCCCCTCTCCGTCCCATCCTGACGGCTTGTCGGCCGCCGAATTGGCGACGATCAAGCTGTGGATCGAAGAAGGGGCGAAGTATGATTGGAAGACCGCAGCCCCTGTCGCTCCGACACCGGTTGCGGCGACGGCGGCCCAAAGCACGATGGAAAAGCTCTTCCTGCTGCACGGCATGTTCCACCCCGCTTCGACCCACTTTCCGATCGCGCTGCTGTCGATGTCGATGGTCTTTTTGGCGCTGTCGTTCATCTTCGGCAAGCCGCTTGAATCGGCGGCGTTCCATTGCCTCTGGGTCGGAGCGCTGACCGCGATTCCGGCCTGCGTCATGGGTTGGGCCTACGCCGCACATGAAGGGTACGGCAATCCGTTCTCGCTCAACTTCATGGACAGCGGCATCGACCGCCATCGCTGGCTCGGCGTCGCCGTCACGGTCTTCGCCCTGGTGATGATTCCGGTCGCGTACTCCGCCTACAAGCAGGAAGGGAATTTCCGCAAGAAGATGATCTGGTTCATCGGTTGCTGCCTGGTCGCGATGGCGACCGGCGCGGTCGGTTTCCAAGGGGGCGAATTGGTCTACGGCGAAGGGCACTACCTGAAAGAGTACGATCGCATGTTCCCCGCCGCACAGCCGACCGCCGAAACGGAACAAACCGCCGCCGCAGCGAATACGGTCGCCAAGCAGGACTAGTCACCGCGATCTGGGTGCCGTTGCCACGTCTTCGTGGCAATGATTGCGGTCTCCAACGCGAATGATCAAACCTCGGGATTTGAGCTGATAAAGGGATTCAACCTTAATCTCTAACTCACGCTCATTCATTGCCACGAAGACGTGGCAACGGCACCCTTTAGTCGTTCTTCTTCGCCGACCGCTCTAGCGCCTGACGGCGAATATCCGCACGAGCCTTATCGAGCCGCTCCGGCCATGCGAACTTCGGAGCGGCGGTCGGATCATAGCCGGCCAGATGGTCTTTCAGACGAGTTAGCGGCTTGGTGTAGACCAGCTCGGTATCGCCGAACGCCTCTTCGCACATCTTCGCGAGGCCTGGATCGTACTCACGCAGCTCTTCGCGGGTGTCGACATAATTGTGATCATGGTCCGGCGGGCGATTGTTGTTGAACCACGATTGCACTCCTTCGGCGAAATACTCGTGGTGATTCACCGACGCGTATTTCCCTTCCCACAGTTTCGCCTCCATCGCTTGCTGGTACGTCGCTTTCAACCGGTCGTCGAAGGTGGGATCAACCCGGACCAGGCCCCGCAGATGCATGTTGTGGGCGAATTCATGGATCAAGATGCACTCGGCGACGTACGGATCGCCGGGGTAGCCGAGCAGGTTTTCTTCGCCGCACGTGCAATAAGGATCGGTCTGCGAACCGCCGGTGCCGCGGGCTCGCGCGTCCCAATAATCTTTCGGCTCGAAATGGGCGAACTCCGGCAGGTCGGTCGTGTATTGATCGCAACCGATGATCAGCATCCGCGACCCGCTGCTGATCATCGCGTTCTTCACGTCGGGACGATTCGCCAACATCTGATCGATCAAGAACGCCGCTTCCTTCAGTGCGTAGTCGCTGACCGACGCCGCGGCCAAGATCGGGTAGCCGCCGGCGTCGACATACTTGCCATAGAATGGATCGGCCTTCAGCTCCGCAGGGGGCGCGGTAACGACATACCCTTCGCCGCTCCATGCGGTCGTCGGCGCCAGGGCCGCGATCAAAAGAAAGGCGGCTTGAACTCGTCGCATCATCGGTCCTCTCTTGTCGGGGCGGCGAACCTTCCGGCGGGAAAGCCGCCGCGTTCGCCAAATGGACATTGTCCACAATAGCATAGAAGAATAAAACGAACTGGCTTCGATGTCAAAACTTGGGGCCGGTTTCGGTCCGCTGCCGCCAAATCTACAATGCCTACACAGCGATTCGAGGTCACCACGGAGAGCGGCATGGGTTGGGGGGATTGGTGGAAGCGGCTCTTTGGAGGGTCGGCTTCGCAAAACGAAACCGTCCTGTTCTACGACGTCGAAGTGGGAAGAGCAGTCTGCATCCCGAAGCGTGAACTCCGCCCCGGCGCCGTCGAAGTCCAAATCCAAGGGATGGACGATCTGGTCTGGATCTTGCCGGACCAAGTCAGCGCCGGCCCGATCCTGCACGAGCCGTTCGACGAAGAAGTTCGCGACTGCATCCGCGAAATCCAAGCGACCTTCGCCGAACATTACTCGCTCAGCTTCGACCAGTGGGAAGAAGGTTTCCGCCGCGATACCAACCCGGCCCAAGAGATCGCCCTCTGGCTGCACGCTGGCGAAGTCTATCGCCACTTCGCCGCCGACGAACCATCAGCCGATCGCCGCCAAGACATTTACCGCTGCATCGCCGCCTGTTTGACGGCGAGCGCTGACAACGTCTGGAACGTCCTCGAACCGCAAGTGCTGACGCGCGAGGAAGCGGAGCAGGTGGTGAATCGGTATTACCAGAAATCCCCTTAGGTTGGCGGATGCGGGTGCGTCTGGCGCTTGGATTTCGAGCCGATCCAGCTTATAAGGAGTTGGTCCTTTCTACTCGCGCGGCAAGCGTCCATTCACGCCGATCACGGCAGCAGAAAAATTCATGGTGAAATGTAATTTCTTGGCGATCAGTTTCTGCGCGCTAGTGCTACTGACGAGCGTCAATCCGCTGCTATCCGCCGACAGTTCAACGCACTGGTGGAATGCCGACGTCGACAAGGCGCTAGCCAGCGCCGGAGAGAATCGTGCCGAGCTTCAGCAGGCGCTGGAGCAAGTCCCCGCCGAGCAGCGCAAGGGGATGGCGTTTCTGATTGCCAACATGCCGGACCAAGATCTTCGCGAACTGCCGAGCAGCTTCCTGCTGACGAACTGCCGCTTGGCCTATGAAACGCGAAGCGCCGCTCCCTGGGGCAAATCGATTCCGGAGGGTGTCTTTCTGAATGACGTTCTCCCCTACGCCAACTTGGATGAAGAGCGCGACGATTGGCGACTTCGCTTGCACGCGCTCAGCATGCCGATCATTCAAGGTTGCAAAACTCCCTCTACGGCGGCGCTGAAGTTGAACAAAGAGTTGTTTCCGCAACTCGAAGTGAAATACTCAACCTCTCGACGCGCTCCCAACCAGGGGCCGGCCGAAACGATGGAAAGCGGCGTCGCCTCGTGCACCGGGTTGTCGATCCTGCTGGTCGACGCTTGTCGTGCGGTCGGGATTCCGGCCCGCGTCGTCGGCACTCCGCTGTGGACCGACAAACGGGGCAATCATACCTGGGTCGAGATCTGGGACGACGGTTGGCACTTTACCGGCGCTTGCGAAGCAGGCGACGCCAACAGCTTGGACGAGGGCTGGTTCGTCGGCGATGCGGCGAAGGCGCAAGAGGATGTCGCCGAGCATGCGATCTATGCGGCCAGCTTTCAGAAAACGCAAACCCCTTTCCCCATGGTGTGGGCCGACAAAAACAACAGCGTGTCAGCCGTCAACGTGACGCGCAGCTACGCTCCCAAGCAACCGGTCGAATCCAAGACCGCGAAACTTTGGGTCCGAGTGGTTCGATCGCCGCGCGAACGAGCCGCCGTGCCGGTCGAGATTCGCGTTCCTGACGGCAAAGAACCGCTGCGAACAGGGATTTCCAAAGACGAAACCGCCGACCTGAACGACTATCTCGAATTTGATCTCCCGCCTGGGCGAGAGTTCGCCATTCTCGTCGCAGGAACGCGACGCGTCATCAAGTCGCCGGCCGCCGGCGCAAGCTTGCTGATTGAGATTCAGTTGCCGACCGATTCGAAGTAGTCGCCGCTTCGCGTTTCATTTCCTCTCTTTTTCAGAAACGTCGCTGATGCCATCTCGAAGTTGGATTGCTCTCACGTGCGTCGCTTTCGCTTTGGCCGCAGTTGGCACAAACGTCGCTGCGGAAACGTCGGCGGAAGCGGTCGCCGCGCTCGAGAAGCGATTGAAGCCTTCCTTAGAGTCGCTCGCCGCCTTAAAGACCGAAAGCTTCGCCGAATCGCCGCTCTCCAAGCGCGACGCCGCCGTCGCTCGCAAGCTAATCTGGAACGCGTATGCGGAAGCGGTTCGCAAAGAACGAACCCAGGAGATCCAGGACAAAGTCATCAAAGACGGCGACTTGGAAATGCGTTTCGATCTGAAGACCTTCGGTAAGAAACCTCGCTCCGGTCATAGTCTCTGGATTTCGCTGCACGGCGGCGGTGGAGCTCCCGCGGCGATGAATGACCAGCAATGGGAAAACCAAAAGCGGCTCTATTCGCTGGAAGAGGGCGTTTACGTCGCCCCTCGTGCCCCGACCAATACTTGGAACCTGTGGCACGAACCGCACATCGACCGGATGTTCAATCGCCTGATCGCAGACCTAATCGTGACGCACGACGTCGATCCCAATCGGGTCTACCTCCTGGGTTACTCGGCTGGCGGCGACGGCGTTTATCAACTGGCGCCGCGGATGGCCGATCGCTGGGCGGCCGCTTCGATGATGGCCGGGCACCCCAACGGAGTCTCGCTCCTCTCGCTGCGCAACACGCCGTTCGCAATTCACATGGGAGGAAACGACGCCGCCTACAATCGCAACAAGGTGGCGGCGGAGTATGGCCAGAAGCTGGACGCGTTGCAAAAGCAAGATCCCGATGGGTATGTCCATGAAGTCCAGATCTACGAAGGGAAGGGGCACTGGATGGATCGCCTCGACGGTCAAGCGTTGCCCTGGATGGCGCAGCGTACCCGCAATCCGCTTCCCACGCGGGTCGTCTGGAATCAAACCGGAACGCCGCATCAACAATCGTATTGGCTCGCCGTTCCGAGCGGCGCCGAAAAAGTCGGCAGCCTGGTCGTCGCCGATCGCCAAGGCCAGACGATTGAAATCACCCAAGCGGAGAACGTCCCGAATCTTCTGGTCCGTTTGGACGACCGGATGGTCGATCTCGATCAGCCGATCGAAGTCAAACAGGGATCGCAGACGATTTACCAAGGGGTCGCTTCACGAACGATCGGCACGATGCTGCGCACGCTGCTCGACTACGGCGATCCAGAACTGACGTTCGACGCCGAAGTCAGCGTTCAACTCGCCAACTAGCGATCTCGCGTACTCCATTTACCTTCACGCCCTTTGCAGGCGATTTTCCTGATGAACATTTTGAAGTCGCTGGTTACGCGGACGGCGATCGCCGTGGTCGCTCCCCTTACTCTTTCCTTCGCGACGATCGCGCTGGCCGAGTCGCCGTTCACGCTGACTCCGCGGGGCTATGTCGTCTACCGAGCCGCCGCGGCGCCCAAGATTGACGGCAAGCTGAGCGACGACGAATGGGGCAAGGTTCCGTGGAGCGAACCGTTTGTCGATATCGAAGGCGCCGACCATCCGGCCCCAACGCACCAGACGCGGATGAAGATGACGTGGGACGACGAGGCGCTCTACATCGCCGCGGAACTTGTCGAGCCGAACGTCTGGGGGACGTTGACCGAACATGACTCGGTGATCTTTTACGATCCGGACTTTGAAGTCTTCATCGATCCGGACGGCGATAACCACATGTACGCCGAGCTGGAGCTGAACGCGCTGAACACGACGTGGGATCTGCTGCTGAACAAACCGTACAAAGATGGCGGCAAGGCGGTGAACGGTTGGGAGATCATGGGCCTCAAGACCGCCGTCGCGATCAACGGCACGATCAACGATCCAAGCGACGTCGACCAAGGGTGGACGGTAGAAATCTCCTGGCCGTGGAAGGGACTGCAAGAGTTGTCGACCGCGAAGTTTCCGCCGCAGGATGGAGACCGACTGCGTATCGATTTCTCGCGAGTCGAATGGGACGTCGTTACCAAAGCGGGAAAGACGGAAAAGGTCCCTAATCGCCCCGAGCACAACTGGGTCTGGTCGCCCCAAGGGGTCATCAACATGCACCGTCCCGAGACCTGGGGCGAAGCGCTCTTTAGCACCCAAAACGTCGGCGCCGTCACGTTCAAGCAAGACCCGGCCCGCCCTTACAAGACGCTGCTCCATAACGTTTACTACGCTCAAAAGGCGTACCACGAACAGCATGACGCTTACGCCGCCGATCTATCGCAGCTCGATCTCCACGTCGACGGCCTGAAGCAAGTGACGCTACACGCGACGCCCCATGCGTTCACCGCTTCGATCAAAACGCCGGAATCGGCAGGCGGAAAGAGCTGGGTGATTGACCAGGATTCGCTTCTTTTAACGCCGGAACCGCGGCGCTAGAACAGCACGCGCTCCGTCATCTTCGCCAGTCGCCGCCGCGCCATCTCGCAATACTCGGGCGATTGATCGACGCCCAGATAGTGTCGTCCCAGCTTGCGGGCCACGACGCCGACCGTTCCGCTTCCCATGAAGGGATCAAGCGCGATTCCTTCCGGCGGACAGGTCGCGAGCAAACAGGTTTCGACCAGTTTCTCCGGGAAGACGGCGAAGTGGGCTTCGCGGAATTTGGAGAGGGGGATCGACCAGACGGTTCGTTTGTTGCGTCCTTGGGGATGGAACGCTTGATCCCAGCGGCCGTCGTGCAGGTTTGAGGAGCCGCCGTTTTTGCCTGCCTCCGGCGTGCTGCCGCGCTGATGGAAGTGGCGGCGGCCTCCCTTCATCTGGCTCTTTTCGCTGAAGGTGACGTGCGGCTCGCGGATCGCGTCGGCGTCGTAGTAGTACTCTTTGCTCTTGCTGAAGAAGAAGACGTACTCGTGATCGGTGGTGGGGCGTGTCTTCACGCTCGACGGCATCGCGTTCGGCTTTTGCCAGATGACGTCGCTCCGCAAGATCCAGCCGGCGTCCTTCATCGCCAAGGCGAATCGCCACGGCATGCCGAGCAGCTCGCCATTGACGTATTTGTCCCCCAGCACCACCCAAAGGGAACCGCTCTCCTTCAGCGTTCGTTGCACTTGAGCGAAGAGGGCGACCAGACGCTCGATATACTCAGCCGGCGTTTTCTCCAGACCGATCTGCTCGTCGCCGGAGTAGTCGCGCTGCTGGAAGTAGGGGGGACTCGTGACGACCGCGTCGATGAATTCGTCGGGCCACGCGGCGATGACCTGCGTCGCATCGCCGCACTCAATCGAGTCGAGCGGGGGAGGGGAGAGCTTCCCCGATTTGGAGGGCGAGTCCTTTCGCGACATTTGGCTCACATTTTGTCGACGGTCGAAATCCCGAGTAACGCGAGCCCCTGTTGTATCACCCGAGCGGTCAAATCGCAAAGCAATAGCCGGCTCTGCTTCTGCTCGTCGGTCTCGGCCTTCAGCACCGGGCACTGCTCGAAGAAGGTCGAATACGACTTGGCCAGCTCTTCAAACAAGTAGCTGGTCAGCTGATTGGGGCGATAATCGGCGATCGTATCTTGCAGCGCTTCGGGGAGCCGCAGCACTTTCATCGCCAGCGCCCGTTCGGCCGGAGACGAAACGCCGATCTTGGCGCCGCTGGTGCGGAGCGCCGCAATATCGACTTCGCCGCGGCGGAAGATGCTTTGCACGCGGGCGTAGGCGTACTGCATGTACGTCGCCGTGTTCCCATTGAGCGCCAACATCTTGTCGTAGCTGAAGACATAGTCGGTCTCGCGATTCTGCGACAAGTCGCCATACTTCAAACCGCCGATCCCGACCCGCTGCGCGACGTCGGCGTACTGCTCTTCGCTGAGCTGTCCATCTTTGTCGTTCTCGCGGACGATCTTGTCGGCGCGGGAAACCGCTTCGTCGAGCAAGCCTTCGAGCCCGACCGTGTCGCCGGAGCGCGTCTTGTACGGCTTTCCATCTTCTCCCATCACCGTGCCGAAGCTGACATGCTTCAGCTCGATGTCGGCATAACCCCACTTCTTCGCCGCGGCGAAGAGCTTGTCGAAGTGTTCCCCCTGGCGGAAGTCGACCACGTAGAGGATCGCGTCAGGCTTCCATTCGCGCATCCGATATTCGATCGTCGCCAGGTCGGTGGTCGCGTAGAGGAACGCCCCATCCTTCTTGCGGATGATCATCGGCGCTTTGAAACCGTCTAGGAAGACGCAGAGCGCGCCTTCCGACTCTTCAGCGAATCCTTTTTCGATGAAGTCGTTGACGACAGGGCCGAGCTGATTGTGATAGAAGCTTTCCCCCAGTTCGTAGTCGAACGTCACGTCGAGCCGCTGATAAATCCGCTGAATGTCTTCGCGGCATTTCGGCAGGAACTCGTGCCAGAGGGCGAGGTTTTCTTCGTCGTCGGCGTGCAGCTTGGCGGTCTCGTTCAAGACGGCCGTGCCGATGTCGGAATGTTCGGCGGCGATCTTGGCGAACTCCGGATCGGCGGCGAGCGCGCTGAGCTTCGCTTCGTCCTTCACCAACTCTTTGCTCGCATCCTCGGCTTGACGCTGCAACTTCTCCAGCTCTTTGGTCGCCTTCTTGTCGGCCGCTTTGTCGCCGGTCGGCGGCATCGCCTTCCGCTCTTCGATTTCGGCCGCCATTTCCATCAGCTTCGACTTGCGAGCCGGCAGCGACTTCTGACCGTCGATGTAGTCGATGATCTTCCGGACTTCGCGATAGAGCCGCGACAATTCGGCGACCGGGCTTTCGTGATACGCTTCGTTGTTGCGGAAGTGCTTGAAGCCGTAAATGATCATCCCGAACTGCGTCCCCCAGTCCCCCAGGTGGTTGTCGGTGATCACTTCATGCCCCAGGAAGCGGAGCGTCTTGGCGAGCGAGTCGCCGATCACGGTCGAGCGGATGTGCCCGACGTGCATCGGTTTGGCGACGTTCGGCGAAGAGAAGTCGAGGACGTACTTCTTCGGCGCTTCGACCAGCGGCACGCCGATCCGCTCATCGGTCACCGCCGCGGCCAGTTGCGCTTCGATCCAGGCGTCCTTCAGCTTGATATTGATAAAGCCCGGCCCGGCGATTTCGAGCGGCTCGCACATGTCGGAGAGGTCGATTTTCTCGACGATCTCCGCGGCGATTTCCCGCGGATTTTTCCCCAACTTCTTGCCGAGCGGCATCGCGCAGTTGGCCTGATAGTCGCCGAATTTGGGGTCGTTGGTCGGCCGAATCATCTCGAGCAACGGCGCCGTTTCGTCGACCAGCGGGGACAAAACAGCGTCAAATCGACCACGCAGGACTTGCAGAATGTTCATACGGCGTAAGGAGTTGGGTCCAAAAAACGAGAGCGCAAACGGCCATTTTCAGACGATTTCCGGCATTTTACAAGGGCCGGGGAATAGAACACGGAGGCCACGGCGGGGAACGCGGCAAGAGACACGGTAAGAGAGAGGAAGGTATTTAGACGCTACCGGCGAATAACCGAACCTTCAAATCCTCGCTATTTCTTGCGGCGTTTCTTACCGTGCCGAATCCGTGGCCTCCGTGTTCCATTCCTCGACCTTCCCCTGGGCGCTGAGGCGATCAGCAACGACACTCAAGTGTGAAAAAGGGGTCAGGTCTCTTTTTCACGTCTTACGCCTCACTCCACCAGACACGCCGCCGATGTACTTGTTCGATCTCACGTTGCCGACGCCGGAGGAGAATCTGGCTCTCGACGAAGCGTTGCTCGAAGCCAACGAGGCTGGCGAATTGGTCGGCGACGTTTTGCGGCTATGGGAACCGACCGGGCCGCTGGCGGTGATCGGCCGCGCTTCGAGGATCGCCGAAGAGGCGAATCTGCCGGCTTGTGCGGAGCGAGGCGTGCCGGTCTTTCGCCGGACCAGCGGAGGCGCCGCGATCGTCGCCGGGCCAGGCTGTTTGATGTACGCGGTCACGCTCAGTCTGGCCAATCGAGAACATCTCCGGGCAATCGATCTCTGCCATCAGTACGTGATGGAGAAGATGCTCGCCGCGCTGTCGCCCTATGTCGAAGGGGTCGCGTTCCAAGGGACGTGCGATCTGACCTGGAACAATCGAAAGTTCAGCGGCAACAGCCTCCGCGTCAAGCGCGACCATGTCCTTTATCACGGCACGCTCCTCTATGACTTTCCGCTGGAGCTCATCGCCGATTGCCTCCGCCACCCGCCGCGGACGCCTGACTACCGCGAGCAGCGCGACCACACGCAGTTCGTCACCAACTTGCCGATTTCGCGCGAGCAGCTGAAAGCGGCGCTGATCGAAACGTGGGGCGCCGACCAGCCGCTCACCGAATGGCCGCAGCAGCGAACCGCCGATCTGGTCGCCGAGCGGTATGCAACCGATGAGTGGAACCAGATGCGGTAGCGTCACGCGCAATACTAGCCCGAGGCGCGAGCCGAGGGAATGTGCGCGAACCTATCGAAAAAGACACTATCCAGCGCCAGCCGCAAATTGGTTGCGACCTCTTCCCCGCAACCCACCGCATTCCCTCGGCTCGCGCCTCGGGCTAGTATTTCCCCGCTTTCCCCATTCCAAAAAAACTTTTCCCTTGCAGAAAGGTTTTCCGCTCTCGCGTGTCTTACCATAGGAGGGCAATCGCCTTCGCTCGCTCTTCTCCCACGCATGAAGCGACTTAAACCTTGCCGCCACTTCCAGATACGCGCGAAACGCTGATCCGCCGGCTGCCGGACGCCGCTGATGTGGAAGCGTGGGACGCATTTATCGAGATTTATGAGCCGCTGTTGTTTCGGCTCGCGCGGAGCAAAGGGTTTCAGCAAGCCGACGCCGAGGACTTCGTCCAGGAAGTGCTAGCCGCGGTCTCCAAAGCGGTCGGGCGATGGGTCGACGACGAAAATCGCGGTACGTTCAAGGCCTGGCTGTTTCGCATTGCGCAAAACATGGCGATCAACTTCATGACTCGGCCGCGGCATCAACGACTCGGATCGGGCGACAGCCAAATCGCCGGCCTGCTTGCTCAGCATCCTGATCCCAGCAGCGAGTCGACGCAGATGTTCGCCCTCGAATATCGCCGCGAACTCTTTCGCTGTGCGGCGGAGCAAGTTCGCACGCAAGTCAACGAGCGGCAATGGCAAGCGTTCTGGAAGTCGAGCGTCGAAGCGCAGCCGATTCCGGAAGTCGCAGCGGAGTTAGAAATGAGCGTCGGCAGCATTTACATCGCGCGGAGCCGGATTACCAAACGGATCCGCGAAAAGATCTTCTTCCTTGAGGAGCAATCACGATGACGATCGGCTCTTCCCACTGCAGCGACGAACATTTTTTGCTGTTGCTCGACGGAGATGAAACGTCATTGGAGTTTCGCACCGCGGCCGAGCATGTCGAACATTGCCCCACGTGCCAACAGCGTTTGACGGAACTCTCCGGCGATCATGACTTCTGGCAGACGCAGCGTCAGCTCTTGAGCCCGGTCGAAGATGATCAAACCAACACCGGCGAGCTCTATCGTTACCATTCGATCGAAACGAATGTCGCCGAACGCCGCGGCGCCGTCGAAACGCTGGTCCGCGACATGCTCCAGTCGCCATCCCATCCCGAAACGCTCGGGCGACTCGGCCGCTATGAAGTGGAACGAATCATCGGCGTCGGCGGGATGGGGATCGTGCTGAAAGGGTTCGATACCGAACTGCATCGCCCCGTCGCGATCAAACTGCTGGCGCCCCATTTGTCCCGGATCGGCGCCGCGCGGCAGCGATTTGCTCGCGAAGCCCGCGCTGCGGCGGCGGTCGTGCATGAGCATGTCGTCCCGATTCACAACGTCGAGTCGAACGTCGACCATCCTTATCTGGTGATGCAATACATCGCCGGGCAATCGCTGCAGGCCCGCGTCGACGAGTCGGGCCCGTTAAGCGTTTCCGAGATCCTGCGAATTGGCATGCAGGCCGCATCGGGACTCGCCGCCGCTCACGCGCAAGGTTTGGTTCACCGCGACGTCAAGCCGGCGAACATCTTGCTGGAGAATGACGTCGACCGCGCGTACCTGACCGACTTTGGGCTCGCCCGCGCTGCGGACGACGCCAGCTTGACCTATACCGGCGTCGTCTCCGGCACGCCTCATTACATGTCCCCCGAGCAAGCGGACGGGCGGCCGCTGGATCATCGCTCTGACCTGTTCAGTCTCGGCTCGGTCCTCTACTTCATGGCGACCGGTCACCCACCGTTTCGGGCCGAACGCCCGATGGCGGTGCTCAAAAGAACGTGCCACGACCCGCATCGTCCGGCGATGCAGGCCAACGCCGAGATCCCGGAAGAGCTGTCGGAAACGATCGATCGCTTGCTCGAAAAACAACCCGACCGTCGCTTCGCCACGGCCGCCGACTTGCAGAAGAAGCTGGAGCGGATGCTGGCCGACTTGCAGCAAGGGAAGCTGCGACTAAGACATGCACCGCTTGTTCGCCCTTGGATACTCGGCAGCGCAGCCATAACGGCGCTGGCGCTGTTCGTGCTGATGGGAATAACGTTCTACATTACCGCCGGTGTGACTCGTCGACCGGCCGATCCAGGACGCCGTTATCCGATCGTCAACGACAGCGTCGAGTCGATTCAGGCTCGCCTCCAAGCGTTGGAAGGACCAAGCCAAGTCGAGTTGGACTCGCTTCGCTTTCAATTGAACTCACTGGAAGAGATCCCATTCCCCGAAACGGATTTGCAGGAACGAAATGATGCTCAAAACTAAGTGGAATCGTTGGGTCGCGGCGGCGACGTCGTTGTTACTGGTCGGCGTTACCTACGTCGCACTCTTCGCCCAAGAGCAAGATGCCAAGCCAACGGCAACGCTGACCGCCAAGACGTTGACCATCCAAGGTAAACCGAACGAGCCTGACACGTTGATTTTCGTTTCGGGCGAGGAGGGGGGCATTACGCTCAAAACCGAGCAGTCGCCGACTGCGGCGGAAGACGAAGCGGTCATCCGTGTGCCGCTCGATTCGAACACTTTTCCCGGCGAGTGGCTGAATCACAACAAAGGGAATCGAGCGATCTTTCTGTTCGCCGAAGGGACCGGCATCACCAAACAATCGGTGGGAACCCATCGGATCGGCAGCCTCTATGAGATTCGAGAGTTCACGCCGAAGTCGCCCAGCGATAACGTCTTGCTGGTCACATTGGAAATCGTGCATCAAATCAATCCCAAGACCGCGGCGCACATCGCTGCCGGCGAGCAGAAAGAAGTCGACGACTATCACGCCAAAAAGTTCCGGTTTCTCCTCCGCGGCCTTGTGCCGTTGGGCGAACCAATTCCGGATGCGACGGCGCCGATCAATTACCCACGCGATCCCTCGGCATTTCCACCGCAGATGATGCCGATGCCACCAGCTGCTGCTAGTCCGAACTTTTCGATTCCGGCCTCTGGATTTCCGACGACTTCTCCGCCGATTACCGCGGCCGTTCCCCAACAGAAGGCATGGTTTGAAATGCGCCCGAAAACGGAATTGCCAGCGACGGGAACCGCCGCGCCGCATACGTCGGGTCGTTGGGTACCAGGCGAAGTGGCGCCTCCCCATCTCGTGTATGAGCCAAAGTCTCCGCCGGTCTCCCATGCTCCTCCAACGTCCTACGCAGCGCCGATCGCAGTCCCCACCAATTTTCCGGCGTCCGCAACCCTTCCCCCGTCCCCCTACGCAACTCTCGGGCAATATGGTTCGCCCCCTGTCTACTTCCCGCACGCCGCGCCGATGTCCCCCTCCATCATTCCTTCACCGCGGGGCAACGCGATGCAGGCCGCGATCACCAAGTTAGAAGGGGCGAAGTCAGACGAGGAAAAGGAAACGGCTCGCACCGAACTGCGTAAGGTCCTGACCGAAATCTTCGCCGCCGATATGCAAAATCGGGACAAGCAGGCGGCCGACATCGAAGCTCGCGTCAAGAAACTGCGCGAGCAGTATGACGCTCGCGAGAACGCCAAGGACGAGATTATTGAGCTGCAACTGAAGCTGCTTGAGAAACAGGCCGAAGGGCTGGAGTTTCCTGGCAGCGGACCAGCGCGGTAGCGTAGCGAAAAAATAGTAGCCCGAGGCGCGAGCCGAGGGAATGTGCGCGAACCTATTGAATAAGGCGTTATCCGTTGCCGGCCGCAAATTGGTTGCGACCTCTTCTCGGCTACATGCCACTTTCCCTCGGCTCGCGCCTCGGGCTACGATGTGTCCGGCTTCGCTTGCGAAGCCGGCATTTTTCTTTTCTTGGGCAGCTTGATGGCGCATCGACATATTCAACCGCGGAAGGATGAAACGTTTCTCTCCGTCGAGGAAACCAAAACGCGGTTATCGCTGGCGTTCCCGGAATGCGTCTTTGATGACCAGCAAGGAACGGAGATCGCCGACACGATGATCGCCAAGCTCGAGCAACTGCGCGCTCCGGCCGACCTGCTCGCCTTTTATTACGACCGCCGCGACGAAGCGACGCGGTGCTTTGTGTCTGACTCGTCGATCTCTGCGGAAGGGGTTCAGTTCACCCTGTGGCGCGACGGGCCCCTCTTCATCGGTTTCCATTCGGCTTCGCACGAAGAAGCGACGTTGCCGCTGCTCGATCGAATCGCCGCAGCGCTCGACTATGAGGTGTCTTGGTAGTGGGGCGCCAGGCGCAGGCCGACGCCGATTTGATTTCACGTTCCAGTTAACGGCAAGATTTTTCGCCTCACAGGGGGATCGAGGGGGCTTTTCTCAATTATTTGCGCGTTTTAACCCGTTGTCTGATTGCGGGTTACGTCAATGCCTCGTTCAGGGCGCTGACTCGCTGTGTGGCCGTTGTTACAATTGGCCGAACTGGAAATGTCCCGGAGTAACGTAGGCTTTTAATTCCTTTACGGCAGTTTACGCAGTCGTCCCCCAACTTCTTTACCCAGCGTCTTAGCCTACAGACCGGTTTCGTCACTTGCGGCGAATTGAGCAAACCACATTTATCCTGACGCACTAGCTTCTTAAGACATATGTCACGCGACCACCTAGCTCAGCTTCGTGAAGCTGCGCCTGTTATTCTCCCCTCGCTCTTGTTGTGCGACTTCGCCAACTTGGAGCGTGAGGTTGAGCGCTTGCTAGCAGCCGGCGTGAAAGCTCTGCATCTGGATGTGATGGACGGCATATTTGTCCCAAACATGACCTACGGAATGCCGATTGTCGCCGCGTTCCGAAAATTGACCGATCTGCCGCTCGACGTTCATTTGATGATCGAGAAGCCGCAGCAGTACATCCGACAATTCCATGAGGCAGGCGCCGACGTGATCACCATTCACGCCGAAGCTGTCGATGACGTCGCTAGCACCTTGCGAGAAATCCACTCTCTGGGCTGCGGCGCCGGCGTGGCGATTAATCCCGACACCCCGGTCGACGTCATCTTCGACGCCCTGCCCGAGGCGGATCTCGCGTTAATGATGAGCGTCAACGCCGGTTTCGGCGGTCAGTCGTTCAATCCGGTCGCCCTCGACAAAATCCGAGAGGTACGGCGGATCAATTCCGACGTGCTGATTGAGATCGACGGCGGCGTAAATTTGGATACTATTGGGCGCTGCACGGAAGCGGGCGCAGACTTGTTGGTAGTCGGGTCGGCCATTTTCGGCAAACCGGACTACATCACGGCAGTCCGCGACCTGAATTCGGCCGCGGTCGCCGCCTCCTGATCAGCATAGGTGTAGCTTTTATATGTTGCGCGTTGCGCTCATTCGTCCCGGCTGTACCGACTACGACATACAAGGCCGGATCCGCGGCACGTTAAACGTTCCGCTTAGCGACAAAGGTATTACTCAGGTCCAGCACGCGGCCCATGAGATGGCCGATCTCTCGATCGACGTCGTCTACTGCGGCCCCTGCCAACCGGCGGTGCAAGCGGCCGAAATCATCGCCAAGGTCCACATGGCCAAGGTGAAAAAGATCGACAAGTTTCGGAACCTGGACGTCGGACTGTGGCAAGGGAAACTGATCACCGAAGTGAAGCAGAACCAGCCGAAAGTCTATCGACAATGGCAGGAAAACCCGGATGGCATCTGCCCACCTGAGGGAGAGATGCTAGCGGACGCTCGTAGTCGCGTACGGACCGCCCTGGACAAGATTTGTAAGAAATATCAAAACTCAAAAAGCGTTGCCGCGATCGTAACGCCCGAGCCGATCGCGTCGGTGATTCGCTGCGAATTGCTACATCACTGCATCGGCGACCTTTGGAAAGCCGAAGAAGGTAACTGCGGCAGTTGGGAACTGATCGAAATCTCCCCCCAACCCGCCCTTCGTTAATTAGAATAAAAGTACCGCCACTGTCGGCGGCAACAGCCAGAAGGAAATCGAATGTCGTCGACTACGCCTGAGTTCGCCGCCGCTGCAGCCGCCGCCGAAGGTGTCAAACGTGCCAAACGCGGAGTGCCGGAAGGTCTGTGGCAACGCTGCCCCGGATGCCAGGCGGTGATCTTCCGCAAGCAAGCCGAAGAATTGCTCAGCGTTTGTCCCGAATGCGAACATCACTGGTACGTCTCGGCCGCCGATCGCATGGAGCAAGTGCTCGATAGCGGCACCTTCGAAGAGTGGGACGCCGAGCTGATGCCGACCGACCCGCTCAAGTTCGCCGACCAAAAGAAATACGCCGATCGCCTGGTCGCGGAACAAAAGCGAACCGGTCTGCGTGATGCGGCCCTGACCGGCTGCGGCATGATTCGCGCTCGTCGCGTCGCCATCGGCGTCACTGACTCGGCCTTCATCATGGGAAGCATGGGTTCGGTCGTCGGCGAACGTCTCGCTCGCCTGGTCGAACGAGCCGCCGATCAAAACCTGCCGCTCATCATCATCAGCGGCTCCGGCGGTGGAGCTCGTATGCACGAAGGGATTCTCTCCCTGATGCAGATGGCCAAGGTAACCGCCGCGCTGGCTCGCTATCACGAAATGGGCGGTCTGTTCATTTCGGTTCTGACCAACCCGACCATGGGCGGCGTCGCCGCCAGCTTTGCGTCGCTGGGGGACTTGATCTTCGCCGAACCGAAAGCGCTGATCGGCTTCGCCGGCCCGCGTACGATCAAAGCGACCATTCGCATCGAACTGCCGGACGGCTTCCAGACCAGCGAATTCCTGCTGGAACATGGTTTCGTCGACCGCATCGTCCCGCGTGCTCGCCTGAAGAGCGAAATCGCCCGCGCGATCGACTACTGCGGCAAGTAGTCGGTAGGGCAGGCCGTGCCTGCCTTTACAAACACGCGTTCAAAACAAAGGCTGGGTTTCGACCCAGCCTATTTTTTTGCGCGGGAAGGAAACAACCTGCCTGTCAGTCGCCGCGAGATTTCCCAGACAACCACTTCAGATTATGATGGCCATCGCTCGGTACTAATTCCGCCAGGGAAATCGCTCATGCGAATTGCGATCTCAACCGCCGTCATCCTCGTCGCCGCGCTCTTACCATGGATCGGCGCGTGCAATATGCAGTCGGACGAACCGACCGACGAAGCCGAAACTGTCGCACCATCAGCTGTGCCCGATTTTCCTAAATCTCATCGAGTCGCGTCGCCTGACGAAATCCAGACGCTGATCGACCAGCTTTACGTTCCTGGCGACGATCGTAATCGAGTCTCGCGTGTAAAGTCGCTTGGCACGCAAGCCATCCCGCTATTGATCGCAGAATTGAGTTCGGAACGGGCATACTCTCAAAAGTTTCCGATGCCAAAATTCCCTCTGGATGACGAGTGGGCGTTCACTCGCCTTTGCGACGCCCTGGAAGAGACTTCTCCATCCGCCGCGGCGAAACCGCTTGCCAGATTTGCAACGCATCCTGCCGCGGAAGTCCGACGGAACGCGGCCATTCTGCTCGGAAAGATCGGCACGGAAGAATGCGTCAAGCCGCTTACGACGCTGCTGGCCGACGATGATGACCAGGTTCGCGGCTGGGGAATGCTGGGAATTCAACGTGGGCTCGAGGAAGGACGTCGTGACGAGAAGTTTCTGCAAGCGATCTTCCCGGCGCTAGAGCCGCTACTGGCACTAGAAGATAGTTCGGTAGATGACGAAGCGCCTGGACTGCTGTTGACCATCGATCGTCAACGCGCGGTCGCCGCCATCCTGAAGAGTGAACGGTTCAATTCGGCGAACATCCAGTTCGCATCCAATCTAAAAGCGCTGAATGAGCTGCAAATATCGGTCCCACACGAATTGTTGTTGCCGCAACTCTCGCAGCTGGAGCCAATCAGCGGCGAATTCCCCCACATGTATAACTTTTCTGAGGCGCTCATCGCTTACGCCCGCAACCCAGACGCGAACGCCAAAGCGTATTTGCAGAAGCAGCAGAGCGAAAACGAAGATGAAATGGTTCGCGAATACGCCGCCAAAGGATTAGCGATCCTGGACGGCGTCGACGACGCGGAAGAGTTCATTACGCTTCACTACTACGACGTCGGCTTTGAAAAGTTAACGGCGGAACAGCAGAACTACATCGCGGTGCGGAACTACGAACTGGAGGTCGGCAGCGGCGGACATGATCAGTACTTCGTCAATACCAGCGGCGATGAAATTCAAATCGCCCATCGGGGCCTGATGGCGATCGGAGCGATAAAAAAGGGGAAGGTGCTTGCGGCGGCAATTGCGTTGTTCGGTCCGTCCGGCCCTGCCGTCGATCAAGATGCGAGAATTGAGCAAATGGAGCGGTTTTCGCCAAAGCAAGATGAGCAATTCAACTCGCTTGACGATCAGTTCTATGAAAACGAAGAGGTGATCCCTGAGATGCTTGCGGATTACGTCTTGGAAAACAAATCCCACTTCGCTCCCGCGAAATAGCGCAGCTACTGCGTTCTCTATCCTGTTTCTCTACCGCCGATGTCGGTTTTCATCCAATAACCCCAAGCGGTTAGCGAACTACTTGATGGTTTTTGGGAAAGCGTAAAATGATTCTAGGCGCAATGGCTTCGCAACATGGCAGTTGATGCAATGGTCGAAATCACGACTCGCCCGATGAACCAAGCGGAGCGGGACCTGCTCCAACGAGAGTCTCGCTCTCTGGGAATGGGGTTCGCCATCGTGCTGTCGTTTCTCGCCTTGCTAGGGGGCGGTTTTCTCTCGGCGCTGTTGCGGGGCATCGGTCAGCATTTCGGGCCGACGCACTCGCTATTCGCTTACTGGATCGGCTGGGCGATCGCGGTCATTCTCGGCGCCTTCGCGGCGCGGGCCTATTTCGCCGGCGAACGGCATCGGACCGAAGAGGCGCGGCTCGATCTGGAGAACAGCCAGGTCGAAGAGATCCTGGTGATCGACGCCGATGTGGTCGAGATCAGCATCGACGCGTTGGAAGAGCCGGCCCTCGTCTTTCGTCTCGATGAAAGACGTCTGCTGCTGTTGCAGGGGAACTGGCTCTTCAACGGCGAAACGTACGGAGCCGACTCGGATCGCAGTCTGGACGATATGGACCCGGAGTTCTTCAACGGACTGCGCACTCCCCATTCGTTTCCTTCTTCCAGCTTCGTCGTGACGCGTTTCCCACTTTCGCGACAGATTGCCGCGATTCGAGTCGATGGAGAGTATGTCGCGCCGCGCACTCTTCGTGTGAAATATGCGGAGAAGCATTGCTCGGTGCTGAGCGACTGCGAGATTTTCCCCGGCACGCTCCACTCGTTAGAACAGTCGCTTGCCGACGCCCACGACGCCGTCAGGAACGAAACGTAACATGTCGAAATTTCATCGTCGCGCTGCGACGGAACAGGAATTAAAAATCCTGGCCAAGCAAGCGGAAACGGGCAAAGTGTCGTATGGCTGCATGACGGTTCTGTTTCTGATCGTCCCGGCAGCGATCCTCTATTTCCTCGGCGATTGGTTCGGCGCCATCATCAGCCCGGAAGCGGCGAGAATTGGTCGCTGGACCTTGCCGACGCTCGCGCTGGTTCTATATCTGGTCATCCTCCGCGAAGTTATTCAGTCGGCGAACAAACTCCGCGCGCAGATTCAAAGGGATCTGGATCACCAGGAAGTCGAAGAGATCCGCGTCACCAACGCGGACGTCGGTTTGATCGGATCAGCCCGACCGAATAGCAACCACGCTCTCGTCTTCGGCATGCCCGATCGACGGCTGCTGTATGTGAAGCTGCTGCCGGAGCTGTTCGAACCGACGACCTATGGCGCGAAAGACGACGCCGCCGTCGCCAAAGGAGACGTGCTGAATCGTCTCGCGGCGCCCTATTCGTTTCCCAGCACCGAGTTCGTCCTCCGTCGTTTCCCTTATTCCGGGGCGCTGCTCGGAATCGATGTCGAAGGAGACTACGCACCGCCGCGCAACTTGCGACCGAGTCTGCGCAACGTGCAGCTCTTCCGCCCCTCAGAGATATTTACGGGGGCGATCGACAATATCACCGAGGTGATTGAGATCGAGCAAGCGCAGCGGAAGCGGGGCGATTCGCTATAGATCCGCAATCATTAGTAGCCCGAAGCGCAAGCGAGGGAAATGCGGTCTCGATGAAATGACAAGTGCCGAAGCTCGAATGACGAACCCTCTCTACCTCATCATTCTGATTTCGACATTCGTCATTTAGCCAAACGCATTTCCCTCGCTTGCGCTTCGGGCTACTATGCGCGGAGTTTAACCCAACACTTCCGGGTTTCGCACATTCTCCGGCGTGCGTCCTTCCAGCCAATCGACCACTTGCTTCGTCGCGCGGCCGCGGAGGTTCTCCAGCGATTCGACCGACACGAACGCTGCGTGCGGCGTTACGATCACGCGGGGATCGTTCATCGGGGCCTTCGACAGATCGGGCGGTTCCGGATCTTGCACGTCGAGCGCCGCGCCGGCGAGTTCGCCTGCTTCGATCGCCGCGGCCAGCGCCGCTTCGTCAATCAGCGCGCCACGCGCGGTGTTGATCAGATAGGCGGTCGGTTTCATCTTCTGGAACTGCTCGGCGCCAAACATGTGCCGCGTTTCGGCAGTCGCAGGGACCAAGAGCGAGATGTAGTCCGATTCGCTCAAGATCCGTTCCAGATCGACCGTTTCGACGCCCGGCATCGTCTTGCCGCTGCGGCTGGTGGCGATCACGCGCATGCCGAGCGCCAGCGCTCGTTCGGCCAACAGCGTGCCGATCTGTCCCAGGCCGACGATCCCGAGCGTTTGTCCGCTTACTCGCCGCATCAGCGGACCGGCCTGCAGTTCGTACCGCCCGTTCTGCGTTTCGTAGTGGTACATCGCAATCTTCCGGGCACACGCCAACAGCAGCGCCAGCGTATGTTCGGCGACTTCGATCACGCAGTAGTCAGGGATGTTGGTGACCGGGATCTTTTTCTCGGTGCAGTAGGCGACGTCGATGTTGTCGAGCCCGATGCCAAGCCGCGCGACGATTTTCAAGTTGGGCGAAGCGGCGATCACCTTGGACGTAACCTTGGCCCAGTTGGTCATGATCGCGTCGACTTGATGTTCGGCGGCGAGAGTCGCCAGCGTATTCTCATCGGTCTGCGTGGCGACGATCAGCTCGACGTCCGCCTTGTCGAGCGTTTGATGCTCGATCTCAAGATCTTTCCAGGCAAAGTCGGTCAGCAGCGCTTTGAATTTCGGCATGGCTCGATCGGCAGGGTAGGGGAGGATGGGGTCAAGGAGCCCATTCTAGCGGATCGCCGCCGTCGATCCTACGCGGCGAAGCGTTACTTCAGCCCTTGAATGTAGCGCAGGAAGCGGGCTTCGAGCATCTCCCAGTTGCTGCCAAACGCCGATTCGAAATCGGCGATCCGCTGCGCTGCAGAATAGTCCGATCCCGGCGGTCGGGCTGCGACGGTCGAGAGATAGCGGGCGAAATTGCGGGGATCAGTTTCGACCAGGTAGAAGCAGACCGCCCACGATTCGCTGTAAGCGATGTCGGGACGTTTCCCGAAGATCTTGTCCGACTCAATCAGCGACTTCAGCGAGCCGCTGGGGCGCGACTTCGCAGCGTAGTCTTGAAACCAATCAAGTCGACCACGATTGATCCGATCGCTCGCACGGCGATAGACTGCCGAGTTCCAAACGCCCGGCGCTTCGAACATGGTCGCCAACCCTTCGACAACCCACTTCGGCTGGATCGCCGTCCGGCTATGGATGCCAGCGTTGAACGCCGTTTGGTGGGTCGCCTCGTGGACCATCGTCGCGGCGTTCTCTTCCCAGAATGCGTCATCCTCCTGGCCGGCCGAGATGTCGTACATCAACACACGGTTGGTCCGTCCCGAATAATAGCCGACCATCCCCGGCGTCACGCGGACCCCCAGCTTGGCCGAATGCTTGGCATATTCGGCGAAGGTCGGAAAGACGACGGCGACCAGGGGAAACTGAGCCGGAGCGACCCGAAAGCCGCGGCTGGTGAAATATCCCTGGAACGAGCGATGGAGCTCTTCAAAGCGGTTGGCCCAGCGATCTCGCTGCCCCGGAGGGTGAACCACCAGGTAATGGCCGGTGCCGGTCACTTCAAACTGGTTCCCAAACTCCCGGAGAAGCTCTCCACGGACCTGCGACTGGCTGAGGGGAGTAAATCCGTCCGCGACCTTGGCGTAACTCTCCGCCTCGCTGGGAGCGAATTCCCAAATCTGCCCATCTACCCCCAGCACCAGCACCTTCTCGGCTGAGTTGAATAGAGAGGTTCCCACCACTTCCTGACCGTCCAGGTCAAATCGGAAGGTCCATGACTGGGCATCGACCTGGCTGCTGCTCCCTAATCCGGCGATTAGTGGCAGAAAAATAAACAGCCACTTATGGGGGAGAAGTTTTTTCATGATTTATGGCTCGTAGGACTCGAAGAATCACTTCACAAATGTAGAATGCAAAAAACCCCCTCGAACGGAGTCTGTGGGATTCTTGTGGAGAATTGCGGCGGCGCCGGTATAATGCGTAGCGATTCTCTCCTCTGCGAAACATCTCCTCCCTACCATTTCGGACTTAAATCAGTGCGCAGTATTCTGTTAGCGCTCACGATTCTCTGTAGCTGCGCGGTCTTCGCGCGAGCGCAAGACGCATCGTTGACGGAAGCCTCGCAAGCGGATGAGTCACAAGCGAAGTTCTCAAAACAGGTCGCTTACCTGGTACGGCAGCTCGACGCCGGCAGCCTTGCCGAACGGGATGAGGCGGAAGCGGGCCTGATGGAACTCGGTCCGAAAGCCCTCGATGAGCTTCCCGAAATCACCGATCGGACGCCGGCCGAAGTAAAGGCGCGACTCGAAAGGATCACCGCTGTTCTGCAAAAGCTTCAAGCCGACAGCGTCACGCAGCCGCAGTTGGTCACGCTCGATTTCAAAGAAGCGCCCCTCAGCGAAGTGCTGGCCGAGATTGAAAAACAATCGGGCAATCGCATCGTCGACTTCCGCGGGAACTTCGGTCAACAAAAGACCGATCCGAAGATCTCGATCCAGTGCGACAAGGCGCTCTTCTGGGAAGCGATCGATCGCGTCTTCGCCGACGCCAACATCACCGCTTACCCTTACGCCGGCGAAAAGAACGCGCTGGCGTTCGTCAATCGCGACGCACCTGGTTTGCCGCTGAACCTGGCGACCTATAGCGGCGTCTTTCGCGTTGAACCGACGCGGATTGAAATGCATCGCAACTTGGCGCCGCCGATTTCGGACGGCATGCGAATCAACTTGCAGGTGACGTGGGAACCGCACCTGACGCCGATCCTGGTCAAGTTTCCGTTCGACGCGCTCGTCGCGGCCGACGATCAAGGGACCGACTTGAAGCTTGCCGACGGCCCGGTGACGTACGACGTCGCGGTCGACAGCGGTCAGACGTCGGTCGACTTCGTCATTCCGCTCAACGTGCCGCCGCGCGGTTCGCAAACGATCGAGTCGCTAAAGGGGAAACTCATCTCGCTCGTTCCCGGACGAGTCGAAACGTTCCGCTTTGATCGCCTGGCCAATACTCGCGGCCTGCGTCAGGAAAAAGGAGGCGTGCAAGTCGCACTCGAGCAGTTCCGCAAGAACCGCGACTTGTATGACGCGCGAGTCGTCGTCCGTTTCCCGGGCGGCTCCGAAGCGCTGCAGTCCCATTTGGGCTGGGTCGATTCCAACGAAATCTATCTCGAAGCGGCTGACGGCGAACGCCTGGAACATGCCGGCTACGAGCGATTCCTCGAAGATTCCGACGCGATCGGGATCGCCTACAAGTTCATTCTCGATGATCGTGAACCGAGCGATTTTACGTTGGTTTACAAAACGCCAGGTTCGATCGTGTCGTTGCCGGTCGAGTTCGAGCTCGACGATATCCCCCTTCCTTAAGGGAACGCTTTCCCCAGGAGTCGCTTTCGCCCGAAAGCCGCTCTCGAAACAAGCGCCGCGCTTCGTTGAAACTTTTGTTCCTCGCACCGTTGGGCGAGATAGCGATATGACATTTCAGATTTGGCCCGGTCACCTGGTACAACTTGCCGTCGTATTCGGTCTGTTGTTCTTGCCCGATACGCTCGGCCGCTCCGGGCATTCGGAAAGTGGGGCCGACGAAGAAACTGGGTATATGGACCCTCGTTTCGAATCGATGGATCGACCCGCCGGCGTTGAGATCGAAGCGTTCGTCAACAACGCGCCGATTTACGACGTCGACGTCGAACGGGCCGCCGCTAAGGCGTTCGGTTCGGCCGGTAGCAGCGATCATGATCTGCCGTTCGGTTTGAAGTCGTCGGTCCTCAATCGCCTGATCGATCGCGAGCTAGCGCTGCAGTACATCGAATCGACCGACTTCCGGCCTTCTTCGTCCGAGATCAGTCGCGAAGTGAGCCGCATCAAGAAAGAGCTAGAAGCCCGCGGCAAGTCGCTCGACGCATTCCTCACCGACAATCACACCGATATGCGGATGCTGCGGCGGAAGATCGCGTGGAGCATCGCCTGGCCGCGCTATGCCGACGCATGTCTGACCGACGACAACCTGCAGCGCTATTTCGACCAGCATCGTCGCGACTTCGACGGTACGCAGCGCAAGTTGTCGCAGATCTTGCTGGCCACCAACGAAAACGAACCGAGTCAAATGATCGAACGCCAACGGGATATCGGCGCGCGACTGCGCGTGCAGATCAAACGAGGCGAAATCGAATTTGCCGAAGCGGCGCGGCGTTACTCTAACGCTCCTTCCAGCGAGCAAGGAGGAATCGTCGGCTGGATCGGACGTCACGACCAACTTCCGGAAGAGATTCACAATGCGGCGTTTGACGCGCCGATCGGCGAAGTCGCCGGGCCGATTCAGACTTCCTTCGGCATTCACCTGATCTGCGTGACCGAAGAAAAGGCTGGCGCCATCCCCTGGGACCAAGTGAAGCAGGAAGTTCGTGTTGCGGCTGAGCGTTATCTCTTCACCTATACGGCCGATCGTGGACGATCGCAGGCCGAAGTGAAGTACCGCAACTCGTACGAGTACCCAGAAGAATACCGCGATTACATGTCCCCGTACCCGGAGCCGCGACGGATGTCGGCGCCTACCTCGATGAAACGAGAAGGGATGTAGTCGGAAGTCGACTTTAGAATCAGCAAAAAAACCAAAGCGGGCGACACTAGCCCGCTTTGCTCTTTTCTTGCATCTCTCGCAGCTCTTTGCGGCGCAGCTCTTCGTTTTGGCGATTCGACGCTAGGCAAACCGCGAAGACTCCCAAGACCACGAACAGCGAGACGAGGATGTAATTCAACACCCAGCTCGGTCCCGCTTCCGCTTCTCCGCCAGCTTCCTGGGCGAACAGAGCCGTCGCCGGACCCAGGACGAACAACATCGTCAGACAGAAAGCGGTCAAAGCGGCCCAAGCATGGCGAATTCGCGAGATCATCGGCAGTCGGTGCGGCAATCGAGGAGCGAAACGGGAAGAGGCGTCGACGGTCAGCCCGCGACGTCGTTGTCTTGGCATTGTACTCTGACGGGCGCTCGTCAGCCAAACGGGGCGGCGACCGAGCCGCAAAAAGCCCGCAAAAATTCAAGGTCGCATATCCGCCGCGACCGGCTGAGCCAGAGGAAGTGAAGCAAAATTTCTCAATAACGCAGAGGAAAAACTCCTTGCCGTCGGGCGGGGATTTATTAGGCTGAACCGTTTGCCCCCGCCCCCCATCTTTTGCGCCTGAGCATCCGCCCCCATGGAAACGCTGATCACAATCTCTTCCTTCGTCTTTTTCACCGCGCTGGTCGGCGTCGTCACGATCATTTTGACGCGTGGCGACCAACATGGCACGTCGACCGGTTACTTTCTCGCCGGCCGTACGTTGACCGGCGGGTACATCGCCGGGTCGCTGATGCTGACCAACCTCTCGACCGAGCAATTGGTCGGGCTCAACGGCGACGCCTATACCGACGGCATCAGCGTGATGGCGTGGGAAGTGATTGCGGCGATGTCGCTGGTGATCATGGCCCTCTTCTTTTTGCCCCGCTACTTGCGACAAGGGATCGCCACGATTCCCCAATTCCTGGAATCGCGGTTTGGCGAATCGACGCGCTCGATCACGTCGTTCATCTTCATCATCGCCTACGCCGGGATCTTGCTTCCGATCATTCTCTACACCGGCGCCAAAGGGATGATCGGCATCCTTGATATGGAAAACAAGCTGGGACTGAATGAGATGCCGGTGATTCTCGGCATGTCGAGCAAATGGCTTTTGCTCTGGGTCATCGTCTGGCTCATCGGCATCATTGGTTCGATCTACGCGATTTTCGGCGGTCTGCGAACGGTCGCCGTTTCGGATACGCTCAACGGCTTTGGGCTGCTGGTCGGCGGTTTTCTGATCGTGTGGTTCGGCTTGCAGGCGGTCGACCAGGGAAATCCCCTCACCGCGCTGGAAACGCTGCAAACCGCGCATCCCGAGAAGTTCAATTCAATCGGCCCCGAGGATGGCAAAGTCCCATTCACCACCCTCTTCACCGGCGTTTTGTTGTTAAACCTCTTCTACTGGAGCACCAACCAACAGATCATTCAGCGCACCTTCGGCGCTTCGAGCCTGAAAGAAGGTCAGAAGGGGGTGCTGCTGGCTGGCTTCTTGAAGATTCTCGCGCCGGTCATCCTCGTCTTGCCGGGCATCATTGCGTTTCACCTGTTCGGCCATACCGAGCTGAAACCGGTCGAAGCGTACGGCAAACTGGTGCAAACGGTGTTGCCGGTTTGGCTCGCGGGATTCTTCGCCGCCGCGATTATGGGGGCGATTCTCAGTTCGTTCAACTCGGCGCTCAATAGCACTGCGACCCTCTTCAGCCTCGGCGTTTACCAACACCTGGTGAATCCGAACGCCACCGAAAAACAGGTGATCAGCTCGGGCAAGTGGTTCGGTACGATCATCGCCGCGCTGTCGATGACGATGGCCCCGATGCTGGAAGGACAAGAGAGCATCTTCGGCTACCTGCAAGCGATGAACGGCCTTTACTTCATCCCGATCTTCTCGGTCGTCTTGATCGGTCTGACGACCAAACGCGTGCCGGCGATCGCCGCCAACATCGCGCTAGTGGTCGGCTTCGTCGCGATCGCGACCGGCTACTTCTGGCCCGATTTTGCGGCGTTTTTCAAAGACAACAACTTCCGCACGTTCCACTTCCTGGGGATTGTATTCGCTTCGCTAATCGCCATCATGTTGATCATTGGTCAGATCAAACCGATGGCCGTTCCGTACGAGGCGAAGGATAGCGGCGAAGTCGACATGACCAGTTGGCCTCTCGCGTGGCCGATTGGAATCGGATTGGTCCTGACGGTGCTGGCGATCTACGCCTACTTCGCCGATTTCAGCGTCCTGTGGACCGTAGCGAGTAACTGATGGATATTTTCAACCTGAACGAAGTCCCCTCGTTCACGACCAAAGACAGCTCGGAGATTCGCGAGCTGTTGTCGCATCGCAATTCCGCGATCCGTCAGCAAAGCCTGGCCGAAGCGCGAATTCCGATCGGCCGCAAGACGATCGCTCACTATCACAAGCGGACCGAAGAGATTTACTACATCACGCAGGGGACCGCCGAGATGAAAATCGACGGCGAAGTCCGTAGCGTGACGGTCGGCGATGCGATCGCGATTCCGCCGGGGGCGACCCATCAAATCACCAACACCGGATCGGTCGAACTTCGTCTTCTCTGCTGCTGTGCACCGGCGTACGAAGATCACGACACGGTGCTGCTCGAAGACGTTTAGATGCCCAGTTAGCCCCGATTGCTTCGCTATCGGGGCTATCCCAGGATTGGGCTCGCTACGAAGCCGACGCGGTCAACGCGTTGGCGGCCGACTTCAGCGTTTCCAACTGCGCTTTCAGCTCGGCGTCGCCAGCCTTCGCTTCGTACATCGATTGCAGCTTCTTCGCTTCGTCGCGCACCTTGACGAATTCTCCGCCCCGTTCGGCGGCGCCGTCGAGCGATTCCAGCATCAGGTCGAGTCTCCCCTTCGCGGACTTCGGCGACTTCGCGGCGCCTTCGACGAATTCGACCACCTGATTACTGACCGTTTGAGCGACTTCCGGATCGGTAACGCCAACTCCCTGACTTCCTTGTCCAGACGGACAGCCGGTGAAGAAGACCAAACAAGCGAGTACGAAAAAGAGGCTTCGAATATGCATGGAAGGGGTACCTGTTAAGAGCGAACTTGCCAAAGAAGAAAAGGAACCGGCGTTTCCCCAAAACGGAAACCCATCTGCACGCATCACGCGGCAGATGGGTTTGAAGAAGACGTTTCCGCAAGAGCGACGTCTGCGGCGTTACGGTAGCGAGGTCGGGTTTCCATCCGCGATGGAAAGCGCGTTCGAGTAGACCGTCGAGTCGATCGTTTCGCCGACGAAGCGGCAGCTCGCATCGCCCAAGCACATGATTACGCCGCCGGGATGGAAGCTGCGTGCCGCGACACCAGCCGTCGAAGCCGCGTCCGGATTCGTGTTCAGACCGAATACGGTTTGGTTCGTGGTGTTCGCCGAGTAGTGGCTCGCGTCCATTCGGGTTTTCGTGTTTGGCGTGATGATCACTTCCGGCGAAGTGCCTGCATTGCGGCCGCAGAAGGTCGCTCCGGTGTTCCAGCCCCAAGCGCCGCGATCGTCCCCGCCGCTGCTCAGATTCATGATTTCGCTAAGAATCACGGAGTTGGACGTTCCGTCAGTCATGTCGCGGAACTTGGCGCCATACTGCCCCACCACGTTAAACGCTCCTTTGCGGGCGCCATTGTTGAAGTCGCCGCGGTTCAATAGTTTTCCGGCGCCTTGGCAGACTGCGTAGTTGACCTTCGCGAAACCGTCGTAGTCTTGGTTCAGTCGCGTCGTCACCGTCGGATGACTCGGGCAAAGGAACGCTTCCGGTTGCTGGCGAGTAACCAAGTTGTTGGTCGTATCGCGAGCAATAACGCCAAAGTTGTACTGCGAGTGCAAGTTGTTCTGTTCGATGAACGGCAGAATCATCAGCGCCCAAGTAGCGCCCCAATTCGCATCGCGGCCGTTTTCCGGAACGGTGGTTCCCGTTCCCAGCCAAATCGCCGCCGGTGGGAAGCTGCCGAACGTATCGTGGTAGTTGTGCATCGCCAGACCAAGCTGCTTCTGCTGATTGGTGCAAGTCATCCGGCGTGCCGCTTCGCGAGCTTGTTGAACGGCGGGAAGCAACAAGGCGATCAACACGCCAATGATTGCGATCACGACTAGAAGTTCAACGAGGGTAAACCCTGCGCGTCGATTACGCATCTGTGAGTACTCCTGATGGAAAAGATGAGATGAAAAGGACGCGATGAGACCGCAAACATGAACAGAGATTAAGCGATTCATTGCGCAAAGTAAGCCTCCATTGTATCGACACTCTTGAGATCCGTTACGGGGAGGACAGCAAAAAATCTCTATTTTTTTGTAAATGCAAGAATTCGCCCATTGCGCTGACAATCAGAGGAAAGAAAGGCCCATTAAATTGCATAAATAGTCTGTACTTTCTTGCCTTCGTACATCTGGCGACGGGTACGCCAAGAGGAATTCAGCCAAATCAGCAGATTTCGGAGTCGCCGACTTGGCTCGATCTAGCCCCGTGAATCGCCTACTGCGTCAGTTCAAAACTGACTTCATTTGCCCGTCAGCGGCGTCGAGTTGATGCTGCGAAACTGCTTTGGCAAATTCGGCATCTCTTTTGGCTGCAAAGCGGAGGACGGGTTCGCGCCAAGCGAGACTTCAACTTCCGGCGGAATGATGACGACCTTGTACTGGCCAGGCGTGATGCCGCCGGCGGCCGCGACTTCAATGGACCCATCGGCGTCCAGAAAGGGATGTATCTCGACATAAGCCCCCGGAAGAGCTTTTTGGGAGAAACTCCCATTCCAGCCACATCAGGGTGCACCAATGAGGCCATCTCGGTCGCTCGGCGGAAATCGGTGGCCGCTAGATTACTCTCCGATCGGTTGCCCCAGCTTTTGCGCCCAAGCGGCAATCGCTTGGTACTTGGGGGAATCGGCCGGGTCTTCGTCGAGCGATTGTAGCGCGCCCCAGCTACCCCATTTCGACCAACTGCCAACCGAAGAGAAGTAGCAGAAGATTCCGCCTCCGTTGGCTTCCCACGCGGCGAAGTACTTGGCGTAGATCTCTCCCAAACGGGGATTGGAGTTCGCGGCGTGCAACAGCTTGGTCAGCTCTTCATTGCTCTCCCCACCACCGACGCCCACAAAGTGCTGTCCCCCTTCGTAAGCCAACAGCTGTAACTTGTGCTTGGCGGCCAACTGATGGTTTTCTTCCATCCACTTCGTGCACTCGGGAAGGGAATGCTGCTCGGCATGATCGAGCAGTCGGTCGACGGTCCAGCTGGCGACTTCCTCCGACGAAGGCTTTCCCGTGGGACTCAGGTTCATGCTCAAGTAGGGAGCGATCGCCAGCGCGTCGGCCTGCTTCGCCGCATCGCGAAAGTTGAGGATCTGCTGGGCGACGTAGGGGTTGGCCGCCTGGGAAGGTAGAACGCGGACGAGGCGCTGCCGGCCGAATTCCTTTTGCCAGATCTGGAAGATCTCGACCGAGCGATAGGCGGTGTAATACCAGGCCGCTTCCCAGGCCTTGTCGGCAAAGCCGAGCTTCTGCCCCTGTTCGGCGGCGTAGCGGTTCTGCTGGAATTGGCCGTTCCAGACTTCGTTGGAGTACTCGATATAGACCTTCCGCTGCGGATCAAGCTTCTCCTTGGTCTGCGCCGCGAAACGTCGGACGTAATCGTCATCCGCCTTGTGCGGCATACAAAACCAAGCGTCGCACTCCAGCCGATTGACCAGGTCGACCATCGCTTCCAAAGGAACTCCATGTTGCGACCAGGTCGCATCTTCCATCGTTGGGCGCTCGGCCCAGGTCGAGATGGTCGAGTCGTTGGTATGCATGAAGTCCATGAAGCGGAGGCAGGCGACGCCACGCCACAGCTTCAAAAACGCCGGATTCCACGGCTCCTGCTCATACGTCTCGACATGCCCCGGCATGATGACGCGAATATTGCGGAGGTAGTCGCTTTTGTCGGTCTCCCGAATCTGCAGGGAGAATCCGCCGCGGCCTGCGTCGACGTTCAGCGTCAATCGCCCTGGCTCTTCCGACGTCACCTCGGCGGCGCCGGAAAAATCGAGCTTTCCTTTCCCGTCATACAGAACCGTAAAGTCGCCTGACGGATAGTGACCTCCTTGAATCGTGCACAAGGGAGACTCGGCCCAGCAGCCAGACTCCAGACTTTTGACCCATCCATGTTCATCGAGCGCGAGCTCCGGCCCTTGACCCCACGGCGATCCTTGCTGTTGACTGACCCAAGGTCGCGACTGGCGGAAGACGTCGACGAACGGCAGTTCGGTATTCCAATCAACCGGCCCGGCCAGATTCATGCCGAGACTCGCCTTGGATTTGGCGGCCGGTTCAGCAGCCAATAGCGGCGAGACGAATAGCAAACAGAAGAGGAGGGCGGGGCAAAGGCGAACAATCATCGCGAGGCTTTCGTTCGGTTCGTATCGGGGCGGAGTTGAACCAGCAGGATCGCTTCAAGATAGCTGGTGGAACTACCGAAGTCACGTTTCCACGGCTGCGCCCCAATTGGCCCCTAATTGCCGCAGTCGTATGATGAAAGTCGAGCCCTGCGACAGAACGTCACCTCTGGAGATTTCCCCAATGAGCGATCATGGCGCCGCGAAGGAACTAGGCAAGTTGTTGGCCGACTACGCCGTCTTCTATCAAAAGCTGCGCGGCTATCACTGGAACGTCGTCGGCAAAGATTTCTTTCCGCTGCACGCCAAGTTTGAAGAGTTGTACGACGCCGCGGCCGAAGGAATTGATGAGTTGGCTGAACGGATTCGCGGCCTCGGCGCTAATCCTCCTTGCACCCTCGCCGAATTCCTCGAACTGACGACGCTGACTGAAGACAACTCGCAAGCGTCGGCCGAAGCGATGGTCGCCAACCTGTATTCCGACATGGGCAAACTGAACGAGCACGTGAAAAAGGTGCACGCCCATGCCGACGAAATCGGCGACACCGGCACCGTGATCATTCTCGAAGACTTTATCGTCAGTCTCGAAAAAGAACGCTGGATGCTCAGTTCTTACTTGCAGGCGTAACTTCCGAGAAGAATAGAACACGGAGGCCACGGATGAATCACGGAGAAACACGGTAAGAAATAAGAATCGGCGGTGAGAAAAGTCGGCGAGTTCCGTTACGGCGGGATTCGGATAAACCGCTATCTCGACTCTCTTTTCTTACCGCGTTTCTTTCCGTGCTCTTCGCCGTGGCGTCCGTGTTCTATTTCTTTCTTTTGCAGGCAAGAAACAAAAAAAGGCGATCCGGCCAGCGGGGGCAAACTTGGGGGAATTGCCGGCCGGGATCGCCTAGTGCGGGAAACGTCAAATAGAACGGGCCGCATTCGTTCGGGCAAAAATCTTGCGGTCATTTCCTTCGACGCCTCAATTGTTCGCCTCCTTAGGAAAGAAGTCCACTTCCCAGCGATGTGGTTTTCCGCACCAGCAGCGGCGAATTCACCGCAAAAGAAACACGCGCAGCGCGTCCCCCACCAAACGGGCGACTTCTCTCGACATGATCGTCATACTTGGATCGAAGTCGACGGTGAGATAACGCACTAACCAGCGTGCGGAACCAATTGGCGCAGATACTCGAGCGACTGCTCGACCTCGGCGAGCGGATACTCGGGGTTCTCGCGCACGACGGTGAGATAGCCGTTATAGCTGGCGTCATCCAGCAGCGTCAGCAACATCGGGAAATCGGCCGAGCCTCGACCAAGTTCGACTTCGATGCCGCGGCCGATCGCCAGATCGCGGACGCCGTCGCGGGCAACCACATGTCGCACATGCTTCAGCAGCACTTCGAGCGACTCGCGTGCGGAGAATCCGTTAACGATCAGCGCCCCTGGATCGAACTCGACTCCCAAGAGTCCATCGGGCAAAACGTTGAGCAAGCGATTAAGATCTTCGGCCGATTGCGGCCCCGTTTTGGCCGTCATAAAGACGCCGTTTTGATGAGCGTAACGCCCAATTTCGGACATCACGTCCCGCAGCAGCGTGAACTTCTCGTCGGTCTCTTCGGCCGGAATGCGACCGATGTGATTGGTCAAAAGTGGGGCGCCCAGTTTGTAGGCGCAGTCGATCGCCTCTTTGGTCGCGGCGATCCGTCGCTCCAAATCGTCCGAATCGTTGTAACCGCGGCGCGTCGGATAACTCGCGGCGGAGATCTTCAGATTCAAATCGTCGAGCAGTTTCCGAAACTGGCGAATCCCCGTTTGCGACAATTCGCGGGGGAGAATCTCGGTGCGGAGGTCAATTTCGACGCCGCGAGCCCCCAGCTCCGAAGCGACTTGCAGCGCTTTGCGGACCGGAAGACGGAGGGAGCGAAGTTGAACGCCGAAACGAAACATAACGATTGTCGCGATTGTCAGGATTGTCGGATACAAAAAGGGACTGCCGCAGCTTGCCGGCGACAGGTCCGTCTGGCTTTATCCGTGGAATAAGCCAAGTTTTCAAGTACCTTTGCGCCCAGCATTTACGTGCAGCGCCGATTTTCGCTCCTTTTGCGCCCTTGTGCGATATGAATTCGCTTTTGCTGCTGCCGTTGTTGCTCGCCGCGATGCCTCAGGCCGAGGCTCCGATCGACGCGCGCCATCCCGAAGCGATCCAGCTCTACCATTGCGACTTTTCGCAAAACTTCGACCTCAATTACGACGAATGGCCCGATCAATGGACGCGTCGCGGCGGAGTCGGTTTTCCGCGCTATCTTGATATCAAAGTCACCGAAGAGGACTCGGCGGTCGGCGATCGCTCGCTGAAGATGTCGCTCGACGGCGGCTCGGCGGCGATCTATAGCCCGCCGATCGAAGCGCGAGAAATCTTCAGCTACGTTCTCGAAGCGCGGATGCGGACCGAAGGGCTGAAGTACGACAAAGCGTTTCTCTCGATCACCTTCTTCGACGCCAAAGAGCAACCGATCGAGACGTTCTACTCCGAGCGTTTCCGCGAAACCGGCGGTTGGATCAAACTGCGCGTCGGGCCGGTCGCGCCCGTATCGACCGACGTCGCGATGGCGGTGATCGGTCTGCATATCGAACCGGCCGGCAAGATCGACGAAGACCTGACCGGCGCCGTCTTCTTTGACGACATCTGGTTCGCTCGCTTGCCGAAGATGACCCTCGCTACGCCTGACGGCACGCACGTCTTCTCCGACCCGAGCAATATCGACATCATCTGCGAAGTATCCGGCATCGTCGAGCGCGATCCGCGGATCGTGTTTGAGCTGGTCGACGTCGGCCGGCAGTCGCTCGCCAAGATGGAAAGCCGCTTGAACGGCAAAGTGGTCGCCCGCAAATCGAATCTGGCGTCCGAGTTATTCGGGAAGCAGGCGCAGGCGACCGTCAATTGGGACATCGGCTACGCCGGCAAGATGGACTGGAAGCCGCCGATCACGCAGTACGGGTTCTATGAGATCCACGCCACCATGATCGGCAGCACAGGGCTGATGCATCGCCGCGTGATTTCGGTTGCGGTCGTCCCGGACGAACTTCCTCCGTCGACCGGCGAATTCGGCTGGTCGCTCCGCGACGGCGAAGCGCCGCTCGATATGACCAACATGGGCAATCTGCTGACCAAGGTCGGCGTGAACTGGGTCAAGTTCCCGGTCTGGTACGGCGAGAACCAAAAGGAACGCGCCAATGAAGTCGCGCGGTTCGCCGAACGTCTGAAGAAAAACCATATCGAAATGATCGCGCTGGTCGACAAGCCGCCGGAGGATATCCGCTACTTGTTCGGCGAGAACGACAACTTGCTGGTCGCCAGCATCTTCGCCGAACCGATTCTGTGGCGACCTTATCTCGAACCGGTGATGACCCGGTTGTCGCTGAAGGTCCGCTATTGGCAGTTGGGTTCGGATGAGGACGTCAGCTTCGTCGGCTATCGCAACTTGCTGGAGAAGCTGGAACAGATCCACGCCGAACTGCGCAAGTCGGGACAAGACATTCGCCTGGGCGTGCCGTGGCGATGGATGGCCGAGACGCCGTCGGCCCGCAAGCTGCCGTGGGAATTCCTGGCTTATTCCATCATCCCGCAAAACGGGGACGTCAATGACGTCATCCCGCTGACCAAGGACGAGCTAGGCTCTTACCTCGATAGTTCGAAGGGCCCGACGCAGCGGTTCGTCACGATCTATCCGCTGGCGCGTTCCAAATACACGACGAACGAACGAGCCCGCGACTTGCTTGAAAAGATGCTGTCGGCCAAGATCCACCATGCCGAAGCGGTCTTCATTCCGCGCCCGTTCGATCATGAATATGGCGTAATGAACGAAGACGGTTCGCCGAGCGAATTGCTCCTCCCGTGGCGAACGACCGCGCAGATGATCTCCGGCGCGACGTACTTGGGCCAACTGCAGCTTCCCAACGACAGCAACAACCACGTCTTTACCCGCGACGGCTCGACGACGATGGTGATCTGGAACGATCGCCCGGTGACCGAGACGATTTACCTGGGAGACGACGTCGAAGTGGTCGACCTGTGGGGCCGCCGGGTGAAGCCGACGCAGGACGAACATCGCCAGGTGATCGAGGTCGGACCAATTCCGATGTTTATCGTCGGCATGAACGAGTCGGTCGCCAAGATGCGGATGAGCTGCCAGTTTGACCCGGCGGTGCTCAGCAGCAATTTCGGCATTCCCCAACGTCTAAAGCTGTCGACGAAGAACGAGTTTCCGCAAAGCCTGAGCGGCGTCGTGCGAATCGTCGGTCCCGACGTCTGGGAAATCACGCCGGACGTGACGCCGTTCAAATTGTCGCTCGGCGGCGAATACGCCAACATGCTCAGCATCTTGCTCCGCAACGACGCTTCGAGCGGTTACCAGCGCGTGCGGCTCGATTTTGAAATCGAAGCGGACAAGACCTACAAGTTCAGCGTCTATCGCCGCATCTTGATCGGCAGCGGGATGCTGAACGTAGAGTCTTCCTGCCATCTCGACGAAGCGACCGGCGACCTGGTCATTGAAGCGGAACTGCTCAAACAGGACGACGACTTCTCGACCTTCGACTGCATGCTGTTCGCCCCGGGGCGTAAACGGATGCAAACGCGCGTGACGAACATGTCGCGGGGGCGGAAGACCGTCACCTACCGAATTCCGAATGGCGCCGATCTGCTGGGTACGAACCTGCTCTTGCAGATTCGCGAAATCGGCGGCGTCCGGATCTTCAATCATCGCGTCGTCGCCGCGCCCTGACGCCGAGCGCTACTCCCAGTTCAGCGCGTCGAGCGTACGCGCCAAACGGACCGCTTCGCGGAAGGGAGAGAGGGTCCACTGCGGCTTGTACCGAATGGCGAAGTAGAAATCGACGTCGTATTGCAACGTCACCAGGACCACCGTTTGCGAACGGGGCGTCAACTCGACGCACAACGTTTGTCGCGCTCGCGATTCGGCGCCGATTAGACTTCCCCATAGATGACCGCGGCGGAAATGAAGACCCGGGGCGTGACTCGTGCGGTGAAATCCAACGCCCTTGTAGAAGTCGACGATCCGCTGCGAAAGCGTGTCGGAGGGCGCCACTTGAAACTGATAGCGATCGACGAATCCGCTCCAAATGAAACCAGACGGACATTCGGCCCGAATCAGTTCGCCTGATTCTACCGCTTGCGGCGACGCGTATGGATTCAGTTCGGGCATACGAGCGGACCTTCTAGCATCGACAAACGCCATCCTTTGATGATGACGCCGATTCGAGCGAACGACAAGCGATTTGCGGTACTGGGCGCGCTCGTAAAATGGATGCTAGCTTGGGGCGAGAGACGCCCTGTTCGCGTCTCTGCGAGTTCCGCTCTTAGTCGCTGCCGCGGGTCGACGCCGCTTCTTCACCCGAATGAACCGGCATCAGCGGGACGTCAGCAACCAGTTCGCCCAACAGCCCGGTCGTTACGGCCAAATCAAACAGCCGGGACTTGGTCGAGATCTTGAGCTTGCGAAAGATGCTGGAGCGACGGAATTGCACCGTCCGCAGGCTCAGCTGGATCTGGTCGGCGATCTCCTGATTCGTTCGACCGGCGATCATCAGCCGCATCACATGCGACTCTTCCTTGGTCAAGTTCTTCAGCTTTCGCCGACCGGCGTCGCATTGCTCTTGCTTCTGCTGCCGAGAATAAGCGGCTCCAACGGCCGTCCGAATCGCGGCCAGCAGTTCTTCGCTGCGGCACGGCTTTTTCAACACGGTCGTCGCGCCCAAATGCATCGCCTGCACGACAAGCGAAACGTCGGCGACATCGGTCAGAAAGACCGCCTCTATCGAAACCGGCAAGGTGCGAACGTGTCGGAGCAGGCCGATGTGTTCAGCGTTTAGTTTTAGCAACAGGCAACCGCAGGACCCCGGTTGAAGGAGGCCGAGAAGTTGTTCGTTTCTTTGGATCGAGACGAGCGGCAGCGAGATCGATTCAACCAACCGTTGAAGCGAATCTATCACCGGCATCTCGTCGTCAACGAGGTAAAGCGATGGGACGTTCGTCATGGACTTCCAGCTACGGGCAAAATGTCTCACGCCGCGCAGTTCTCCTGCGCTGCCTTCTATGCCGATAGTGTGCTGCCCATAGCTTTGCCATCTCTAGCAACGCCGCATCATGCTTCGCTACGCAAAGAAACTTTGCGAGGTGGCTTCTGACGTCCTGCTATGCCAGAAACCGAAGTCGTGACGTGCTGATTGTAGAGACGCGCGATTAATTGCGACAAGTGGAAGGTGTAATGAGACGTGTTATCGGAATGCACGACAACTATAGCATACGATTACATTGGGCAAAAACCTGAATTTCCGCACAATTCCATCCCTTACTGCGCAAACCCAGCCTTCAGGGGAGCGAGATCTGCCACAATCGCGCACGGGTTTGGCCATACGCCTTTTGCGGAAAAACTACAAATGGACCGATTTCTCCACCGCTTTACGCGATCCCAAGTAAGTCGGATCAATTCCCCCTGCTTCTTTTTCGGCTTGCACTTCTACAGCCGTGAAGTCCAGCTTGCTCATGCACAATGCTACCAATTGTCACGCATCAAGGATGCGTTAACTAATCAACTCGGAAACCTCATCCATTGTTTCAAATTTGTTCCCCAAAAGCTCTGGACCACGAAGTTACTTTGCGAACAAATAAGCGGCGTATCAACGATAGAAAATGCGCGCAAAAAAAGCTGGTCCCTGCGGACCAGCTTTTCACGTTGTCGTTCGATTGCAGCGGAATGCCCGCTTACTCTTTGATGATGTCGTTGACCGTCATGCCCGACGGAATCATCGGCAACACTTGTTCCTGATACGGAACCTGCACGTCCAGGACGTACGGGCCATCGTAGTTGATCATCTCTTCGAGCGCCGCTCGCAAATCGGCTTTGCGGCTGACGGTGGCGCCGCCGCAACCAAAGCCCTTGGCGATCTTCACGAAGTCGGGGTAACGTTCGGCCGCGTAACGCTCCGAGCCGTCGCCGGTCGCTTCCGGATGATCGACCGGACCGAGGTAGGTGTGAGCGCGGTTGCCGGCCATGAAGCGATCTTCCCACTGCACCACCATGCCAAGGTGCTGATTGTTGAGCAGCATCACTTTGACCGGCAGCTTTTCGCAGTAGCAGGTCGCCAGCTCTTGGATGTTCATCGTGAAGCTGCCGTCCCCTTCGATGTCGATGCAGAGGGCGTTCGGGAAAGCCGCTTGAGCTCCCATCGCCGCCGGCAGGCCGAAGCCCATCGTGCCGAGACCGCTGCTGCTGAGCCACGTGCGAGGCTTGGTGAACTTGTAGAACTGCGCGGCCCACATCTGGTGCTGACCGACGCCGACCGAGATGATCGTGTCCCGTTCTTTGCACAGGGCGTTCAGTTCCGAAATCGCGTGCTGCTGCAGAATGCCGTCAAACGACGTGTCGTACTTCAGCGGCTCGTCTTTCTTCCACTTCGCACACTGGGCGACCCATTCCGAAATGTCTTCCGGCTTCTCCACAACGTCGTTGAGCATCCGCAGCGCCGGCTTCAGGTCGCTGACGACCGGGAAGTGAGCCAGCTTGTTCTTGTTGATCTCGGACGGATCAATGTCGATGTGGATGATCTTGGCGCCCTTGGCGAATTCGGCCAGTTTGCCGGTCACGCGATCGTCAAAACGAACGCCGAGCGAGATCAACAGGTCGCAGTGCTGCACCGCGTAGTTGGCGTAGACCGTGCCGTGCATCCCCAGCATGTCCATGCTCAGGGCGTCGTCGCCTGGATACGTCCCCAAACCCATCACCGTGGTGGTGATCGGAATACCGGTCTTGGCGACCAGTTCACGCAGTTCATCCGACGCGCCGGAAGTGATGATCCCGCCGCCGGCGTAGATCATCGGACGCTTGGCCCGCTTGATCGCCGCCGCGATCTGCTTGATCTGTTCCGGCTTGGCGATGCGCGTTTCCAGGTTGTAGCCCGGCAGATTCATCGGGCAGTCCCAATCGGGAACGATCTGCTCCAGCTGGACATCTTTCGGAATGTCGATCAGCACCGGGCCCGGACGACCGGTCGAAGCGATGTGGAACGCTTCCTTCATGATCCGGGTCAGGTCGGCGATGTCGGTGACCAAGTAGTGATGCTTGGTGATGCCGCGACAAACTTCGACGATCGGCGTTTCCTGGAACGCGTCGGAGCCGATGACGGCTCGCGGCACCTGAGCGGTGATCGCGACCATCGGAATGCTGTCGAGCTTGGCGTCGGCGATCGCCGTCACCAGGTTCGTAGCGCCGGGACCGCTGGTCGCCATGCAGACGCCCACTTTGCCGGTCGTGCGGGCGACCCCTTGGGCGGCGAAACCGCCACCTTGTTCATGCCGCGGCAGGATCGTGCGGATCTTGTCTTTGTAGCGCGTCAGCGACTGGTGCAGCGGCATGCTGCAACCGCCCGGATAGGCGAAGATGACGTCTACGCCGTGCCGTACCAACGATTCGATCATGATGTCGGCGCCAAGCATCAGTCCCGTGTCGGTCGCGGTAGTAGCGTTCACCTAAATTAACTCCGGTAGCAGTAACAGAAAGAATTGGGATCGCCCCTGGCGACCCCAGCCGTATTGATTGCAACGTATAAGGATAGGCGAGTCGCCCCTTTGGTTCAACCAATTGAACAACTTCTCGCGCCCCCCGAAATCCGGGGCAAATGGGCGCACCGCCCTTATATCGACGGGCGCACGCAGATTCTTCGCAGATAGACCATCCGGCAGGGGTAGACCGTTTTTGCGGGAAATTAACCCATGCTTTCTGGCTTTTGGGTCAACGGCCGCTTATCGGTTCTTCCAATCGACGCCGCTCAGCTGTGATAGAGCCAAAAAGAGGGCCTGGGTTCCGTCTCGGCCATGCCCTTGAGCTTTCACCCCCTGATAGAGCTGCTCGGCCAGCGCCAGCCCCGGCAGCGCGATTCCCATCCGTCGCGCTTCGGCCAGCGCGATACCCATATCCTTGACGAAATGCTCGACGAAAAAGCCAGGGTCAAAGTTATTGGCGATGATCCGCGGAGCCAGATTGGTCAGCGACCAACTGCCGGCAGCGCCCGAGCCGACCGACTTTAGGACCGTCTCCAAATCGAGTCCCGCCTTGTAGCCGTAGAGGAGCCCTTCGCAGACCGCGATCATCCCCGAGGCGATCAGCGTCTGGTTGACCATCTTGGTGTGCTGACCGGCGCCGGGTCCACCTTGGCGGACGATCGTTTTCCCCATCGCTTCCCAGCAGGGATTCAGCGCGGTAACGACCTCTTCGTCGCCGCCGATCATGATCGACAGCCGGGCTTCCTTCGCGCCGATGTCGCCCCCAGAAACCGGCGCGTCAACGCTCACGACTCCCTTTTCTGCGGCGATTTCCGCGATATGGACCGCCAACGACGGCTCGCTGGTCGTCATGTCGACGATCACGTTTCCTGCTTTCGACCCCGCCAAAACACCTTCCTCTCCCAGGATCACGTGCCGCACGTCGTGCGGAAATCCCACGATCGCGAAGACGACGTCGCTCGCTTCGGCGACCGCTTTGGGCGTATCGCCCCACTTAGCCCCTTTGCTCAGCAGCCCCTCGGCTTTCGCTTTCGTCCGGTTGTAGACCGTCGCCGAGAACCCGGCGTCGATCAGATGGCCGCACATGCTGGAGCCCATCACGCCGGTACCAATCCAGCCGATCTTCGTTTGGCCAGGAACAATCGAAATCGCGGGCATGATTCTCTCTCGCAGGGAAGGGTGGAAAGCGGTTTGCGGAGGCGCAACTTAAAGGATCAGCGACCGAAAGTACAGCAGCGACGTCACTCAAGCAGACGGCAACGCGTCTGTTCGTCACAGACCCCGCACGAAACCTCTTCGCCACGGCAGCGAGCCAGACAGACGTCGATCCGCTCGGCCATGATCTCCGCCATCTTGGTATGTAAACCAAGCGGTGCAGTCACCAGGTGCCGGACGCCGGGATGGGCAGCGGCCGCTTCGGCGGCCAGCCGCGGGATATCTTCGCTCCAATGCCGTCCCGGCGACAAGAAGTAGGGATGGACGATCACCAGGTTCGCGCCCTGAGCGACGCACTTCGCGAAAGCGGCGGCGATCGACGGTTCGGCCAATTCCATGTGGGCCGCTTCCACGATCTCGCGCCCCGTCGTTTGGCGGAAGAGCTGCACCACATCCAGCAGCAATTCGTTGCTAGCCGCGCGTCGGCTCCCATGATCGACGACAACGATGCCGATCGTTTCGTTAGGAGATGATTCGCTGTTCAAGCGAATTTCCTTCGTCTTGTGGAGAAAAACAGAGTCACCTAGGTCCCTTTATCTTCGACGGTTACCCACATGCTGGCAACCGCCAAGGCGCCGTTGTGAAGCTACGGAAAGGGAACTATTCTGACCATAGCCATGATCGATCAAATACCAACCATCCTGGGTCTCACCATCGCCGTCTTTCTGGTGATGTCGATTGGGGGAACGGCGCGGCATCTCGGCTGGCTCACCCGCGAAGCGGATGAGGGGATGCTGAAGCTCTGCATCCGCGTGTTGGTTCCCTGCCTGATCTTTCGCTCGGTCGTCGGCAATCCTGCGTTCGACAACGCCACCAATATCTTCATGCCGCCGCTGTTCGGTTTCCTCAGCGTCGCCGCCGGCACGCTGATCGCCGCTTGGATCGGACGGGTGACCGGTCGCTTTACCGGCATGCTCGACGCCAAAACCTACAGCTCGTTCGGCGTCTGCGTCGGGATCTTCAACTACGGCTTCGTGCCGCTGCCGCTTGTCGAGAACCTGTTCGGCAAGGACGCCCTCGGCGTGTTGTTCCTGCACAACGTCGGCGTCGAACTCGCCATTTGGACGATCTGCGTCGGTCTGGTCGCCGGCGGACTCTCCAAGGGATGGTGGAAGCATGTCGCCAATCCTCCCAGCATCACGATCGTCGTCGCCCTCGCGGTTAACTTCCTGGGATTGGGACCTTACATTCCCGAAATGATCCTCCAGGTGATGAAGACCCTCAGCACGGCGGCGATCCCGATGATGATGCTGCTGATCGGGGCCAACTTCTTCGATCAGATCACCGGCGGCGATGCGACCAACGGCAAGAGCGAAAGCTTTTGGGGAACCGCCGGCCTGGCGGTGCTGCTCCGCTGCGGCATCTTCCCGGTCTTCTATCTGATGGCCGCCGCGATGCTGCCGATCTCGCGCGAACTGAAGCAAGTCGCCGCGATCGAAGCGGCGATGCCGGCCGCCGTCTTTCCAATTGTGCTCACGCGACTCTACGGCGGCGAGCCTCGCATCGCGCTCCGGGTAACGATCGCGACCACCGTCGTCGGGCTGGTGACGATCCCGCTCTGGATCTCGTCGGCGATCGGCGTATTGGAACTACAAGACTCGCTGATCCACGTCAGCGTCGAAAGCGACGCGTCCCCGGCCGACGCCGAACCTCCCAAGGCGGCCGATCCCAAGTCATCGCCAACGACCACTGCCGCGCCGGTAAACGAAGCGGCGACGCTCGATCCCGAAGTGGTCGAAGTTGACGCCCAGACGATCGCCGGCCTCAAGGTCAGCACCAACAACCTGAACGAGACGAACTCGCTGACCGGCAAGATCCGCCAGCTTTACAATCGCTACTTCTCCGAAAAAATCGGCGACCTCCTGCCGAACCCTTCGCCCCGCTACGCCGTCTATCACAATTACCAGAAGCAAAGCGACGGCGACTACGCGCTGCTGGTCGGCGGCGCCGTCGAAGAGCCTCCCAGCGACAAGCTGGAAACGACGACGATCGCCCCTGGCAAATACCTGAAGTTCCAGGCCAAGGGGAAACAGCCCGAAGCGGTCATCAAAGCCTGGCGACAAATCGCGGCCTACTTCCCCCAGAGCCCGCACCGCCGAGCCTACACGACCGACTTCGAGCGTTACGACGACCAGTCGCCGGAAACGGTCGAGATTTTCGTCTCGATCGAGTAGAGCAGGGGGGAACAACAAGTCCACGGCCCGAAAATTCCCCCCGCCGCTTCCCGCCGCCCCAAAGCGCGGGCTATAATCGCAAACAACACGTCCCCGTAGCTCAATTGGATAGAGTGTCGGCCTCCGAAGCCGAAGGTTAGTGGTTCGAATCCACTCGGGGATACTTTTTCTCTCTTGGCGGTCTGGCTCTTCCCTGACCGCATGTCATCGCCAGGCGGCACGATCACGTGCGACAGCGCCTTCTTCCGCTAATGTGAGCTAAGCGGCTCTCGCGGCGTCCGAATCAATGAGCTTTGGCAAGCGCAGCGCTGGATAGCGACGGCCTAGACGACGCTCCTTGCGGATTTCGTCCAAATAGGCGTAGAAGTCGACCTGAATCGTGTGCCGAGGCGAGCTTGCGTAACGCTTTTGCAACTTGCGCGCGTAGTCGTCCATCTCCTGATCCATTACCGCTTGAGCTGGCAAGCCGCTCGCGCCTGCGAGCATTTCGGCCACCCAGAGAGACTGCTCCTCGGCCAGCGGCATAATTGCGCCCCAGGGCTGAATCAGACCGACGAAGAAGAGGTTGTGGTAGTTGGGATGCACCACACGCCGATAAAGACGGACCGAATTGTCGCTCGTATCGAGTAAATCCTGGCGAAGGAAGGGGAACGCAATGTCGTAGCCGGTCGCGTAAATGATCGTATCGACCTGCTCGCGACTGCCATCCGAAAATTCGACGTGGTCGTGGTCCAGACGCGTGAGTTGCGGCTTGATGCTGATCTCACCGTGTCCAAGTTGGTTGAACAAATCGGAAGAGATCGTGGGATGCTCCTCGAGAATCCGATGCTCGGGCTGCGGCAGGCCATATCGTTTCAGCTTGCCGCGTGAAATCCGGAGCGCGGCCTCAAACAATCTTTGAAATACGCGAAACGGCAGATAACGCCACATCCAAGACGGCGCCAGGTGATCCAGCGGCTTGCCCAAAAGATACTTGGGGATGACATGCGCTCCGCGGCGTGTGGAAAGAAACACTCGGTCCGCCGCCCGCGATAGCTCGCAGGCAATATCGCATCCCGAGTTTCCTATGCCGACGACGACCACGCGCTGCCCCTGGTAATCGTCCGGCGTGCGGTATTCGTGCGAGTGCATAACGCGACCGCGAAACTCGCCAGCGAAGTTTGGCCAACGCGGTTTCCAATGATGCCCATTCGCCACGATTACGGCCTGGTACCGCGTTGTGATCGAGGGGGATTCTCCCTGCCGAGTCGTTACCTCCCAGCAGCCATCGACTAGCGGCCGAACGCTCTCAACGCGAGTTCGAAAGCGAATGTTACGGCGAATGTCAAAATGGTCGACGTAGTTTTCAAAGTACCGAAGGATGAGACTGTGGTGCGGGAAGTCGGGATAATCCGCAGGCATCGGGAAGTCGGAGAAGCACATCCGCTGCCGAGACGTGTTGATATGCAACGAGCGATAAGCTGGCGACAATCCACTGTCGTTGTCGTAACGCCACACACCGCCGACGCCCGACCCCAATTCAAAACAGTCGAAGGGAACGCCTTGCTGTTGAAGCGATTTGGCGGCCACGATTCCGGACGAGCCGGCGCCGATCACACAGACTCTCTTGAGAATACTCATGAGCGGGAATCGATTAGTTGTCTCACGGGAGCGAAAATGCGACGCTTGAAGAACTCCGGGCGGCGCAAGCGGTAGAACTGGTCGAACAAACCCGGCCAGACGCGGCGAACGAAGCAAGCCAAGCGTGCAAGCCAGCCGACGAACACCGTCCGCTGATTTCGACGGATCGCACGGATCGTCAAGGACGCCACATATTCAGAGGAGGTGCAGATCCAAGCGGGCGGCTGAGCTTCTCGGTCGGTACTGGACGTCATCGACGAAAAAAGGCCAGTGGCGACAAAGCCAGGGCAGAGCGACGTGACTCCCAATCCGCTCCGCGCGTATTCGGCTCGCAACGCTTCGCTAAAGCCGACCAGGCCAAATTTGGTCAAGTGGTATGCCGTACTTCGATTCGTCGCCAGATGTCCGTACATACTCGAAACATTGACGATGTGCGCTTCGGGTTCGGCAAGCAAATAAGGGAGCAGCAAGCGTGTGAGTTCGACGGGCGCCAACAAGTTAACGCCGAGAATTTGCTGCCACTCATCTTGGGACATCGCGTGCGTCGAGCCGTAGTAGGCGACGCCGGCGTTGTTGATCAAGATGTCGACGCCTTGCCAGTGTCGGATCAGTTGTTGTACGGCTTCCTGGATCTGCTCACGGTCACGCAAGTCGCAGATCAGATGTAACGGCTCAGCGTCGATTCCCAGGGCCTTGGCGTCGAGTTGCTTCAACTCAACCTCGTTGTGGTCAAGCAGGGCAAGATGAACGCCCTCCCGAGCCAATTGCATCGCGATCGAGCGTCCGATCCCGCTTGCCGCGCCGGTGACCAGGGCTCGTTTGCCATGAATACGACGCATCGACTTCACCCCAACCCCACAGAGATGCGAAAACAGTCCCGATTGCGGCGATTGTCGGGCTCAGGAGGTGAATTGATAAGCGAATTTCAGGTTTGGGTAAAGCTTAAATCGCAATCGCCGCCCTAGCTGACCCCGCCGCTGTCAGCTAGCAGAAAAAATAGGGGAAAAGGGGCAGCCGCCGAATCTGCGGGGGACATCTCGCCGTCGCGGTCTTATCGATGTTCTCTAGAATTGGTGACCGCCAGCCAGCACGCTTCGCGCCTCAACGCGGCTGTTCTGAGCGGCGGCAATGGGCTCTCGCTCCACAACGAGGGAAAGACCATGTCTAAGGCTTGTAGCGCGTTTCGAGGATGACGGATCATCCACGGGCCTTATTCGTCATTAGAAGTCGGCTTCCTACTGCGTAGCCGCAATCGCTTTCTGCGCTTCCTGCCCATAATAAGAATCAGGATACCGGCTCACAATTCGCCCCATCTGCCGGCGGAGATCGACGGCCGATTTGGCTCGGGCTCGGCCTTGGTCGTAGAGGTTTTTGGCGAGGACCTCGTCTTGGAAGGCTTTGTCTTCGTCCAGTTTTTCGACCAGCTCGCGGCACGCTTTTCCTTGCGACGTCGATTTGAAATCGTTCGCGAGTTTGCTCGCTTGTTCGTAGCCGGCGATCTGTTCGGGGACCGTTCCGCTGCGGGAGAGTTTGATCTTTTCGATCTGGTTGTTGAGATAGTCGACGATCGCGCTGTTGAATTCGTTGGTCAGCGACTCGTCCAGATTCTTTCGCATCGAGAGCAGCGAACGTTCGTCGAGCTTGCCCCCGAGTTCGGCCGGCCACAAGATTTGTTTCAGGCCTGCCGACTGGTCCGGCTTGATGACCGAGAAGGTTCCCTTCTTGTCCGCTTCGATCTCCCGCGCGATGGCGTAATGCTGCGTGCCGTCGGGGCGTTTGTAATAGGCGCCGGCCTGCATGCGGTTGGTTTGCATGCCGTCTTCAAACATCGAATAGTAGAAGAGTTCGCTCTCGAAACCCATCCGCTGGACGATGGTCGGATCGTCGCCGTGGAAGATGTTCGGACCGATGAGATTCCGTTCTAGCGCGTAGTTTACGCCGCGGGTGTTTTCGTCCGCGTTGATCGCGAACAGCACCACCGGCTTGTCTTGGATCGCTTTGTTGATCTGGGCGAACATCTCGGGCGACCAGACGTTGCACTTGGGGCACCACGACGCATAGACCAGCACGACCGGCGTCTTATCGCCAAGGCTCGCCGCCGAAGGAACGCGACCTTGCCAACGAACCGAAGCGAGTGCCGCATCCAACGAAATCTTCGGCGCCGCCGACGGATTTTGGACGACAATCCCCTGCGCGAAGCCTGTGGAGGCGACCAACAACAGCAGCAACGCGCTGAGGGAAGAAAGAAGATAACGGCGCATAGGATTCTCCGAATCTGGCAGATAAGACCACCTATCCATTGAACCCACTAAAGAGGGGGATGTCAAGGTTGCGAGCTGGGGATTACCTACCGTCCGCCACTCTCCTTGAGGACCGCCTCCGCTTCTTTCACGCGGCGCTGTTTATCCTGCTCGCGCAATGCCTGGATGATCTTGCTGCGGTCGCCGCGGGAGATTGGCAAGGTCACCTCGTCGCCGAGGACGCCGAGCGGAACTTCTTCCATCGGCCAGTCGTCGCTGCGCTGGGTGCCGAAGGGGATATCTTTGTTGCCGATCGCTTGGAGGTTGGCCAGTGGATTGCGTCCCCAGGCGTAGCGGAAGTGGATTGGTTCCGAGACCATCGAACTGGTCAGGACGAGCCGCTTGCGATCGTATTGGACTCGGCCGCGATCGTCTCTTCCTTTCTCGGCATAGGCGACGTCGGCGGGATGGAACTTGCGGTCTGCGCCGGCGATCGCGAAGCCTTCGATCACCCCTTCTTCCGGATCGCCGACCTCGGTATCGAGGTTGAGGAAGAGCGCTCCGTCTTGTTTCTCCATTCCTAACAGCATCGGCGGCTTCCACTCGACTTGTCGCTCGAAGCCGTACTGCGTCGCTAGCGCCCAGCGTGCGATGCGTTCGCCGGCCGGCAACTTCAGCTGCGGATGATACCAGCGGCGGCGCAGGTCGTAGGTGCTCGCGAAGCCGATGTTCTTATCGCCGGCGCTATAGAGGTCGAGAAAGGTCTGGTACTGCGCGGCGCGGATATCAATCCCGGCGTCGAACATCTTCTCGCAATAGTCGTCGCGCGTTTGCGGATAGCCATCGGTGCAAAGCGAGAGAATGCCGAACGGCATTTCCGGATCGCCGAACGCATTGCGCCAGGCGCGGATCATCACCGGAAAAATGTCGCCATACATTTCGCCGCCGGCCGAACCGTCGAACGCGTTGTTGTACCCCTGGTGGAAGATCGCTCCTTTGACCGAAAGTCCGGCCAGCGGCGCGATCATCCCGGCGTAGCAGTGGCCGGGGAAGTTGTGGTTGGCGATTGGGCCCGGCTGCAGATCGCTCGGCGGCTGACGCTTGTCGGCCGGAATCGACTTTCCTTCTTTGGTCTGTCTTTCGATCCACGCGGCGTGCTGCTCGATCCGTTTCTCCAAGTCGGCCTGCGGGTCCCACGCCGCGACCGCATCGTCAAACGACGCAACTTTCGCCTTGGTCGTTGCGCTCTCCATCGCCCGCAGATCGGCAAGCGGCGTCCAGGTTTCGACCGTGGTCCCACCGCGCGACGCATCGATCACGCCGATGGGTACATTGCTTGCCATGTGCACGCGGCGCGCAAAGACGAAGCCGATCGCCGACAGCTCGCGAGCAATCTCCGGCGTACACTGGTCCCAATCTCCCTTGCGAAAATGCCGGCTCGACCAATCGCTCCACTGATGAAGCCGCGCGAAGCCTGGCTGAAGTTCTGGACCTTGGCCATAGGGAACCGTCAGGATGCGGATCTCGGGCAAGTTGGCCGAGATGATTTCAAGGTTGCCGTTTTCGACCTTCGCCAGTTCAAACTCCATGTTGCTCTGTCCGCCAAGCACCCAGACGTCGCCAACCAGGATGTTGTCGAGCACTATCGTCTGGCCGCCGCCGCTGATCGTCATCGACTGCGGCTTGTCGTTTGCGCTGACGGCCGGTAGGGTCACTTTCCACCGGCGATCTTTCCCCGCTTCGGCCGCAGCTTCGCCGCCGGCGAACGCGACAGTGACTTGCTCGCCAGGATTCGCCCAACCCCAAACATGAATCGGCTTGTCGCGCTGCAGCACCATGTTGGCTTGAAAAACATTGCTAACGCACAGTCCTTCGCCGATTGCAGGGACGTCAATCACATCCGCCCGCGGCATCTGCTGCGCATGGCCCAGCGTAGCGAGCAAGTTCAAGAGAGTAGCGACCGCGATCAACAGGCATGAATAGAGGCGAGGTTTCATTGGCGGGCTGGCTCGCAGAAAAGAGGAAGAGGCGGGATTTATCACCTCATCAGCATAGTCCCTCGATTTCGTCGCTTCCATCAACAGTCCCGTCAAACGAAAGCTTTTTACTCCATCCGACAACTGGTATTATGACGAAACCGGCCTAGCCCTCACGGGCTAGCGCCGCTCCCCTCGCTTCCTTCTCTCGCTCTTCGCAATCTAGTTGGGAACCTTGATGAAACTCCCACGCAGATCTTTGGCCGTAACCGTCATCTTGGCGCTAATCGTCGCCGCGGGATGTTCGAAACCAGCGTCGCCGCCGACGCCAAGGACAACGGCTGCGCCTACTGCATCCGCGCCGACGCCGATCGCTTGGAGCGTGAGGCCCGATCCGGGACCAGAACTTCCGCCCGTCACGGCCAGCTATCCGATCACCACCGAGCAAGGCGTTTCGGTTCAGTTTCCGCTCGCCTGGCCGCCGCTCGCTTATCTCGAGTCGCCCGACAAGGCCGAGATGCTAGATCTACGCACCGGCCAGTCGTTAGGGGTCATCCGCCTGCAGGGCAAAGGAATGCCCATTGCACTGCTCAACTTCAGTCCCGATGGCAAACTGATCGCCGAGAAGGTGCTCGAGCCGGGGCCGGAACATGTTCGCTTCTGGTCATTCGAAACGGGTCGCGTCCATGGCGACGTTTGTCCTCCCGCGAGTGGAAATATTCAGTTGTCTCCGCTCAACCAAACCCTCCATTTCGCCGGACCGAAGCGCGTCGTCGGCCTTCGCAAAGGACTAGGCGGGGGCCAGGCGATGGTGATCGACATCGGCAGCTTGACGCAGCCGCGCACGTTTCCGCTCGCCAACCTGGATCCCAAAGCGGTCTTTATCTCGGGCGCGTGGGGCGTATCGCCCGGCGGAAAATATCTAGCGGCCCTGATCGGCCAGGCGCTGGTGGTTCATGACATCGAGTCAGGCCAATGCGTCGGCAAAAAGGAACTCCCCGGCGGCGCCGTCGACAACTTCGTCAACGTCAAGGAGCTCGTCTTCTCCCCCGACGGCAAATATCTCGCCACGTTTGTGAACCCAGCCGGCGGCGGCGCAATCCGTGTGCTCGAGTGGGACTTGACGACCGGCGATCTGACGCAGAATAAGTCGTGGCTCCCCTACAAAGAGAAGTTGAAGTCCGGAGTCACCATCAGCAACTACGCACATCCGCTCGCTTACCTTCCCGATGGCAGCGGCTGGGTGTTGCTCGGTCGCTTGACTTGGCGCCGCGATGCTCCGGCGCCGACGCCGGAGTTCGATGAGCTCGAAAATGACTCGCGTGAGCGGGCGGTACTCGACGAGCATCGCGTCGTCGCTTGGGCCGATATCGGCGGGAAGCGCGTCTTGCAAACGATCACCCGCCCCGGCGCCGAACTCGCCGCGACGGGAACTCCCGCGCCGGTTATCCCAGCGACCTGGTTGGTCAAGCCCGATCCCGCGTCAGCGAACCCGCCCACGAGCGAAACGTCGCTGGCCCTGTTCGGCAAGTTGCCGACGGCGCCCCGCTTTTCGAAACGTCCCAGCAAATTCGCGGCGGCGTCGAGCGGCGGCGATTATGTCCTTTTCGATTTGGAAACCGGCGGTGAAGTGAAGCGAGTCGCGGCGGCCGACGGAAAACCGCTCGCGATTCATGACGTCTCGCCGGACGGGCGCTACCTTGTCGTCGCCCCGGCAAACGCGGATTACAACTGCGAGCTCCAAGTACTCGACCTCGACGCCGGCAAAGTAGCGCTGTTGAAAACGGCGCTCAGCGATAAAGCCGAAGTTTCGCTCGAGTTTCTCAACAACACGCAAGTGATGGCCGCTTACGACGACGCTCGTTCGAATGAGCGGAACTATGTGATTTGGAACATCGATACCGGTAAGCGGGCCAAACACTTTCAGTGGAAAAACTCCGGCGTCTATCTCCGCGACTCTCACCTGGTCAGCCCCGGCGGAAAGCTCGTGCTGGTCGGATCGCAACAAACGCTGACGTTTCGTGAGCTGGAAAGCGGCGCCGAACTTGGCAAGATCGAAAACCTGCAAGCCGAAGATCGCCTGGCGCCGGAGCGCATTTTGGCCGGCGGCTTCACGCTCGACGGGACGAAGCTTTATCTGCTGGCCGATTACTCTTCGCAAACGACGCGGCTGATCACTTGCAATCTAGTGACCAGTCAGGCGACGTTCCGAGATCTTGCGCTGGGGGAAGATCGCCAAGAGGGGACGCTCGATCCAACGCCTTGGCTCCGCAACGAAGCGCCTTGGCTCGTCAGTCGCTACGGCGCCGTGGATGTGAATAGCGCGACGCTCGTGCCGCATCTGGGGCTCAAGAAGGAAGCGTCCCTCTATCCGCTCGGCAGCGATCGTTACTTGCTGGGGCATGTTTACCTCGGCGAGAAAGGGGCCCCGGCCGCGGCGATCACGCCGATCTCGTTGCGCCAACATGTTCCGCCGCAGCTTGCCGCATCGGTCGAAGCGCTGCGACCGCAAGCGGAAGCGCCGAAGTTGGAAACGCCGCCCCCCGCAGCGCCCACGCCCGAACCGCCGAAGGTCGCGGAGATGACGCCCGACAACTCGTTCCTTCCGCCGCGGCGTCCCGGAACGACGACTCCACCCGCCACGACGACGTCGCCGTCCAAGCCCAAGCCGAAAGAGCCTGACGATCCGCAGTGGATCGCGATGGTCGACCCGCGGGCCAACGCACAGCCGCTCGCCCCCTCCCGAAAGTTTCCCGACTTGCCCCGGCACTGCGAGTACTTCTCGTCGCCGTACGTCTCCCCGTTTCTGCTGGTCGTCGATACCGATGCCGACGCGGCCAAGCTGCTCGATCTTGCCAAAGGGACGCTCGTTGGCGCCGAAATTCCGTTCCCCCACCAATCGCAACACGCCACGTTCGATCGGACTGGCGCCTACGTCGCCTACGAAGACCCGGACGGCAAAGTATTGATCTTCGACGTGCAGTCAGGCGCCTCGAAGACGATCGACCTGGGCGTCCGGTACTTTGACGTCGATGCGGTCGAGTTCAGCAGCGATCAGCATTTGATCGTTCATTACAACGGCAAGAATCAACGGCTTGTCGGCGTCTGGAAGCCGGAAGGAGGCGAACCGATTCGGACCTTGGCGTTGTCGTCGCGGGCCGATCGGGGAGATCGAGACGTCGCCATCGCCGTCAGTCCCGGCGGTCGTTACCTCGCGGCGCTCGATGTCGATCGGTTGCGGATTTTCGATCTGACGCAGCGCGGCGTCGACCAGGAGACGCCAGTGCCGTTTCCGCTGGATCGATATGGCTATCGCTTCGACGGCATCGCCTTCTCTCCCGATGGCCGCTACCTGGCTGCGTCGTACGCCCATGGTCAGTTCGATAACTTCGCCATCTGGAGCATGGAGTCCGGCGAATTGCTCGTCTATCGTCCCACGACCCAGAAAAAGTCGCTACTCACAATCACGCACAGCGACAAAGCGGCGAAGTTCGTCTGGCTTCCCGACGGCAAGTCGCTGCTGTTGGACGGTACGATCTTGATTGAAGCGACGACCGGTTGTCCCTATTGGGTGCTCGCGCAGGAAGAAGCCGATACCGTACAGGCATTGACCAGCGGCTTGTTTCTCTATTCCAAAGACGAACGGACGCCCAAAGGAGATTTCATCACGACGCTCAGCGTCGGGCCGATGCCGAAGGAGGCGATCGCCGCCTACGAAGCGGTCCGCAAATCGACGGCCGTCGCGGCGCCGCCGCTGACTAGGACCGAGCGTTATAACATGCCGCCGCCGGCGCCGAAAAAGATCGACGCTCCCACGCCGATCGACGCATTTACCAACCGCTTGCCGACCGGCCCAATCGTCTTGAGCGAAAACGAATTTGGGACCGACTATCCTCCACGGCATCTCGCCGTCTCGGGAGCCGGCGTTTTGGCCGCGCAAATCGAAACGGTGTTCACCAACGAACGTCACGCGATCACCGAAGGTCCGCTCGCCCCCGAAAAGCTTTATGCGTTGGCGACCTACGATATGGCGAGCAATAAAAAACTGGCCCAGATCGACGTCCCCGAACATTCCGAACTGCTCGACATCAGTCCCGACGGCACGCTCTTACTAACCGGCGACAAAATGTCTCTGGCTGGCTTCAGCCGTCTCGACGTCTGGGCGCCGCAGCTCGGCCGACATGCCGTCGGTTGGCGGGCCGTTCCTCTCACCAACGGACGTGACGAGCTGCCAACTTGGGCCGGCTTCGTCGACAAGACGCACGTGCTGGTGCTGGAAGGACATCGGCAAATGACCATGTGGCGCCTTCCCGCGTGCGAGCCGATCTATTCAATCTCGGCCAGCGCCCCGCCCAGCTTCAGCCCCAATCGTCGTCAGTTTCTGAATCTCCATACCGGCACGATTCATGACTCGTTGACCGGTCAGACGATCGGGCAATTGGCCGGCGTCGATCAGCGCGTGATCAGCGCCGCCTACTCGGCCGACGGCCAGACGATCGTCGGCAAGCTTAACGACGATCCGTCGCAGCTGTTGGTGCGGTGGGACGTCCCCTCCGGCGAAATCCAAGATCGTTTGTTCATTCCGGTCAAAACGCACGGCGGCACGCTCGTACCGCTGGGAGACCAAGGAGTCTTTCAGATGAGCAGCAGCTTGGGGAACGATCCAGGGGGCATCCTCATCGATTGGCGTCAAAAGCAGGTTTCGTCCCTCTGGAAAACGCCATCGGTCTTTTGCAGCGGACCGGAAGATCGAATCTACGTGGTGGAGCGCACCGGACACAGTACCGGCTCGAAGCACTACGCTCGCAGTCTCGGAATCGAGAACTTCTCATTTCCGCAACTTGCGCTTCCCGCATACGCCGTCGTCGAACCCGGTTCGAAAGTGGCGCTCGAATTTCAAAGCTTCTTGCCGCAGCCGGAAGAAACGCGCGCCGCCGTCCTCAACAAAATGGTGGCCGCCGGTTTCACGATCGATCCCACAGCGGCCGTAAAGTTCAAGTTCTCGACCACGCGCGAGACGACGATGGTTCCCTCATCCCAACGGGACGTCCAGATGCCGCTCGAAGAAGTTGTCGTCAGCCTGACGCTATTTGACGCAGCGGGAAATCCGGTTTGGGGAAAAGGGACTCGTGGGTCAGAGCGGCTCAAAGGGGTCGACCTTGGCCTGCAAATGGATTCGCTGAAGTGGGCCGAAAATATTCGAATTCCTTCCGCGATGTTTCAGAAGAACTGGACCGACTATTTTCAGCCGCAGGAATGGCCGAAGGGGCCCACGCCGTAACGGCCAGTAAGTCTATTAGCGGCCCGGAGTTTCGCTTGGCCGAAAATGCGCCTGCTAGCGCGCCAAAGTGTGGAACCTAACGGAGAAGTCGGCTACGCTGCCGAGTAGAGCCCAGCTCCAGAGGAGGGCGGAACTACTCCTGGCAATCGAATTCGGCAAGACGCAACGACCGCAACCATTCGTCTCCCTCGTGGAGACGAAGGCATCATTTTATTCATTTACTCGCTCGGCGAGTCGCGCGTGCTTGGTGATCTTCGTGCACCACTTGCGTCCCCGCTGGAATGGATGCTCCTTACATTCCATTCATTTTCATTCGGGACCCCATCCATGAACGCGACTCCACGAAGAGAACCGCCAACAGCGGTTCGCGGCCTTACGTTGCTTGAACTCTTAGTCGTCATCGCTATTTTGATCCTGTTGCTGATGTTGCTGCTGCCTGCCGGAGGTCATTCGATCGAGGCCTCGCGGCGGATGAACTGCAGCAACAATCTGAAACAACTCGCCCTGGCGATTCACAACTATCACGATACGTTCCGCTCTTTTCCGGCGGCGATCGGCGGGACCAAACTGCCGGATGACCCAATGGCGAGCAACGTCGGTCGCTTGAGCGGAATGGTCGACCTGCTGCCGTTTCTCGAGCAGAGAAATCTGCACGATCAGATCCGGCAGCCGTACAGCGATTCCGGGAAGGAGTTTCCTGCGATGGGCCCGGCGCCCTGGATCGCCGATTATCCTCCGTGGAAACTCGAACTCGATTTGCTCCATTGCCGTAGCGCCGAACGCAAGGAGAAAAACGAGCTGGGTCAGACGAACTACGCCTTCTGCATTGGCGACCGGACCCGCAATCTCCATACGTCGCGCGTCGATCTGCCGCAGGACACACGGCGTGGCGTATTTGGCGCCGATCGAACGATCCGCTTCCAAAACATCACCGACGGAACCAGCAATACGATCATGCTGGGGGAAATCGGCAACCGCGAGAAAACATTGATCGTCGGCCAATACGTGACGATGTCCTCCGGCAGACTCTTGGAGAATCCGAGCCGAAGCGCGCAGTTCCGCCTGCGGGACAACTCTCCCTACTACGCCGACAAATTCACCTTGAGCGACTTCGGCCGCGGCGGTCGTTGGGCCGACGGCTCGGCCGGCGATAGCCAATTCAATACGATCCTCCCGCCCAACAGCCCCAGCTGCGTCGTCGCTGCAAAGGAAGCAGGGGACGGCCTCTATTCGCTCAGCGGCTTTCATATCAAAGGGGCGCAAGTCGCGCTGGCGGACGGATCGGTCCGCTTCATCCCCGAGGACATTGACTGCGGCGATCTGACCCTGCCAACGCCGACGCAAGAAGAATTGTCGCAGATCGGTTTCGAGAGTCCTTATGGCGTTTGGGGCGCGCTTGGCACGGCGAATGGAGGGGAAGTAATCGGTGAGTACTGAAACGGCGACTTCGAATCGGAGGCGCCAACTGCATAAGCTTGCGGCGCTAGCGATTGCGCTTCTCCTGGCGAAAGTTCTCCTTTCGATCGTCTGGGAATATCGCCGTTACTTTCCCCCAGACTTCACGTCGAACTTTCTCGCCGGCCGCCAAGATACGTTTGTCGGCTGGTACGCGGTTGCGTTTTACGTCCACTTGTTCGCAGGCCCAGCAGCGCTGCTGCTGGGCGCCTTTCTGCTCTTCAGTGGTCCGCGTTGGCGACAGCACGCGGCCCATCGTTGGGCGGGACGCGCGCAGATGGTCGTCCTCTTTGGCGGACTGCTGCCAAGCGGTCTGGTCATGTCGACGCAGGCCCTGACCGGCGCAATCGCCGGTTGGGGTTTTGCAGCGCTGGCGATCGCCACCGGCGGTTCCGCAGCCGCGGCCCTTTACTATGCGGTGCGCCGTCAGATTCCGGCGCATCGCCACTGGGCCAATCGTTGTCTGCTGCTGTTGATCTCACCGCTGCTATTTCGCGTCGTCAACGGTCTACTCTATACGCTCGATCAAGACACCGATCAGGCGTACCAGATCAACGCGTGGCTCAGCTGGCTATCGCTGCTGGCCGGGTACGAACTTTGGCGGCTCTGGACGGCGCCCCAAAACTCCTCTTCTCTCACCCCCGAGTCGACATCATGAACGTTCTACCTGCAAAGAAACGCCCGCGCGGCTTTACGCTCCTCGAGTTGTTGGTTGTGATCGGGATCATCTGCCTCTTGATTGCGCTGTTGTTGCCGGCGGTGCGCCGGTCTTGCGAAGCGTCGCGGCGGATGGCCTGCACCAACAACATGAAGCGACTCGGCCTGGCGATGCACAACTATGCC